>CAZRND010000278.1:0-7565 GCA_964601345.1 uncultured Acidobacteriota bacterium | reverse complement strand
GTGCCTCCCCCCGCGGGGGAGGTGGTCGCGCCGGGGATTGGTGGGGGGGTCCCGCAGCAAAGCCGATCGGCCGTTGTAGGTGCGCATGTTCGGTTCGCGCTTCGTCGAAGAATCGAAAGTAATGAAGGTGGCTCGTTGATCGGGGAATTTGGCGATGAGCTCCACATGCCCTCCGCCGCCGAACCCGCCGAAGCTGACGCTCGATCCCTTCGCCACGAAGCTCTTCATGGCGCCGACCTTCTCCGCCCCTCCTGCGGCCTGGATGTATTTATCGAAGATCTCGGTAGCCGAGGGTTGTCCGGCTTGAGGCGCGAGAGCGTCGTCCATCACGGATTCGACGGGGCCGTAGACGTTCGCCAGCGTCGGCGTGGTCAAAGGCCGGTCGCGTCCGCGATGGCAGCTCCAGCAGGTGATCATTTGCCGGCCGCCGAACTGTTCCTTGTTGATCGTGCCGACCATCTGCACCATCCGCCGGGCCATGATCTTGCGCGGCGTGTCGGCGGCCCAATCCACTTTCTCGGTGCCGGCATTCAGATGGCACTCCGAACAGTCCATGCCCAAGGACGAGGTCATGATTCCCATCGTTCCCATGAAGTCATCCACGGAAATTCCCTTGAGCACCTGGATGTTCTTGAATACCTGTTCGGAAGTTTTTGGCGCCGCCTTCGGAGCGGCCTTTTTCGCATCTTGCGGACCAGCCAGCACAAACCCAGCCGATCCGATCAGGAGCGCAAGGAACAAACTACGCCCTACTGCGGTTCTTGTACTCACAATGATTCCCCTTTAAAAAGACGCCTGTACGAACGTCATTATACGACAAAGGGAATCTCTGGCAAGCGCTACTTGACCTTCCATTCTTGCAGTCCCGCGGACCAGTTCTTCTGCATGGTTACCTCGAGGCGGAGGCCCCAGGTGGTCACGGGCTTGAACCCGACTTTGTTATAGCGGTCCTTGTCGACGCCGTACGTTCCGGAGGCCTCTACCGGCTTCCACTCCGTGCCGTCTTTATAGAGCAGACGCCACGATGCGGGCACGCGCACTTCGCCTCGCCCGGTGTCGTCGAACCAGTAAAGCTCGCACTCGGAAACCGTGGATTGTTTGTCGAAGGCATATTCAACCCATTCCGTGGTTCCCTTCGTCGGCCACCAGTCGAATTGCGACGAGTGATCGATGGAGTTGGGGGGCTCCTCGCCGTCGTGAATCGGCTCGGGATTTTTGCGTCCAGACGTTGTGACCTTGGCCAGCATTGCGACGGTTGGAAATGCGGCGGGCCTGGCGTCCGCGTCGTGATTTGGCAGCCACACCAGCATCTGTCCTTTGCCTCGATTGGCCCAGGCGTAATACGGGATCGCCGTGAATTCCTGTTCGGTGCGGCCGACCTTGCCTTGCGCGTCATAGGCCAGCGCGACGGCGCGCCCTTTGACCACGGTGACGCCGTTCAGCAGCGCAGGCTTGAATTCGCTCGAGAGCGTTGCGCTATCGGGCAGCATCAAGTTGCGGACTTTGCCGCCGGGATTGTCCGCCCACTCCGCGGTGTAGACAATGGGACCGCGCTCGAGCGCCACGCGGCCGCGATCGGCCGCCACCTGCTCGTTCGCGCCCACGCGGCGCACCGGCATCGGTAGATTCAGCTCGATGGTGTCGCCCTTCTTCCAGGTTCGCGTCAACGCCACATAGCCGCGATCGATCGTAAGCGGCGCGGGCCGGCCGTTCACTTTGAGCGAGGCGGGCGCCGGCGCCTTGTCCACGTAATGATAAAGATCCGTCGCGACGACCTCGTTCCGCGCCCATCCGGGGATCCGCACGTGGATCGTCATCGGCGCGCTCTGGTCGGGATTCACGGTCATCTTCACCGCGCCTTCCCACGGATAGCGCGTCTCTTGCACTAGATTCACCGTACGTCCGTTGTCGAGCTTGATGTCGGCGGTCGAGGCCATGAAGAGGTTCACCCACACGGCGTCGTCCCGCTCGGCGTAGACGTAGCCCGGCACCGAGGCCAGGAATCGCGTGATGTTCCCAGGGCAGCAGGCCACGCCGAACCACGGGCTCCGCTGATGCTGTCCATTGGATTCGAGCGGATTGGGATAGAAAAACGACTTGCCGTCAAGCGATACGCCGGAGATCAGCCCGTTGTAGAGCGTTCGCTCCATCACGTCGATGTACTTCGCGTCCGGATCGAGAAGAAAGAGGCGATGATTCCAATAATCGTTGCCCACCGCGGCGCAGGTTTCGTTGTACGCCGTCAAGTTCGGCAGCTCATAATTCTTTCCGAACGCCTCGCCCGATCCGGTCGCGCCGATGCCGCCGGTGATGTAGAGCTTCTTCCCGGCGACGTTGTCCCAAATCGCCTGGATCGCCTTCACGTATCCGGTGTCGCCGGTGAGCGCGGCAACATCGGCCATTCCCGAGTACATGTACGTTGCGCGCACGGCGTGTCCCACGGCTTCGGTCTGATCCACGACCTTCACGTGCGACTGGTTGTAGGTGCGTCCCGCGCCTTGTCGTCCGTCAGGACCGCGCACATCGAGCATGAACTTGGCGAGATTCACATAACGCTCGTCGCCGGTAACGCGATAGAGCTTGGCGAGACCCATCTCGGTGATCTGATGTCCAGGCCAGATGACCTTCTTGCCGGGGCCGAAAGTGTGGTCGAGCAGATCGGCGGTGCGCAAAGCGATGTCGAGCAACGTGCGTTTGCCGGTGGCTTGGTAATGCGCGACCGCCGCTTCGTACAGATGTCCGAGATTGTAGAGCTCGTGGCTGTCGACCGATTCGAGCACCCACCGCTCCGGACCGGCCCAACGATGCGGGTTGATGGGGTCGATGGTGCGCGTGGTGTAGAGATAGCCGTCCTTTTCCTGCGCCGCGCCGATTTTCTCGATGAGTCCGTCGATGTAGGCTTCGAGCTGCGGATCGGGATGCACGCTCAGCGTGTACGACGCGCCTTCGATCACCTTATAGACATCGGTATCGTCGAAGGGGTATCCCGGCGGCTTGTGATTCTCGAACGTCTCGCCGCGCAGAGCCTTCGCGGCGCGGATGAAATTGTCGAGGCGTCCAGTCTCTTCGTCCTTCTGGAAAGCGAACGGGATGGTGATCTTGCGGTTCGTCTCGATGCGCGGCGCCCAGAAAACGTCGTTCACGTGAACGGCGGTGAACGGCACCGGCTTCACCGGATAATCGCGCTTGGCCTGCGCAGAAAGGAAAGCAGCCGCCAGCAGCAGGGCTGCGGTCGCGTGTGTAATCGCTTTCATGAAGTGAGATTATAGTGCTTCCGGCTGCCGAAGGACTTAATTATGTCCGTTCTTCCGGTCCTTCCGGTGCCGGCCGCCATTGAGGGAGGCGGCGACGAAAGCATCGATCCTCTTCGTGAGGGCGTTCACAGCTTCCGACGTTTCCTTGACTTGCTTGTCTGTTCTGTTTTGATGAGCCGTCTGCTGGCTCATCAAACCAATCAATTGGACGACCAACGTATGTGCCTTCTTCTGGCTGGCTTCGAGGCGGTCCATGCGAGCGGACGCCTTGGCATCTCGGGCGGCCCACTTAGCGTCTCGTGCCGCTGCCCGAGCCTCCGCCTGGGCGGCGTTATCGAGTAGGAACTGAATCGTGCGTTCCACGTCCATGCCGGAATTGTAGCATGGGCCATGCTAGGATACACGTTGGCTCGATCAGGAGGCTTTCATGTTAGCGCTCTCATCCACGTTTCCCGCGGCTGCAGCGGCATTATTGCTTGCCGGAGTCGTTTCCGCGCACGCCGCGACGAAAATTTCGGACGCGCCCTTCGGCAAGACGCGCGACGGCGCGGAGGTCCGCATATACACGCTCACCAACAAGAGCGGCCTCGCCGCCAGGATCATGAATTACGGCGGCGTCGTTGTTTCGTTGCAAGCGCTCGACACGGCCGGCAAGCCGGGCGACGTCGTGCTCGGATTCGACGATCTCGACGGCTATATGCGTCCTAATCCATTCTTCGGCGCGCTCGTCGGCCGGTACGGAAATCGCATCGGCAAGGGCCTCTTCAAACTGAATGGCACGGAGTACAAGCTCGCCAAGAATAACGGCGAGAACGCGCTCCACGGCGGCCTCAAAGGATTCGACAAAGTCATGTGGACGTCGCGCGGGCTCCCCGACGGCGGCCTCGAGCTCAAATACCTCAGCAAAGACGGCGAAGAAGGCTATCCCGGCAATCTCAAAGTCACCGTCGTCTATCACTGGACCGATGCCAACGAGCTGAAGATCGAATACACCGCCACCACCGACAAAGACACGGTCGTCAACCTGACGAATCATTCCTATTTCAATCTCAAGGGTGCGGGCGAGGGCGACATCCTCGGGCATCTGGTGATGCTCGCCGCCGACCGCTTTACGCCCGTCGACGCGGGCTTGATCCCCACGGGCGAGCTTCGTCCCGTCGCTGGCACGCCGTTCGATTTCGGAAAGGCGACTGCTATCGGCGCGAGAATCAATCAAAACGAAGAGCAGTTGAAACTCGGCAAGGGCTACGACCACAACTTCGTGCTGAAGAGCGGCGGCGGCAAGCTGGCGCTCGCGGCGCGCGTGGAAGAGCCGTCCACGGGACGGGTTCTTGAAGTCCTGACGACCGAGCCGGGCGTGCAGTTCTACACCGGCAACTTCCTCGACGGAACGATCAAGGGCAAGGGCGGCAAAGTGTACGCGCAGCGCAACGGCTTTTGCCTGGAGACGCAGCATTTCCCCGATTCGCCGAACAAACCCAGCTTCCCTACGACCACTCTGAAGCCGGGCGCGACCTATCACACCACCACTGTCTACCGCTTCACGACCAAGAAATAGGAGTCACATATGGATCGGCGAGAGTTCCTGCAGGCGATGGCCGCAGCGTCCGCCGTGAGCCTCGCTCCGGCGCGCGCCGCGATCGCGGATCCCGGCACGCTGATTTGCGAATTTGACGGCCACAAGGTCTATGAAGACCTGAGCACCCGCGACGGCGCGATCACGATTGTCCCTGCGACGGGAACGCCACGCGTCTTCACCAAAAGCGCGGAAGCGACTTTCGCCGAGGCCGATCCTCCCTTTCTCGGCCTGAAGATTGCCGACATCGGGACGGCCGGCCCCGACCTGCTCGCCGACAAACTGCTTGAATCGGGCGATCCCGACCCGGAGCGGGTCCGCACCGCCGCGCCGCCGCTCGGATCGGGCGGCACGGGCGCGCCAAGACCGGCGTGGAATGCAATCCTAGGAACCAAAGAATGCTTCGACACGATGCCGGTCTTTCCGGGAGGGAACACGCGGACTTATCATCCGTCGCAATATTTCCCCGAACTCCGTCAGCCTGGCGTCGCGCAAAAACGCCACGAAGGAATGCTCGGCGGGTGGATGCCCGCCGTTCGCAAGGTCATCCCGGTTGCTGAGAAATCCTACATCGAGCTGATTGTTTTCGGCGACGTGGACGCGCGCGACAAGTTCATCGTCCAGACATGGCATCGCAGCGCCAAGATCGAAGACGGCAAGATCGTCAAGGTCGTCTACGGCTACAGTTATCCCGCTTATCCGCCCGCGCGCCAGGATCCCAAGCCCGAGGACTTTTACCGCGCACTGCTGCGATTCGCGACTTATTGGGATCGCCAGTTGCACGACATGTCGCCGTCCGCGCTGCCGAGCCAGGCGTGGATCGACATGGCGCGCCACGCCGTCGCCAAGGAAATCCTGGTGCGGCCGGGCGGAGTCTATCCGAAGTACGGCGCGGTGGATCGCGACTACTACGGCCCCGAATACGACGGCTTTCAGGACATTTTCACCAGCAGCGTCTACACGAATCTCGAATGGGGGCGCTTCGAGGCGGCCAAGGCGATCATCGACAACTACCTCACCGATTTCACCGACGCGAAGGGCATGATCAACATGCGCGGGCCGGAGACAGCGCAGTTCGGCATGACGCTCTCGCTCCTCGCGAAATATCTGCAGTACACGGGCGACGCCGCGCTGCTCGCGAAACACCGCGGCAAGATCGAAGCCACGGCGGCGATGCTCGTCGCGATGCACGACGAGAGCCTAAGGCTCCCCGCCGACGCGCCCGGCCGCGGCCTGATCCATGGATGGAGCGAGTCGGACGCCTGCCTGGCGAGCGAGCCCGCGACTTGGTGGCAGCCTTACTTCGCGAATAGCGCGTTCACCGCGCGCGGGCTGCGGGACATCGCGCGCGCCTGGCCCGGGCCTCGCTCGAAGGACTGGGAGCGTCGCGCCGCCATGCTGCGCGACGCGACGGTCGAGAGCATCGAAAAAAATATCCGGCGCGATATGACGCCGCCCTACATTGGGCCGCTGCCCGGCGCGAAGCTGACCTTCCGCGAGTCGATGGCCACCGAACGGCCGAGCCCGCAGCAGTGGCCGCATCGTCCTTACGCCGAGTTGCTGCAAGCCGACGTGCTGCCGGCCGCGCAGGCGAACCTGGTGATCGACTGCATGCGCGCCTACGGCGCAACCACGCTCGGCGTGGTTGCGAACGTCGGCCGCCCCAATCCCAACGGTCGCGCGATTCTCGGATTCATCTCCTATGGATACGCGCAGCAGTTGCTGCGTCTCGATCGCGTCGAGGAGTTCTTGCTCTTCCTGTATTCGCATCGCTATCACGTCCATACTCCGGGAAGCTGGACCGCGGGCGAGGTCTGCGGCATCACCGGCGGGACGGCGACATTCTGTATTCCGGCGCAGCAGACGATCCCGCTGCTGGTTCGCTGGATGCTGGTGCTCGAAGACTCCGACGATGACCGCCTCTATTTCGGCAAGGGCCTGCCGCGCGAGTGGGTCGCATCCGGCAAGGAAATCCGGATCGATCAGGCCCCCACGCGCTGGGGACGCGTGAATTTCCGGATGAAAGGGCCCGCGGCTACGGTCGAGCTGGCCCGCGCCGCCGCGCCGAAGGAATTACACGTGAAGTTCCGCATGCCCGGCGCGCTGCGAAGCGCCACGGTGAACGGCCGCCCGGCCGTCGTGGGCGGGCCGCACAACGACACCGTCATTTTCCCTACCGGAAACGAACGACGCTTCGAGGTGTCGGCGAGTGTAATATAACCGGATGCAATTCCTGCTACTGGGAATGTTCCTGCTGCAGCAGCCGGTCGTGGACGAGTACTTCGGCATCAAGGTCGCCGATCCCTTCCGCTGGCTCGAAAACGCCGACGATCCGGCCGTGAAGAAGTGGAGCGACGACCAGAACCGTCGCGCTCGCGCCGTGCTCGATCAGCTTCCCGCGCGCCCCGCGATTCACAAAAGGCTCACCGAGCTGCGCGGCGGCAACTCCGCTCGTTACGGCGATCTTCAATATCGCGGCGGATCGCTCTTCGCCGTCAAGAATCAGCCGCCTCGCGAGCAGCCCCTGCTGGTGATGCTCAAGTCGGCCGCCGACCTGAGCTCCGAGCGCGCGGTGCTCGACCTGATGCAATACGACCCGAAGGGCTCGACGGCCATCGACTTTTACTCCGTCTCGCACGACGGCAAGCTTGCCGCCGTCAGTCTTTCGGTGGGAGGTAGCGAGGACGGCTCGGTGCACATCTTCGAGACAGCCACGGGCAAGGCGCTATCCGACG
>CAZRND010000277.1:0-7579 GCA_964601345.1 uncultured Acidobacteriota bacterium | reverse complement strand
CTTGGGTTCAGATGCAGGCACCGTTGAATGACCGTGGCTTATCTCCGACAGGCTCGCGCTCTGACACCGACTTTCTGAAGTTTGACACCGACTCTCTGAAGTTCAACTAAACACCGGAGGCATTTGGCGGATGACCAAGACTAAGGCGATCATCATGGGATTCGTTACCGCCTACGTCTGCTACAACCTTCTGACATTGGCCTTCTTCACCTGCCTGGGACTGTTCGTCCCGCCGCAACCAAAGCAATACTCGCTTTTTCCTCCGTACTTTTGGGTCGTTGCTTCCGTGCTTCCCCCAGTGGCAGCCCTCATCGGCGGTGTTGCGACGGCCCTCATCGGTCGACCGACAGACTTACGATTCGCACTCCTCGCCACGCTTGTGTATCTCTTGTCATGGAGGATCAGTGCCGTTTTCGGAACCCGAGACCTCGTCGGGTGGTTTGCCATTGGCACTGCCACGTTTCTTGGTCTCCTGCTCGGCACGCGCTTGAGCGATCGCAGCCGACAGCCCGACTATTGTAAAGAGGCGAGCGGCGAAGCCACGTCGTGAGCGGTCCTTGGAGTCAGGTGTCATCTGATCCCAGTTGTTTCAGGCCCACGTCCACGGGCTAATGGGAGCTGCGCGCTCGGCTCCATTTATTTCCAAGCCATGTCCACGAACCAAGGTCATCCACAAAGACTGGCCGTGGCGAGGGCTGCCGAATCTGACCTGGCGTCAGAAGGTGCTTTGACTGTGCCCAGAACCGAAAACACAAACTGCCCGCCCCGACCTCAGAACTGGAAGCCCTACCTGGAAAGCGCGTCCGTTATCTTGACTCGGTAGATACGTAGGTATATACTCTCCTTCGTGACTGCGCACGCGCAACTCGTTCGCTGGGGGAATAGCCTCGCGGTTCGCTTGCCCAAAGGAGTTGTGGACAAGGCCCGTCTGCGCGAAGGAGAACGTCTCGCCGTAACCGTCAAAAAGGGCTCCGTCGCGATCACCAAGGCAGAGCCGGAGCTCACGCTAGAGGCCTTGGTCGCAAAGATCACGCCTCGCAACCGGTATCAGGAGATTCGCACGGGCTCCGCCACCCGCAGGGAGGACGTCGAGTGGTGAAGCCGTATATCCCTGAGGCTGCGGATATTGTCTGGCTGGATTTCGACCCTCAGGTCGGCCGCGAACAAGCCAAGCGACGCCCGGCGCTGGTGTTAACTCCCAGGACCTACAACCGCGCTAGCGGATTGGTGATCGTTTGCCCGTTCACGTCCGTACGCAAGGATTATCCCTTTGCCATTCCGACGGTGCTCGATGGAAGAGACGGTGCTTTACTCGCCGATCAGATCAAGAGCATGGACTGGCGTGGACGGCGGGCAAAGTTCCTCGCCAGGGCAGATGCGCCGCTGATCGCTCGCGCCAGCAAACTCCTCTCGCTGCTGCTTGGAATGGCATTGCCGGAGCAATAGCTAATTGCAGTCGAGCTTGATGCCTTCTTTGCCCAGACTGCGAATCACGAATGTGTGAAGCTGGCCTTCTTTCAGCGGCTCTCGCGCCGGAGCGAGCGTGGCTGCGCCTTTCCAGGCCGAGGCCAGCGCGCTGGCCATCGTTCCCGAGCCCACCGACGCCACCGCCGATTCGCACGTGCCCTCGACGCCTTCGCCAAGCTGAATCGTCGCGGTTGAGCCTTTGATGCGCGAGACGCGTCCGGTAACTTTGTCGCCAGCCTTGTGCTCGGCCAGGAAGCCGTCGAGCGAGGTCGCTTCGAGTTGCTTCATCCCAAGCTTCAGGCGGCGCGCTTCCGGATCGGCGGAGAGCACCACGGCCTTGACCGTTTTTCCGATCTTCACCACTTCGCTTGGATGTTCGACACGCCGCTCCGCGCTCAACTCGGAGATGTGGATTAACCCATCGATGCCTTCCTCCAGCTCGACAAACGCGCCGAACTTCGCGAGCCGCGTCACCTTTCCTTCGACCATGGTTCCCACCGGATAGCGCTGAGCGATTGAGTCCCATGGATTGCCGATCACCTGCTTCAATCCCAGGCTAAGACGGCGCGCCGCGATATCGACCTTGAGAACGACGGCCTCGACGAACTCGCCCTTCGTGAGCACTTCGCTCGGCTTGTTCACGCGCTTGGTCCAGGACATTTCCGAAACGTGAATCAATCCTTCGACGCCCGGCCGCACTTCGACGAACGCGCCGAAGTCGGCGAGCTTCGTGACTTGACCGCGCACGCGGTCTCCCGTCTTCAGGTCCTTGCCCGCCTCTTCCCACGGGTCGGGATAGAGCTGCTTGAGTCCCAGCGAGATCTTGCCGGTGTCGCGATCGACCTTGAGCACCTTCAGGTCGAGCGGATCGCCGACGCTCAGCTCCTTGCGCGGATCGGCGACGCGCGACCAGGAAATGTCTCCTACGTGCAGCAGCCCGTCTACGCCGCCCAAGTCGACGAACGCGCCGAAATCCATTAGCGTTCGAACAACGCCGCGAACAACGGCGCCTTCCTGCAGCGAGGCCATGGTCGTTTGCCGCGCCGTGCGCGCTTCTTCTTCGAGCACGGACCGGCGGTCCACCACGACATTTTCGTCCTCGGGATCGAACTCGATGACGCGGCAGCGCACTTCCTGTCCGACGAGCTTTTCCATTTCCGCCGCTTCGCGCACGCCGCTCCGCGAAGAGGGCATGAAGGCGCGCGTGCCGACGTCCACGGTGAATCCGCCCTTGGTAAGGCCGGTGACGCGACCGGCGATGGTGTGCTTGCCTTCAAACGCCTGCTGCAATCCCTGCCAGTCGCGCGGACGCGGTCCCGTGACGCGCGAGAGCGTGACCAAGCCTTCGTTGTTGCGTCCGGTGACGGCGACATCGAAGGTGTCGCCGCGCTGGACGGTGAGTTTGCCTTCCGCGTCCGTCAGGTCGGCCACGGAGATGACGCCTTCCGACTTCGCGCCGAAGTCCACCAACACGAAATCTCCCGACATGCCGGCCACGGTACCGCGACGGGCGGAGCTTGCTTGTTTTCGCGAAGGAGCTTGCTTCGTTTCCGATTTTTCCCGCTCGAAGGCGGCGAGGATATCTCCGAAGGACTCGCCTTCGGTACCCTCCTGATTTTTCGCCATGTTAGTACTATATCGCAATCGAGACGACGGGCAGGTTGGAAACCTGCCCCACCGAGTGATAAGGTAATCGGCCATGACTCGCGTGGCGCTCATCACCGGCGCAGGCCGGGGAATCGGGAAAGGAATCGCGCTTGAAGTGGCCGCCGCCGGCTACGCCATCGTGGCCAATTATCGCAAGGATTCCCTGGCCGCCATCGAGTTGCAGAGCACAATTCGCGCGCGCGGCGGAGCCTGCGAGATCGCGCCGGCCGACATCAGCATTGCGAAGGATCGCGCTTCACTCATCTCCTTCTGCCGCGACAAGTTCGGACGCCTCGATCTGCTGGTGAACAATGCCGGAATCGCGCCGGAAGTGCGCGTCGACATGCTGGAGACCACCGAGGAGAGCTTCGACCGCCTCCTGCAGGTCAACACCAAGGGACCGTACTTTCTCACGCAGGCCGTGGCCCGCTGGATGATCGAGCTGCGCAGCGCCGAACAGCTCGACGTCGGGCGGATCGTCTTCATCACGTCAGTATCCGCGAACTCGGTGTCGAGCGTGCGCGCAGAATATTTCGTCTCGAAGGCCGGGCTCGCCATGACGTCGCTGCTCTGGGCGAATCGCCTGGCCGCGAACGGCATCGTGGTCTTCGACGTCCGCCCGGGCATCATCGATACCGACATGGTCGTGCCGGCGAAGGAGTATTACAACAAACGGATCGCCGAAGGGATGCTTCCGCAGAACCGCTGGGGACAACCGTCCGACGTGGGCCGCGCCGTCCGGGCCATTGCCGAAGGCCGCCTCGATTACTCGACGGGCGCGGTGATCGATGTCAGCGGCGGATTCCAACTTCACAGGCTCTGATGAACTCACTCGAAAAGGCCGCGGCGTTCGCCGCGCAACAGGTTCGCAGGACCCTGGAGCGCGATCCCGACTTCTATCCCATGTTCACGAAGAACGGCCGCTGGCGCCACGACAGCGAACAGTGGACCCACTGGTGCGAGGGCTTCTATCCGGGCATGATGTGGCTGCTCTGGGAACATACCGGAGAGGCGTTCTGGCGCGAAAACGCCGAGCGTTACTCGAAGCGCCTCGAACCCCGCCAGCACGATCGCAACGTGCATGACCTCGGATTCATCTTTCTCAGCACCTATCTGCCCTGGCATCGCGCCACGGGTGACGCGGCGATCCAGGCGGTGCTGGTGCAGGCGGGCAGGACGCTGGCCATGCGCTTCAACGAGAAAGGGCAGTATCTCCGCTCGTTCCTGGCGCCCGATTCCCTCTTCATCGACATCATGATGAACGTCGGGATCATTTTCTACGCCTCGGGAGTCGCGCGCGACCGCGCTCTGTGGGACGTGGCCATGCGCCATTGCCTGACCACGCGCCGGTATCTGGTGCGCGGCGACGGCAGCGCGTCGCACGAAGGGATTTTTGATTTGCAGACGGGCGAATTCCTCCGGCAGACGACGCAGCAGGGCTATCGCAACGATTCCTGCTGGGCGCGCGGCCTCGCCTGGGCGCTCTACGGATTCGGGACCGCTTTCCATTACAGTCGCGACGAGCGCTTTCTCGAAACGTCGAAAGCCTGCGCGGAATTTTATCTGCGGCATACGCCCGACGGAACCACGACGCCTTGGGATTATGATGTTCCCGAGGGCCCGGAGCGATTTCCCGATACCTCGGCCGGGGCCATTGCCGCGGCGGGCCTGTTCAAGCTGGCGCAGCTCACGGGCGACGACCGCTACCGCAAGGCGGCGATCTCGGCGGCGACCACGTTGGCGGAGAAGTTCCTGGCGTCGGAACGTCCCGAATGGGAAGGCGTCTTGCTCGATGGCGTGTATCACAAGCACAAGAACCTCGGCGTGCGGGAGTCGGTGATCTGGGGCGACTATTTCTTTTTGGAGGCGCTGCTGCTCAGTGGAATATCTCATTAAACAATACTCGCTCGAGCAGGGCGCCTGGGAGATCCAGTACATCGAGGAGTTCTTCGGAGAATTTCCGCGCCGTAAGACGGCCCAGGACATTCAGGCGCGCCTCGAAGGACGCGAGCACCTGATCCTCATGGCTCTCGGATCGCTGCCCGAGGATCCCACGAACATCATTCCCGTGTCGTTCAAAGTGGCGCACGAAGTGAAGCGTGACGATACAGAGCCCAAGCTGGCGGACCTGGTGGAGCGCCTCCACGGCTGCGTCCATTTCTCCGGACGCAAGGTTCTCTATAGCTGGATCGGCGGGACGCGCCGAGACTGGCGCGGACAAGGACACTTCCGGGCGCTCACCGAGCAGCAGGAAACCTGGGCCCTCGAGCACGGCTTCGACGAGATCGTGGCCAAGACCAAGAACAAGTTCTACGCCATGCGCGCCACGCTCGACCATCTGCAGTTCGACGTCATCAAGTTCGAGCGCAGCAGTTTCGACAACGGGGAATCGAAGGTCTATCTCAGCAAGAAACTCCAGCCGGACATGATCCGCGGCCACAAGAGCTCGCGTAAGGTGGTAGAGGCGGCGTAGCGCGGGCGAAGTTTATGACGCGCGCGCGGCGGCAGCGGCTGCCTCGCGCCGGGCCATGTCGGCCGTGATGGTGCGCGAGCCGATGTAGAGCACAATCGCCAGAAAAACCGAGAGCACCGGAATCACCAGCATGGCCTGCTGCAGGCCGATGGCTTTGAACGCTTCGGTCATCTTATCCGCGCCTGCCGCGAGCATGGCGCGTTTCGCCATACGGTCGCTGAGATTGCCCGTCAGAAGAGGACCGAGCGACGCGCCGCACATGTACATGGCCATGAAGTAGACCGCCATGGCGCGTCCGCGCGAGGCGGGCGGGACGATATCCTGAATCGAGGAATAGACCAAGCCATAGTAAGCACTGAGCGCGGCGTAGGCGAAGGTCATGAACACGAGAGACACCACTAGCGATCCCGCCGGCTGAATGATGCCGACGTATGCCAAGGGCGCGGCCGCCAGCGAGACGATCGCCGAGGAGAGCATCCGTCCATCTTTGCGCTTGTGAACGATGTGATCGCCCCACATCCCGGCCGCCACACCTCCCATGACGCCTCCGAGCCCGTAAGAAATGCCGGTGACGTATCCGGAGTTCCCCACGGCAAGGCCATGAACCCGGCTCACGAACGCCGGTAGAAAGCTGCCGATGGCATACATGTTGAAATTCAGGAAAGCGCCCGAGGCGATGATCCACCACAGCGTGGGAATCCGGAGAACCGAAGAGAAGGAATGAACTACATGGTCGGCGTGGGCTTCGGACGCGCCTCGCGCCGGCTCATGCAGGCTGAGCAGCGCGGGCGCCAGGAACAGCGCCGGTAGCGCGGCCACCACCATGGCCGTTCGCCAGCCCCAGGCTTGCGCCATCGCGCCGCTGAAGAAGAAACTCAGCGCCCCGCCGATCGGGACGCCCAGCATGAACAACGCCAGCGCGCGCGATCGTTGCGCAACGGGGAAGAGGTCGCCGAGCCAGCTTGTGGCCGTCGGCGCAGTCACCGCCTCTCCTACAGCCACTCCCAGGCGGGAGACGAGGAGCAGCGCGAAGTTCGTCGCGAATGCGGCGAACGCCGTCAACATACTCCAAACCACCAGCCCCGCGGCCAGCAGTTTCTTGCGGCTCCAAGAGTCGGCGACCCTTCCCAAAGGCACCCCGACAATCGCGTAGAGCCAGATAAAAGCGCTCCCGATCAATCCCAGTTGGGTGTCAGTGAGATGGAACTCTTTTCGGATCGGCTCAGCGAGAGCGCCGGGAAGCTGGCGGTCATAAAAATTCATGATATTGACGGCCACGAGCACCACCAGCGCGCGGGTCAAGTTCTTTTGGGAGGACACAGGCGGCGATGCTATCACAGCCTCTTTGCGGCACGTGCCTGTTTCATGATGCTGCCGTAGCCCTCGCGGTCAAAGGGCGGGCAGCCGGCCGGGAACTGTCCGAGCGGATGGTTTTTCGAGCGCATGAGGAATGTGCAGAACGTCAGCGTCTTGCAAGTGCGGCGATCGTCGAGCTCGCCGCGCTCAACGGCATCCCGCGCCAGCTCCGGATAGGCCAACGCCGCCCGCCCGTATCCAAGGAAGCGTACATTCCCGGCCTTGATGTTGGCCGCTCCGGCGGCGAGCATGAATCGCTGCAGCCAGGTATAGCCGGTGCCGACGATCGGCAGATCGGGGAAGGCGTGCTGCAACTCCGCGGCAATGCGAAAGTGTCGGGCCACGCCGAGCAGCGGATGTTCGGGCGGCTCGTAGTTGCCTTCGTCCGGTTTCTCGAACGGGCGTCCCACGTGCGGGTTGTAGTAGGGAACCCCAAGTGAAACATTAAGAAGCTGGACGCCCCACTCGCGCAGCAGGCCGATCAGCGCCTTAGGCTCGCGCAGATCCTCATGAAGCGGGTCATCCGCGTTGTTCCCGAAGCCATGCGGATACGGCCGCTCGACTTCCGCCGGGACGCCCACGCCCGTGGCGGGATCCTTGACATAAGGGATGCCGTCGTAAGCAGCGAGCCTAGCC
>CAZRND010000276.1:0-7681 GCA_964601345.1 uncultured Acidobacteriota bacterium | reverse complement strand
GATTTCCTCGGTCACCTCGTCGTAGCGGCGTCCCATGAACCGCTTGATGGAGTACACTGTGTTCTCCGGATTCGTGATCGATTGGCGTTTGGCGACCTGGCCGACTAGCCGTTCGCTCGATTTGGTGAATCCGACCACCGAGGGCGTGGTTCTGGCCCCTTCCTGGTTGGGGATGACGGTGGCGTCGCCCCCCTCCATAACGGCTCCCACCGAGTTGGTGGTACCGAGGTCAATTCCGATGATCTTACCCATTCTTTCCTCCCTATAATGACCTTCCTAATATAAGATATGAGTGTATCATTGTCAAGTATTTTTAAGCTATTGATAATAGGAATATTAGTTGCCATTATTAGCGGATGCCAGGAGGTCCGTGAGCGGAATCTGGCTATTGCTGCGGCCTCGGATCTGGTAACCGCGTTGCCGGAGCTTGGGAAGGACTTTGAGGCCAAGTCGGGGGTCAAAGTGGTCCCCAGCTTCGGGGCCTCGGGGATCCTGAAGCAGCAGATTCAGAACGGTGCGCCTTTCGCGGTTTTCCTGTCGGCCGATCGTCAGTACATCGAGCAATTGGTGCAAGCCGGCAAGGTCAGCGCGTCCGCGCGAAGAATCTACGCGCGCGGCCGGTTGGTGTTGTGGTCGAAGACGATTCACGTGGCGAGTCTCGACGATCTGCTGAAGCCGGAAGTGAAGCAGATCGCGATCGCCAATCCTGGTTATGCGCCGTACGGACGCGCCGCTCGCGCGGCGCTCGAGCATGTCGCGCTGTGGGACAAGGTCAGCGCGAAGATTGTGGTGGCGGAGAGCATCCGGCACACGATGGAGATGGCCGAATCGGGCAATGCCGACGTTGCGATTACCGCGCTCTCGCTGGTCCGCGCCGGATCGGGCTTCATGTCGCCAGTGCCCGAGCAACTCTACAGTCCTATCGAGCAGGAGGCAGCGGTAATCGGAGAAGGCACCTCCGATGCGCGCGCGTTCCTCGATTATCTCGGCAGCCCGGAAGCGCGAGCGATTTTGAAGAAGTTTGGATTCGGATTACCTGGGAGCTAAAAAATGGCCAGACCCATGACTGGGAAGGTTGTGTTGATTACCGGCGGCGCGTCGGGCATCGGCCAGGCGACGGCTTTCGCCTTCGCGCGCGAAGGCGCGGCGGTCTTCATCGGCGATGTCGACGAGAAAGGCGCGAGCGACACGGTCGCGGAAATCAAGAAACAAGGCGGGCAGGCGGCCTGCACCCGGGCCGACGCCGCCAGTTCCGCGGACGTCCAGCGGATGGTCGCGGCCGCGGTGGAGCAATTCGGCGGGCTCGATTATGCGTTCAACAACGCGGGGATGGTCGGCCCGACGACCGGCGTGGTCGAGACGAGCGAGGCGGATTGGAACCGCGTCGTCGCCCTAAACCTGACCGGCGTCTGGCTCGGCATGAAGTACGAGATTCCGGAGATGCTCAAGCGCGGCGGGGGCGCAATCGTGAACAACGGCTCGGTCACGGGCCTCGTCGGTTCGGCGATGGCCATCGGCAGCGTCGCGACGAAGCACGGCGTCTCGGGAATCACCAAGTCCGCGGCCCTCGAATACGCTACGCGCGGAATCCGCGTGAATGCGGTAGCGCCGGGGATGGTCCGCACGCCGCTGGCGGACAAAATGGTGAAGGGTCTTCCGGCCGGCGCCGAAGCCGCGTTTCTCGCGGTGGTCCCGCAGAACCGTTGGTGCACGACGGACGAGGTCGCGGAGGTCGTCTTGTTTCTGTGCTCGGATCGCTCCTCGCACATCACCGGAACGATCCTTCCCGTGGACGGCGGCTGGACAGCGCGCTAGTCGGGCCGCCGGCCCGGCACCCGATCCGGCAACCGGAAAGTCACTTCAATCGACGCCGCTACGGCAACAGGCGTATCGCCCTTCTTTCCCGGCCGAAATTTCCATTGACGCACCGACTCCATGGCCTTCTCGTCCAGACCTAGACCGAGGGGCCGGATGACCCTGAGATCGCGGACTTCCCCTTCCGCGGTGATCACCGTATAAAGCACCACCGTCCCCTCAAGGTTGGCCTCCCGGGCTTCCGGTGTGTATTCCGGCTCGAGGGGATGAACGAGTTGGGGCGCTGTAACTCCACCGCCGACCTTAAAAAGACCGCCGGGGTGTTCTTGCTGGGCTTCTACCGTCACTGATTCTCCGGAAAGTAAAACTGTCTTCTTTGTGCCATCGCTGACTTCCAAACGCCCAGAATGCGCGGTGATCACTGTCTTCGCGGGATTGCCAGCATCCACGGTGAAATCTCCCGGCTCCAAAACGTTGCAAACTGCATTGTTGGTGCGAATCTCGGTTTGTAATTGAGTGACGGCTTTGAGTTGCAGACGCCCGTATTTCAAGTCCACTATCACCTGCTCCGGACCACGCCTGCCTAAAGAGACTTTGGACCTCTCGAACAGCTTGAGCTGGGACCCATCAGGCAATAGACGATATTTGGCTTCCAAAGGACCCGTCGCCCAGGTTTCGTCCCATTGGACCTGGGCTTGGGCATTTGCCAGTGCGGAAATTAACGCGGCAGCCAACAATAAATGCATCTTCATGTGGGCCCCCTTAGGCGCATTATACGCCTTTTGTCGGCCCCAGGACCTAGGGCCCGAGTCCCATTGACTCCGCCGGGATGTGGGCGCAGGATGGTCCTTATGCGCTCCCAGATCCTCCCCACCCTTTGCCTGATTCTTCTTTGTGCTGCGTTCCTGGCCGCCGACGATTCGGCCTTGATCGTGAGTCCCTCGACGCTGCTGTTCACGGCCACCGGCCCCGCGGCGCAGAGCTCGTCGGTGAAGGTCAGTTCGGGCCGTTAGAGCACGCCGCTCGTAACCTTCAGCTCGGCCGCATCGACGAACAGCGGCGGTTCATGGCTTGACGTGACTCCGATCACCGGCTCCGGACCGACAACCCTCACCGTGACGGCCACGCCCGGCACCCTCGCGTCCGGCATATACACGGGTAAGGTGATCGTCGGTTCGTCGTCGCTCGGTCAAGCCGCAGTCAGCGTGACACTGGTGGTTGTGGGAAGCACGGGCGACGCTCCGCTCGTCGTCGATCCGGCCAGCTTGACGTTCACGGCAGCCACCGGAGCCGCGGCGCCAACCGCGACTGTGAAGATCAGCTCGGGACGCCCGACCACTACGCTCGGCGCATTCACTGTCACCGTGACCGGCGAATGGCTCAAGGTCACGCCAGCGTCAGGCACCGGACCCTCCTCGCTCACCGTGACCGCAACACCCGGTACGATGTCAGCCGGCACATATACAGGAAGGATCGTCGTCTCCGCCGCGGGATTCCTCTCCGCGATCGTTCCCGTGACGCTGCAAATCGGCGGGACTTCGAGCGAGCCGCCTAAGCTCTCGATCAGTCCAGACGCCCTGTTCTTCCGCACTACGGGACCGGCGGCGCAGACCGGCTCCATCAAGATCGCCTCCAGCCGTTCCACGTCGCCGTTGGGAGCGTTCACCGCTGCGGCATCGACGAAGTCCGGCGGCAGTTGGCTGGCCGTCTCGCCGACGTCCGGAACCGGCCCCTCTACCCTGACCGTCACAGCGACGCCCGGCACGCTCGCCGCGGGGGAATACTCCGGCAGCATCGTGATCGGGGCCGTGGGATTCGCCGGCCCCGTCACCGTTCCCGTCGTGCTTCAGGTGATGGCATCCACGGGATCGGGCGCGCTCTTCGTCCGCCCGGATGAACTTGAGTTCGACGCCGTCGTCGGCGGACCGGTCAGCAATCCCGTCGCTCTCGCCGTCTACAATCCCGCGGGTGACAGCTTCAACTGGACGGCAACCGCGACGGTGAGTTCTCCCTCCGGCGGATCGTGGCTGAAGATCACGCCCGCCTCCGGTACCGGCAAGGGCTCGATCAACGTAACCGTCGATCCCAAGGGCCTCGTTGCCGGCGAATACTCCGGAAAGATCGCGGTCACGAGCGGCGCCGCGACGGTCAACGTCGAGGTCAGTCTCGAAGTGACCGCGCCGCGTCCAACCAAGCTCGTGGTAGCTCCGCCGGCGATTTCCTTCCAGCCGCAGGAGCAGGACGGCAAAACGCCCGACTCGCGATCGCTCGAAGTCAACAACGGCGGCGGCACTTCCCTGAATTGGACGGCGACCGCGACCGTGAACACGCCCACGGGCGGCAAGTGGCTCTCGATCAGCCCAACTTCCGGCTCGACGCCCGGCAAGATCGTCGTGAAGACCGACGTCACCGGCCTTGCCCCGGGCGACTACAACGGCAAGGTCACCGTGACGGCGGGGACCGTCTCGGTGGACGTCCCGGTCTACCTGCGCGTCGCGGGCGCAAAATCGTCCGTGGTCGTGCAGCCGAGAGAGTTGATCTTTACGGCGACGGGCGGAGTGGTCTCACCGCCCTCGCTCGATGTATCGGTCACGAGCACTGCAACGGGCCTCACCTTTACGGCGACGCCTTCGACGGGCAAGGGAACGAATTGGCTGAGCGTCACTCCCACGACGGGCGGCGTGACCACGTCGAGCAAGTTCTCGGCGTCGGTGCTGACATCGGCGATCGGATCGCTTTTGCCCGGCGTCTACACCGGCCAGATCGAGGTGAAGGTCGCGGGCGCGACGCAGGAAAGCAAGACCGTTCACGTCGCTCTGAAGATTTTCGGGCCGGGTGAGTCGGCGCGCCTCGATGCCGATCCCGATGGCGTCACGTTCAAGGGTGTGCAAGGCGGAGCGAATCCTGCCGCCGCTAAGATCACGCTCGAAGCGGAGGGCATCGGCGCGGCGGGAATTCCGTGGACGGCCGCGGCGACCACCACCAAGGGCGGCAGTTGGCTCTCGGCGACGCCGGCTTCCGGTACGGCGACCCCGGCGACTCCCTCTTCGATCAGCATTTCGGCGAACATCGCCGGCCTCGCGCCTGACATCTACACCGGCACGGTTGTCTTCACGCCCACATCGTCGGCCGTGTCGCCGGTGCACGTGGCGGTGATGCTCGTCGTGACGAAAGCGGGAGCGTCGGCCGCGACCGATGCCGTGACCGGCGCGGCGGCCGTGGCCGCCGGGCCGCTGATTGCGGTCTACACCACGCCGGAGGACGGCTTCATTACCCAGTTGGACCTGCCGCTCAACGTCCGCGTTAAGGTCCTCGACTCGACGGGATCGCCCGTGACCGGCGCGAACGTCGTCGTGCGGTCGTCGCACAGCGAGCCGCCGCTCACGCTCGAGGATGCCGGTGGAGGCGAATATGCCGGAGTCTTCCAGGCTCTCGCCAGCGGATCGCTCAACCTGACCGCCTCGGCGCAGATCGGATCGCAGTCGGCTCCCGACCTCACCATTTCGGGGGACATGGAAGCGGCCCAGAGCGCGCTGACCCTGATCTTCCAGAACGGCGGCGTCAGCGCCGCGAGCTTCGCCGCGGGCGTCACGCCGCTCGCGCCCGGATCGCTGATGTCGCTCTTCGGCCTGGGCATCGCAGGGCCGGGCGGCGCTGCGCCGAGCATCCCGCTTACCACCAGCTTGAACGGCGTTTCGGTCACCATCGGCGGGAAGCCGGCGCCCCTGGTGGCCGCCGTTCCCGGCACGGCGAACGACCAGATCAATCTGCAAATCCCGTTTGAGATCGACGGGCAGTCGCGCGCCGACGTGGTGGTGAACAACAACGGAGTGATCAGCAAGCCGGAGACGATCACGCTCGGCGTCGCGCCGGCCATCTTTACGCTTTCGAACGACGGCACGGGCGCGGGCGCCATCCTGCACGGCGCGGACTTCTCGCTGGTCTCGGCCGCATCGCCGGCGCGAGCGGGCGAGACTCTGGTGATCTACGCCACTGGACTCGGCGCAGTTGCCTCGGCCGTCGCGTCGGGCTCAGCCGCCACCGGTCCCGATGCGATTACTGGAATCGCCGCCGTGACTATCGGCAACCAGTCGGCCACCGTGACGTACGCGGGCCTGGCTCCGAGTCCCGTGGGCTGCTACCAACTGAACGTGGTTATGCCAGGAGGTCTCGCGACTGGCGATCAGGCAGTAGTGGTCTCCGTGAACGGATCGCCGGCCACCGGCCGGGCCACGGTTTCGGTGAAGTAGGAAAAGGTACGGGCGCGCCGGTCGAGCAGATCTTTACTCTTTGATCGGGGATCAACAGCGCTTTCCCCGTGTCGTTGACGATCTCGGTGCTCTTGCCTCCGGGAGTCACCGACAGGCACGCGGCGCCGGCTTTCTCGAAGAGGTAGTCGCCGCCCTCGAGCACGCGCGTGATTCCTTCTTTCGTGTTGATCTCATAGACGGGCTTGCGCGCGAACTGGCCTCTCACCATCCCGTACTCGAGCTTCAGGCTGTTCCCGCTGACGGTCAATCTTGTGTCGATCCCCAGGCTCAAGGTCGATCCGTTCTCTAGCTGCAGCCGGATCCGGCCATTGGGTCCGGTGCCCAGCTCGTCTCCGGCGAGGATCAGAACCGGCGACGCGATCTCGATCGCCTGGTTGTCGCGAATCATGTACGCCGTCGAGGTCCAGCGCGTCACTTTCCCGACTACTTGGGCAGCGGCTGAGGCCGCGAAAAGGACGGCGACGAAAACGAGGGTTGTGGGCTTCATGTTACATCCTTAGCAGGGCGGCCATCGTCTCGATGCCGTCCCACAGATTTTGCAGGCGCAGGTTCTCATTGTGCGCATGCTGATTGTCGTCGTGATTGGCGATCGGCACGACGATGACCGGCGTCTTCAGGACCTCATCGAAAACGGTCAGCGGCAGGCTGCCGCCCGACGTCGGCATCTTCGCCACGGGACCGCGCGCCTGCTCCACGGCGCGGATCAAGCGCTGCGCGATCGGCAGGTCCATCGGCGTGCGCACGGCGTTGTAGCCGTGCTCCGCGGTGAGCCGCGCGATTTTTTCGTGCGACAGGCGGGTCTTTTCGTCCGGCTCGGTCTCGGTGAGGAAATATCCGTGTGCGCGGATATGCGCCTTCAGCCGTTCGACCTCGACGCGATGATCGAGGCCTTTCACCAGGCGAATGTCGATCGACGCCGTGGCTTCGGTGGGGATTACGTTGCGCGATTGCGCGCCGACCGATGCACTGCGCAGCCCGCGGATGTTGAGCGACGGAAGCTGGAGCATTTCGTCGAGGCGCTTGCCGGCGCCCTCGGTGCGGTCGAGCCACAATTCCTTGCGCAGCTCAGCGTCGAAATTGGGACCCGTGGCGATCGCTCGCTTTTCCGCTTCGCCCAGCGGCTCGATGCCCTTGTAAAAATCCTCGATGAGCACGCGACCGTCTTCGGCCTTCATCGACGCCAGCAGTTGCGCCAGCATCATGGCCGGGTTCGGCGCCCAGTTGCCGTAGTGTCCGCTGTGCAGTTCGCGCCGCGGCCCGTAGACGGTGAGATTCAACGCAGTGACGCCGCGCGCGCCAAAAACAACCTGCTGCTGCCGGTTTTGATGCACCGGCCCGTCGCAGAAAACCCAGAGCGCCGCCGGAGAGAGCAGCGACTGGTTCGCGCGCACGATCGTCTCGAGGTGCGGCGAGCCGGCTTCTTCCTCCCCTTCGAAGAAGAACTTCACGTTGAAGGCCGGCGCGATATTCGCCGCGCGCATCGCGTCGAGCGCGCTCGTGAGCGCGATGATTGGCGCCTTGTCGTCGCCGGTCGAGCGGGCGTAGAGCCGCCACTCCGGATCGTAGCGCGGGCTCTCAATGGGTACATCGCCGGT
>CAZRND010000275.1:3789-7692 GCA_964601345.1 uncultured Acidobacteriota bacterium | reverse complement strand
TTACAGTGGAGCAGATTTTCTCCACGGTCTCGAGGACGTGCGAGCTGAACAGGATCGTCTTCCCTTGCCGCGCCAGAAGCTGGACCAAGCTCCGGAAAACCAGGGCCGAAGTGATGTCCAGTCCGGAGAGCGGCTCATCGAAGATGATCAGCTCGGGATCGTGCAGCAGCGCGGCGGAGATCAGAATCTTCTGCCGCATGCCCTTCGAGTAGGAAGAGATGGCGGAGTAACGGCTGTCCTGCAGGCCGAAGAGCTGCATGAAGCCGTCGATCTTTTCCGACAGAAGGCGCTCCGGCATCGAGCGCAGACGTCCCGTGAGCTGCAGGTATTCCGGTCCGGTCAGAAAAGGATAAAGGAACGGCTCTTCCGGGACGTAACCAAGGCGCCGCTTGTACTCGATGAGATCGTCCTTGATGTTCCGCCCGTTGTAATAGATGTATCCCAGGGTCGGATCGAGCAGGCCGGTGAGCATCTTGACGGTGGTGGTCTTGCCCGAGCCGTTCGGCCCCAGGTATCCGGAGACGACTCCCGGCTTCACGACGAAGCTCACTTCGTTGACGGCCAAGGTGCCGCCGTAGCGTTTGGTCAGACCACGGGCTTCGAGCATAGGCCGTTCGATTAGACACCAGGGCGGCGCGCCAGGTTCCCGCTAGCTCTTGCGAAAAACCAGGGCGTACTGGCGCTCGGATATCTTGGTGTTCTGCTCCAGCTTGAAGCCGTTCTGTTCGATTTCGCGAACCACTTCGTCGCGATCTTTCTGGATGTGTCCGGGGCTGGGGCTGGCGCTCTTGAGAAAGTCCACAATGGCCAGGCGGCCGCCCGCGGCGAGGGCGCTATGGATGCCGGCCAGCATTTCCTTGGGATGCTCGAAGTGATGATAGGCGTCGATGACGGCCGCGGCGGCGAGCTGCGATTGCGGCAGCCACGGATCGTTCTCCGACCCGAGCACGATCGTGACGTTGGTCATATGTTCCCGGGCGACCTTGGTCCGCACGCGGTCGAGAAAATCGGGGAAGATGTCCTCGGCGTAGACGCGTCCTTTCGCGCCCACCGCGGCGGAGAGCAGCGGCACCAGGATTCCGGTTCCCGTTCCGACGTCGGCCACGCTGTCGCCGGGCTTCACCTTGAGCATCTGCACGACTTCGGAGAGATGCATGCCCTCGGCGCGGGTGGGGCTGTCGAGGGTATCGGCCATGCGGTCGCGACCCTCTTTGGTTCGGTAGTTGGCGTTGGGGTCCTGCGCGAAGAGCGCGCAAGCGAGAAAAAGGAAAGATAGGTAGCGCATGGTTTCAGTATACTCTTCAGTATACTTTCTCTATCGGCTACTGTGCATTCTGAACCCACTCGATGTTGAACACGGCGTGCTTGATGCTCTGGCCTTCCGCCGTGAAGTAGCTGTAGCTCACGTGCAGCAGGCCGTCGCGCGATTGCATGATGGACGGGTAGTGGAACTGCCCGGTCTCCTGTTTCTCGAGATGGCGCGTCCATTTCCACGTCTTGCCTTCGTCATCGGAAAGCGAAACGGCCAGGCTGTTGCGGCCGCGTTCGGTATCGTTGTAGGCGAGGGCCCAGTATCCGTTGGAGAGCCGGATCACTTCGCATCCCGAGCCGGGATTGGGAAGGTCGCTGTCCACAGGCGGGCTCCAGGTCATTCCGTCGTCGGAAGAGTAGCTCAAGTGAATGCGCTTCGGAGGCGGGCCGTTGTCGCGCATGTAGGCGGCGAGCGTGCCGTCTTTCTTCCGCACCACGCTCGGTTGGATGTTGCCCTTGCCCACGAGCGGCGCGCTGGCCTTCCACGTCTCGCCGCCATCGTCGCTGAGCGCCATGATCGAAAACGAAAAGCCGTCCGAATAAAGCGGAACGATGATGCGCCCCGAAGGCAGCGTCACCGGATGCGCGCGCGTCATCCATCCCATGCGGGCGAAGTATTTGTCGGGCCGGTCCGGAATCTCCGGTTTTATCAGCAGCACGTCGCTCGTCTCCCAGCGCGGCGGGCGGCTGGGATTCTGATAGTCGGATGAGATCTTGTACTTCATCAGCGCGGTGTGCCACTCGTTCGCTACGATCACCGGCCAGAGCAGCCAAAGGCGCTGTTTCACGTCGAGGAAGATTGCCGGATTCGCATCGGGAAAGCCGGGCGTGTCGGCGATGAGAAAGCGCGGCCGCCACGTCCGTTCCCCTTTGATTTTGCGCGCCGCCTCGACGATCACGTCGTCGGCCTGGCGTTCGCCCGACCCGTGATACCAGACGGTGAGCAGGTCGCCGTTCGGCAACTCCACAATGCAGGAAGCGTGGTTGTGCCATTTTTCCTGCGGGATGATCAACTCAGCTTGATGGAAAGGAACGGCCGCCGCGGCCAGCCACAGCGCCAGGAGCGTCTTCATAATTCCCGCAGTATAGCCCGAACCGGTCCGCCATCGAGTCCGACGAGCTTCATCGGCAGGCAGACGAGCTCGTAGCGTCCGGAAGGCACATCGGTGAGATCGATCGCCTCGATGATGGCGATGCCTTTGCCGAGCAGCGCGTGATGCGCCGGGAATGTAGCGGACTTGTGCTGGTCGATCGAAAAGTAATCGATGCCGACGAGCTTGAGGGGCAGGGAGGCGAGATATTCTGCGCCGTCCGCGGCGAGGTAAGTGAAATCCGTCCGAAAGGACGCCTCGCGCAGCAGCGCCGAGTTGCGCGTCTTCAGCAGCAGACGCTCGACGCCGTCGAGCGGCACGCGCTCAAGTTCGGCGCGACCTACCGCAGGCACGTCGCCGATGTCGGCGACCAGTGCCGGACCGAGGAAATGCGAGAGGGGAACTTCGTCGGACTTTGCGCCGTGGTCCAGAAAGTGCCACGGAGCGTCGAAATGTGTGCCCGTGTGGGCGCACATTTCCAGAGCAGAAAGATTTACCACGTCGCCGCGAGAGAGCCTCGCGGCGGCGTGGAATTGGAGAGTTGGATCACCCGGGAAGGTGACGGTCCTGGCGTGGACGGGAATCGAGATGTCGTAGACCCGTCCCGCCATCTACTTCTTCTTCGATATTCTCTCGCAGACCGTGTGCGCGCCCGACGGATCCATGGCTTCGTTCCCGCCCTGGATTCCCTGGATGACGCCGTCGCCGTCCACGATGAACGTGGTGCGGCGCGCCACCTGGTTATCCTCGTCGAGGATGCCGTATTCCTTCGAAGTCTTGCGCGTCATGTCGCTCAAGAGCGGGAAATTGACCCCGATCTTGTCGGCGAATTCTTTGTTGGATGCAAAACTGTCGATGCTCACGCCCAGCACTTGTGTTCCGGTTGCTTCGAATTTGGCGATATCAGCCTGATACGCCTTGAGTTCCTTCGTTCAACCACCGGTGAAGGCCAGCACGTAGAAAGCCAGCACTACGTTCTTGCCTTTGAAGTCGCTGAGCTTGACCATCTTGCGATTCTGATCGCGCAGGCTGAATTCCGGCGCTTTGTCGCCCACTTTGAGGTGTGTCCCCGGTGCGGGCTGCTGTTGCGCTACCGCCAGCGTCGTCAGCGTTGCCAAGAGGCAAGCCGTAAAGAGTTTCATAGACAATCCTTCCTGAGAAAAGGCCATTGTATCAGAAATGCTAGAATCAACCATGGCTTTTCCGATTAGCCGGCCCCGCCGCCTGCGCCGCAACGAGCGGATTCGCGACATGGTGCGGGAAACCCGGCTCTCCCCGAAGAACTTCATCTATCCCTTGTTCGTCTGCCCGGGGGAGGGCGTGCGCAAAGAAATCGGCTCGATGCCCGGCGACTATGACTTCCCGATCGACCGTGTGGCCCCGGCGTGTAAGGACGTTGCCGCGCCCGGCATCACCGTGGTAGTTCTTTAGGGGATGCCCGAATCGCAGGCACAAGCCGCCACCAGCTAGCTGCATGGGGAGTTGATTGTCGAAAATCGGG
>CAZRND010000275.1:0-3779 GCA_964601345.1 uncultured Acidobacteriota bacterium | reverse complement strand
CCGGCTCGATGCCCGGAAACTATCACTTCCCGGTCGACCGTGTGGCCGCCGAGTGTAAGGAGTTTGCGGCGCTCGGCATCCCCGCGGTGATTCTTTTCGGCCTGCCCGAATCGAAGGACGAAGCCGCGTCCGGCGCATATGCCGACGACGGCATCGTGCAGCGGGCGATTCGCGCCATCAAGAAGGATGTGCCCAGCCTGCTGGTGATCACCGACGTCTGCCTCTGCGAATACACCAGCCACGGACATTGCGGCGTGCTCAAAGGCGAAGAGGTGGACAACGATCCGTCGCTCGATCTTCTGGCGCGAACCGCGCTCTCTCACGTCCAGGCCGGCGCGGACATCGTCGCGCCGTCGGACATGATGGACGGGCGCGTAGCGGCCATCCGTCGCCGGCTCGACGGCGCGGGTCAGGCGCACATTCCGATCCTGGCCTATGCGGCGAAGTACGCGTCGGTTTTTTACGGGCCGTTTCGCGAAGCAGCCGACTCCGCGCCGCAATTCGGCGACCGTCGCGGCTACCAGATGGATCCCGCGAACCAGCGCGAAGCCCTGCGCGAGGTGGCGCTCGACATTGAAGAGGGCGCGGACATGGTGATGGTCAAGCCGGCGATGCCATATCTCGACGTGATCTGGCGCGTCCGCACGGAATTCAACTTTCCCGTGGCGGCGTATCAAGTGAGCGGCGAGTTCTCGATGATCCAGGCCGCCGCGCGCCTCGGATGGCTCGACCTGCAGCGGGCCATGATGGAATCGCTCACGTCGATTCGCCGCGCGGGCGCGGAGATGATCCTGACTTATTTCGCGAAGGACGCGGCGCGGCTCTTATGAAGACTCTCACCGCCTTTCTTGTCGTTCTGCTCGTCGCCGCGGCTCCGGCGCAGGTGGCGAAAAAACCGTCCCTTGAATCTCGCATCAAGGCCGTGCTCGACGAGAAGGACGCGAGGCGCGCTCACTGGGGAATCGCCGTCCTTTCGCTCGACAGCGGCAAGGTCCTCTACGCGCACAACGAGGACCAGCTCTTTACGCCTGCGTCGAACACCAAGCTCTTTACCACCGCCGCGGCGCTCGAAACGCTCGGCCCGAATTTCAAATTCCGAACGACGGTCGAGACGCAGACACCACCCGACAAGCTCGGACGCATCGCGGGCGACATCGTCTTGGTCGGGCGCGGCGATCCGAATCTTTCCTCGCGCGTCCTGCCATATCGCGGCCGCACGGACCGTGCCGGCAGCCCGCTCAAGGCCCTCGACCTTCTGGCCGACCAGGTATCCGAGGCTCATGTGAATTACGTCGACGGCGACGTTGTCGCCGACGACAGCTACTTCGTTTACGAGCGCTACGGGGACGGCTGGGCGCAGGACGATCTGGTGTGGGCCTACGGCGCGCCCGTCTCGGCGCTCACCGTCAACGACAATGTGATCTTCGTCGAAATTCTTCCCGGCGCGAAGGCGGGCGACCCGGCGCTTTTGAAATTCGATCCGTTCGAGGGCTATTACCGCGTGGAAAATCGCATCCAGACCTTCGACCGGCGAGGCGCGCGGCCGTCGGCCGGCGGCGGCGATGACGAAGGTCCGGCGCGGCGCATCCTTATTAACCGCGAGCCGGGCTCGCACACGCTGGAGTTCTGGGGACGCATTCCGCTCGACGATGCCGGCCTGCACGAGCAGATTGCGATCGAAGATCCGGCCATGTTCGCGGCCCAGTATTTCCACGCCGCGCTCCAGCGGCGCGGCGTGAAGGTGTACGGGCAGCCGCGCGCCCGCCACCTGCGCCCCATCGATCTTCCTGCGGCTCCGAGGGCCGCGACGACGATCCTCGCCACCACGGAATCGAGTCCGCTGCTCGACGACCTCAAGGTGATCAACAAGGTCAGTCAGAATCTGCACGCCGAAATCATGCTGCGTACCTTGGGACGCGAGAAGCACAGTCCCGAGAACAAGAGCGAACCCGGCACCGTTGCCGCGGGACTCGCGGAGTTGAAGGCGTTTCTAACGCAGGCCGGCGTCGCGCCGGAAGAATACGTCTTCCTCGATGGCTCCGGGCTTTCGCGCCAAAACTTGGTCAGCCCCATGGCGGTCGTGAAGCTGCTCGCTTATATGCGGGCCTCTCAGAAGTACGAAGCCTGGGTCGACCTGCTGCCCGTCGCCGGCTTCGACGGATCGCTCTCCGAGCGCCTCAAGGCCGCGGCCGTCGCCGGTAAAATCCGCGCCAAAACCGGCACGCTCGGTCACGTGAACGCTATCTCCGGATACATCCCCGGTTCGAACTTGGCTTTTTCGATCTTTGTGAACAATCACAACCTGCGCAGCCGGGAGATTACCCAACTCGTCGATCGCATTGCTGAAGCGCTGGTGAATTAGCCGGGATGCCGGAGATTCCCGACATTGTCGTCTACATCGACGCGATCCGGGAACGCGTCCTCGGACAGCGGCTCGAGCTAGTGCGGCTCGGCAATCCATTTCTACTTCGCAGCGTCGATCCGCCGCTGGCCGGCGCGAACGGCGCGTCGGTGCGGGACATCCGGCGCGTCGGAAAGCGCATCGCGATGGGTCTGGACAACGATCTTTGGCTCGTCCTGCACCTGATGATCGCGGGACGCCTGCACTGGGTGAAGGCCAACGCCAAGCTGCATCGCAAGCACGGCCTCGCGGCGTTCGATTTCGCTAAGGGGAGTCTCACGCTTACTGAAGCAGGATCGCAGCGCCGCGCGTCGTTGCATGTGGTTCGCGGCGAGGAGGGATTGCGCGCGATGAACCCGGGCGGGCTCGAAGTACTGGATGCGAGCCTCGAAGATTTTGGCCGGGTTTTGGGGTCCCGGAATAACACGCTAAAACGCGCGCTCACCGATCCGCACTTGTTCAGCGGGATCGGGAATGCTTATTCCGACGAGATCCTGCACCGCGCGCGCCTGTCACCCATCACCTGGACCGAACGCTTGAGCGACGCGGAAATCCGCGCGCTCTACGATGCGGTCCGCGCGACGCTCGACGACTGGGTCGCGCGGCTGCGCAAGGAGCGCGGCACAGGATTTCCGGAGGGCGTTACGGCATTCCGCGAGGGAATGGCTGTTCACGGCCGCTACAAGCAGCCCTGTCCCGTTTGCCGCGGGCCCGTGCAACGGATTCGCTACGCCGCGAACGAGACGAACTATTGCCCGCGCTGCCAAACGGGCGGAAAACTTCTCGCCGACCGCGCGCTCTCGCGCCTGCTCGGCTCCGACTGGCCGCGCACGCTCGAAGAGCTGGAAACGCGGCTCAGTACCTGAGCTTCACTTAATCTTAGCGAGTTGGGCGTCCAGCACGGCGCGCAGCTTCGTGACCGCGGCGGCGGCCTGCGTCGTCGGCGCGGCGTCGACTTCCTCGAGTGTCCCGAGCAGGCTGGTCAAATCCTCATTCAGCTTCGTAAGGGTTTCTTTCGTTTCCGAGTCCTTCGCCTTCTTGAGCGCTTCGGCGTCGCGATGCATCATTTCACAGACCGATGTAGACAGAGCAAATTGGCGGGCCAGGGCTTCGGGCAGCGTCTTCACGCGCGGATCCATCTTCACCGTGAGCGGCTGCGTGAAAGTGTGGCCGTCCACAGTCAGCTTCACGGTGTAGAGGCCGGGCAAGACCGCTGGACCGAGCGGAAATCGCGGCGTGTCGCGATAGATCGCCGAAATCGGATACTCATGCTGCAAGGCGTCCGGCGGCGGATAGTGCAGGTCCCAGACGAAGCGATGCATCCCCGCCGTTGCGGGAGGATTGCGCGGAGGGCGGATCCAATACGTCGGGACATTTA
>CAZRND010000274.1:0-7699 GCA_964601345.1 uncultured Acidobacteriota bacterium | reverse complement strand
TCGGTCGATTCGGCGACGTTGCCCCCGGACGCTTACATCGCGACGTCTGACCGCCTGCCGTTCACGGTGAAGATTGGCGCGGAGCCGCCGCCGCTCGCGTTTGAGATGTTGGTCCGCAAGATCGAGAAGCCGGTGCGCAAGGTGCTCGAAGAAAGAATCACCCTGGAGACCCGACCCGCGCCTTCGACAAAGCCCGTCGACACCAAGGGCTCCGGCTCCGGATCCAAGCACCGTCAGTAGAGTGCGCTGCGGATCAGTTCTGCTAACGCAGCGTTGAATTTATCCGGCTCGTCTATGAACAGCGCGTGTCCGGACTTCTCGAATACTTCCACTCGCGCACCGGTCACCTTGGACTTCAAGAGATCTCCGTCGTCCTTAAATCTCGGCGTGATGGCGTAAAGCACGGGCCGGTCGAACTTGCCGAGCACAGGACGAAAATCTCTGCCGAAGGAACCCAACAGAAGGGCCAGCGCGGTATTGGTGGGCGTCTTCAGGGTGGCTTCGACGAGGCGATCGAAAAACTCCGGCCGTTGCGGACTCTGAATGAATTGTTTGGATAGTTCCAACGTCGTTTGCCTGCGGTGTTGCTGGAACTGCCTTACGAAGTCAAAGAGCTCGGCATGCTCCTCGGGTTTCGGCGGGCTGATGCCGTCGTCCACCAACACAACGCCTGCCAGCGTGGATGTTCCGAACCGATCGACGTAGGTCAACAGCTCCCTCACGGCCATGGAGTGGCCCACCACGACCACGGGCGCCAGATGCAATTGTTCGATCAGCTCTTTGATGTCCTGAGCCCGCCGCTCGGGATAATGTCCTTCGGCCACCTGTTCGGACAGGCCTTGCGAGCGCGGATCCATGGCCACGACATGGTACTCGCCGGAGAAGCGGCGGATTTGCGGCTCCCAAATCCATGTGGGGCAGAGCCAGCCGGGCACAAACAAGATCGCTCGTCCCTTGCCCGCTTCGAGGTAATGCAACCGGACGCCGTCGCTCGTCCGCACGTATCCATTCTTGATCTCCGCGGCACTCATCAGGCTGACGAATGCCAAAGCGGCCAACAGTGTTCTCATGGAATCTCCTGCTCGGGAATATTCATCTTTCGCAACAGAGCATGGAAGCGCGGATCCGAGTGCAGGCTCGTGAAGCGCGGATCATCCTTCAGCCAGACCAGCCACGTGTCCCGCACTTCATAGGCCCGATCGAGCCACGCAAACGCCCGGTCTTTGTCACCGGCATACGCAAAGAGCCGCGCAACCTCGGAAGGTTGCACATACGTTCGCTTGGATTTCTCCACCAGTCTCTCCGCACCCAATTTCATTGCTTCCGGATAGCTCTTTCCTCGCGCCATCGCTTCCACTGCCTCGGTATGGCCTGCCACTCGGAAATAGGTCTTCGCTTCGACCAGCGCCCGTTCGTATTTGCCCTGCTGATGCAGGCCGGCCCAAAGGTAGCGGTGCGCCAAACCCATATTCGGCTCTGACGTGAGGGCTTTCTCGATCAAGGCAATCCCTTCGTCATAACGACCCAAACGAAGCAACCTGCCTCCGCATGCCGCCTGAACCCAGGCGTTGAGCGGATCAAATTGCGAACAGAGCGGGATCATCGCCTCGGCCTGCCGGCGTCGTCCCACCAAGAGAAGCCAATCGAAATAAGTTTGGTATGTATTCGGATAGCGTGGATTGATTTGGACTGCTCTTTCCATCTCTTTCCCGGCGGCGGCCCAGTCCCAGTCATAAAGCAGCAGTACGCTACCCAGGGCAGCATGGGTTTCCGCTAAGGTGTTATCGAGCTGGATGGCTTTCAAAGCCGCATCCTTTGCCTTCGGGAACACGTCGCGAGGCGGCACGAAGCCCATATGCGACGGGCCTAACGTGGCCGTCGTGATGCCGGCGTAAGCGAGCGCGTAGGTGGGATCCTTCTGCAGGGCCTCCTGGAAATACTTAATCGCCTTCTGGTTGCTTTCCGGCGTAAGCTTCTGCCATTGAAACGTGCCTTGAAGGTAGGCTTGATAGGCCTCGGGATTCACTTGCCGCGCGCTGGCTAAGCGCGTTTGCTCCTCCGCCGTCAGCTTGAGCTTGATCTCGTTGGCGATGGCGCGCGTCACTTCGCTCTGCAAGGAGAGGATGTCGCGCAGATCGCGTTCGTATCCTTCCGCCCAAAGTTGCTGCTCATCGGATGCGCCGATCAATTGCGCGGTGATCCGGACACGGTCGCCGGAGCGCAGCACAGCGCCGGTAATCAGGGCTTCCACTTGCAGTTCCTGAGCAATCTCCTTCAGGGATTTCTTGCTGCCCTTGAAGCGCATCACCGAGCCTCGTGCGATCACGCGCTGAAGTCCCTTGAGCCGGCCCAAGTCGGTGATCAGCGCTTCGGTCATGCCATCAGCGAAGTATTCCTGCGCCGCATCGCCGGAAAGATTTTCCAGCGGCAACACGGCCAGCGATTCCAGGCGCCTCGCTCCGGGCCGCGGCCGGATGAAAACCAACGTCACGAGCACGGCGGCCAGCGCGACCGCAACCGCGAGCGCGACCCGGAACCGCCGCTTGGGTTTCGGCTGCGGCGCCGGCGCGAGTGAAACACCCGATTGCACGGCTTCCAGAGCCGCGCGCGCTTCTCCGCCGCGCTGATAGCGCCGCGCCGGCTCCTTCTCCAGGCACCGCTCCACCACGCCCCGCAAAGCCACGCCCGCATCGAGCGGCAAGGGCGGAGGCGGCTGGTTCAATATCGCCGAACTCAACTCGAAGCCCGTTCTCCCTTGAAAAGGTCGCTGACCCGCCGCCATCTCGTACAACACGACTCCCAGCGCCCACACGTCGCTACGCGCGTCAACGGTCTTGGCCAGCAATTGTTCCGGCGCCATGTAGGGGACCGTGCCGATCAGCGCGCCAAAGACCGTCAGCGTCTCTTGCGAGCGAGTGACCGCTTCCGCGAGCTCTTCCCCGCCCATCTTCTTGGCTAAACCAAAGTCCAGGACCTTGGCTCGCGCATCGCTCGAAATGATCACGTTGGCGCTCTTGAAGTCGCGATGGACGATGCCGCGCTCGTGGGCGTGCTCCACGGCGCTCGCCAGTTGCAATCCATAGCGCAGGACTTCGGCCGCCGGCAGACCGCCCCGCTCGAGCTTCGCGCTCAGCGCCTGCCCTTCGACCAGTTCCATGGCGATGTAAAGCTGTCCTTCGGCTTCGGCCACTTCATACACGGTGCAGATATGAGGATGATTCAGCGCCGCCGCCGCGCGCGCCTCTCTCAGGAGCCGCGCTCGCGCCGTGGCATCGCCGATGCTCGCAGCCGGCAGGACCTTGATGGCAACATCGCGTTCCAGTTGCTCGTCACGAGCGCGGTATACCACACCCATCCCGCCTTCCCCCAGCTTGGCGAGAATTCGGTAATGAACAAGTGTTCGGCCGGTCATGCTCAGGCCCCTTTGTCATCATGGTATTTCAATAAACCTCGCGCCGCGCAGAAAAGAGTACTAAGATATTGGGAAATGAAATCACTCGTGGTTCTGACGCTCTTGCTGCAAGTGCGCCCGGAAGCGCTGCTGGCTCCCGCGGGCGCGGACGCGGTGCGCTTGAAGATTCGCCTCGCCCAGGGTGCGACGGCGCAGGTCTGGACCGCCGAATCCTGCACCGCGCCTCCCGATTCCGCTCTGCAGATCACGCGCTCGGGCGACTTCCAGCTTTCGCTCTCGCCGCAGTCCGGGCAATCGAAGGTCTGCCTCGCTTCGTCAGACGGTTTGTTGAACGCTTCCCTGCCTTTCGGACAATAATAAGCTCTTCTCTTGTGGAGGTTGCATGAGGAACTTTTTGCTTCTCGTGGCGATCGCTGCATCCGTGACGGCGCAGCCGCGCGGTCTCGAAAGCAACGATCTTCTGAAGATGCGCGCAGTGGGCGCGGTGCAGTTCTCGCCCGACGGCTCGCGCCTCGCCTACACCGTGGAGAATAACGACCAGCCAGGACGGCCTTACTCGCAGTTGTGGATCATGACCGTGGCCGATGGGAAATCCATCAACTTGGGCGAAAAGACGGGCGGACCGGAGTGGTCGTCCACGGGCGATTGGATCGCGTATCACGGCAGCCAGGGCGGCAACTCCGGCCTGATGATCGCGCATCCCGACGGCTCAGGCGCGCGCTTCCTCGCCGCGATGCAAGGGACCAACAGTCCTCTCCCCACCACAGGCAAAACGGTCGCCTGGTCTCCTGATGCCAAGCGAATCGCCTTCGTCTCCGGAGTGCCCGGCCCCGAGACCGCCGACGCCACGGGAGATCCGATCGTCATCACGCGTTATCTCTACAAGCCCGACGCCGATGAAGGCAACAGCCACTTCAACGACAATCGCCGCCTGCACATCTTTGTTGTCGAGTTGGCTTCGGGACAGATCCGGCAGCTCACCACGGGCAACCACTACGAGCATTCCATCGAGTGGTCGCCGAACGGCGAGGAGATCGCCTTCGTCTCGAATCGCGAGCCGAACGAGGATCAGTTCTTCAACTACGACCTCTTCACGCTCCGGCTCTCGGACGGCTCGATCCGGCGGCTGACGTCCACGGAGAACGCGGAGTACCGGCCGCGCTGGTCGCCGGACGGCCGCACGATCGCGTATCAGGCGACCAAGCGCGGCCTCACCGATCTCGAGACGACGATGGAAGACACGCACGTCTGGCTGATCAACGCCGATGGGACGAATCGCCGCGAGCTCGGCGCGTCGATCGACAATCGCCAAGGCGCACCGTCGTGGTCGGCCGATGGCAGCGCCGTCTACTTCACCGTGCAGGAGCGCGGCAACGTGCGCCTGTATCGCGCGCCCATTTCCGGAGGCCGTCCCGAAGTGGTGATCAACGAACGTGGCGCGGTGCGGGAATTCTCCGTGAACAAACAGAACCAGGCGGCCTACAGCTTTGCCTCGCCCTCGGACCTCGCGGAGCTTTACCTCGGCACGCGAAAGCTGACCAGCCTGAACGAAGCCGTCTTCGCCGGCAAGCAGGTCGCGCCGGTCGAGTCGTTCACCTTCATCAGCAACGACAACAAGTACGAAGTCGAGGCTTTCCTGACCAAGCCGCTGAACCTCGCGACGGGCTCCAAGCATCCGCTGATTGTGAACATTCACGGCGGGCCGCACGGCCAGCAAGGTCCGACTCTCGTCTTCAAGAACCAAGTCTACGCCGCGCGCGGGTGGGCGACGCTCATGATCAACTACCGCGGCTCGACTGGATACGGACAAAAATTCAGCGATGCTGTCTTCGGCGATCAGAACGGCAACGAGGCGCAGGACGTCATCTACGGCGTGAGCGCCGCGCTGCGCCGGTATTTGTGGCTCGACGCCGACCGCATGGGTGTCGAGGGCGTCAGCTATGGCGGCCAGCTTTCCGCGTGGCTCATCACGCAGACGAGCATGTTCAAGGCGGCGATCCCCATTGCCGGAATCACGAACCTGGTCAGCTACAACTACATGACCTATTACAACCAGTATGAGCAGATGGAGTTCGGCGTCTTCCCGCATCAGGGCAACCTGATGGATGTGCTCTGGGAACGCTCCGCGCTGAAGCACGTAGCGAAGGCGCACACTCCCACGCTGTTGATGCACGGCGAGAACGACAGCGACGTGCCTATCGCCGAGGCCGAGCAGTATTACATCGCGCTGCGCGACGTGGGCGTCGAGGCGGTGATGGTGCGATATCCGCGCGAGGGGCACGGCCTGCGCGAACCCAGGCACATCGTGGACAGCACGGACCGCTCGATCCAGTGGTATGTGAAGCACTTTCCGCGCGAAACTCCGACGCGGTGATCGTGTTAGTATTTTAGTTACGCGGTCATGACGAAAAGGCATTTCCTCGCTTACATTTTCCTTACAACTTGCGGGTTTGCGCAAGTTGACAAAGTTCCGCGAGGTCGCGCTCTGGGGACGAACATTGAGAAGGCGGTCGCGCGATTGTCCGGCGCCACCGCGCTGACCGGCCCTCGCGGCGCGCTGCGCCTGGCCGGCGGATTCCGGACCGCGCCGTATTCCGGCGAGCCTCGTGATGCTGCTACCCAGTTTCTAAAAGTCCATTCTGATCTGTTAGGCGATTCGGGCGCGCTGCGACCCGACCGCGCCTCGGAAGTTGGCGGGATGCACTTCATCCGATTCACCGAGACCTACCGCGACATCCCGGTCTTCGGCGCCGAGGTGGTGGTGAGCCTCACCGCCGCGAACGAAGTCTTCCAAGTTTCCAGCAGCTACGCCAACTGGACAACGGTTTCTGGAAACTGGGAAATCGATGCCGCGCGTGCGCAATCGCTGGCACTGAAAAGCCGCAACGTGAAGCCGCGCGGAGTGACGACGCGAGAGCGCGTTTGGCGCTCCAGTGGAGACGCGATCACCGCGGCCTGGAGAATCCTGGTTCCCGCGAGCGAGCCTTTCGGTGACTGGGAGTACCTGGTGGACGCGCGCACTGGCGCGATTCTCGACGAGCGAGACACGCTCGCTCGCGCCGGCAACGCCTACGCCTACGTCCGGAATCCTGCCATCGACGGCCCGACGCCGAAAGCGGTCGCGTTGCCGAATCTGAATGACGGCAAGACGCTCAGCGGCAAGTACGCCGTGGTGAAATCCGATTTCTTCGAGTTTTACAACATCACGCCGGGCAGCGGGCCCGGGCAACTCGCGACACCGGACAGCAGCGGCAACTTTCCCTGGCTACCGCCCGATCCGCGATTCTCCGAGGAGAATCTGTACTTCCACATGGACCGCGCGCATTCTCAATTCGTGGGCATGGGGCTGAAGGGCTTCGACGCGCCGATGAACGCGATGGCCTATTCGCCCGACGCCTACAAGAACGGAACGCCGTTCTATTCTGCGAGCACGAACACGATCCATTTCGCGCCGCTCGGACCGCGGCTCATCGACGCCGCTTGGGACGGCGACGTGGTTCTCCACGAGTATGCGCACGGCGTCATTCAGTTTCTGGTGGCATCGCAAGGAACCGACTTCCCGCCGCTGAGCGAAGGCTATGCCGATTACTTCGCGGCCAGCATCCAGAACGATCCCAAGTTCGGCGCTTATTTCGCGCAGTCGGCAGGACAACGCGTTCCTTACATTCGCGCTCTCGACAACACCTTCACCTATCCGCGGGACATCTACGTAGATCCGCACCATTCCGGTCAAATCTTGAGCGGCGCGCTCTGGGACATCCGCACGCAAGCGGGCGCGACGGCCGCCGATGCCCTGGCACTCGCCAGCCTGGCCGGACTGACCGGCGCGGCGGGATTCTGCGATGCGGGCCAGTCGGCCGTCAACGTGGCGAACAACGTCTTCGGCGGCAGCGTGGCTACGACGGTGCAGACGGTGATGAACAATCGCGGCCTGACCAGCCAGGACGGGATCATCGCCTGCTCAGCCGACATTCTGTCGCCGGCGACGACGTACCAAGGCTCGACGATTTCGGCGTCGAACACGAGCTGCTCGTTGGATTATCCGCAGGGGCGCGTGACGGTCCCCGCCGGAGTGAGCACAGTCTCTATTTCCATGGCCTCGCAAGTTCCGCTTTATCTGCTGGTCCGCTACCGCCGGCCGGTGACGATCACCAACGGGCAGCCCGATTTCGACTACGCCACTTCCGCCTCGACGCAGACGGCAGTGACCGTGGGCGCGGGCGCCACGCCCGAACCGCAGGCGGGCGTGTATTACGCGGCGATCATCAACTGCTACCTCGGCAACGT
>CAZRND010000273.1:0-7701 GCA_964601345.1 uncultured Acidobacteriota bacterium | reverse complement strand
CGATGTGCACTCCCACGAGCCGGAAACGATTTACGTGGTGCCGATCAAGAGCGACTCCGAGCACTTCGTTCACGAAGGCAAGCTCCGCGTCTACCGCAGCCGCACCGGCGGCAACGAGTGGGAAGCGCTGACGAGCGGGCTGCCGCAGGAGAATTGTTACGTCAATGTGCTGCGCGACGCGATGGCCGTCGACTCGCTCGACAAATGCGGCATCTACTTCGGGACGTCCGGCGGGCAAATCTATTGCTCGGCCGACGCCGGCGACCATTGGAACGCGATTGTGCGCGACCTTCCCGGCGTACTCTCGATCGAGGTGCAGACTCTGCCATGATCCGCGTCGTCCTGCCCTTCCATCTTCGGACGCTGGCGTGCGTCAGCGGCGAGGTGAAGCTCGACGTCGGCGGGGTCGTGACGCAGCGCGCCGTCCTCGACGCGCTCGAGGCGTCGTACCCGGTGCTGCGCGGAACGATGCGCGATCACGTCACGTTCGAGCGGCGTCCGTTCGTGCGTTTCTTCGCCTGCCAGCAGGACATCTCGCTCGACCAGCCGGACAACCGGCTCCCCGAAGCGATCGCTCTCGGCAAAGAACCGTTTCTGGTGATCGGAGCTTTGGCCGGCGGCTAGGGCGTGCGGACGATTCGCAGCCGGCTCCATGCCAGCCAGTCGCCGACGGTATTGTGACCGGGGCCGGACGACGCTTCCATGCTTAGGACGCCCCCCTGTCCTGCCCAGCGGTCAAGCGGGATGGCCGCGTCGTTCCAGTTCTTCATGCGCGGCTGTACCATGCGGTCGAAGATCAATTCCCTGCTGCCTGATCCTCCTAGTTGAGTTTCCCAGAAAATTTTCCCGCGGATTCCGTCGCCCAGTCCCGTGCCGTGCGAGACCGCGACGTGGAGCGCGGCGTGGGCCGGTAACGCCGGCACGGAAAACTTCGCCCGCGCGCCGGCGATTGTGACCAGGGCGACGCGCCGCGGCGTGGCCTGCGTCTCCCAGAAAAGGAACACCGGCCGGCCGGTTGGAGTTTCGAACTTCGAATAATCCGGATAGACCTCGCTTCGGTCGAAGGAGACGAGAGCATTGTCGAACTGATCGAGGAGGCCGAGCCCCCGTTCCCGCACGGGCCTTCCGTGTGCGGCCTCAAAGAGCGATTGGTCCCTCGCCGGATTTAACACGACCTGGAGGCCGCTCCAGGCAACGGAGTCTCCCGGGGGATCCGAATCGTTTTCGAGAACCAACGCTCCGCTTCGTCCCGCACAAGGGCTCAAATCGAGTTGTTGGTCCCACCAGGTATTCGAGTCCAGCCGCGAATCGGTTAGCATGCTAAACAAGACCCTCGGGGGTTCGTTGCTCTCGAACGAAATTCGGGCCAGGCCGCCTCCGCTCCGATCGCTCCCGGTGGTGATTCCCAGGTTGAGCCGCGCGCCCTGCGGCAGGTTCGTCACCGGGAATCGCAATCTGGTTCCCGGCAGCATCACCAAGGCCCTGCGAAGAGCGTCGCCGCGGCTGAGTTCTGTATACCAAGCGGTGTTTCCATGGGACAGATCAGCCGACGTCCAAGTGAGATGATTGGAGAGTTCCGAGTTGTCTAGGCGCACGGCCAGCGAAGCGCTTTCCCGCCCCGAAGCCCAGAGCGCATAGTCGCGCGTGACATCGTACAGCCGGTCGTTGTAGAAGCGGAAGACAATCGCGCTCTTGCGGTGAAAGAATTCCGGAGTGAGCGCCTGTGGGCTATTGGGGAAAAACATCTCCAGGCTGGGATCGTTGTAGAACAGGCGAAACAACGCGCCGCCGTCGAAGTACCAGGCGATGTTGCCCGCCTTCGTGGCCTGCTCCACGTAAAGAACCGCGCCGCGCGGCAGTTGCGGATAGGCGCGTTTGACGGCGCGAAGCGAGCGCTCGGTGACATCCGAACCCTCTCCGACCCAGGAAAACCGCAGTTTGTTGTGGACCTGCAGGGACGACGAAAGAAGAAGGGAGGCCATGAGCCATATCGTTCCGCGTTCCAGCGCATGGGGATCGAGATCCACGCAGCGGGCCAGCACGATTGCCAGGGCGATCACAGGAAGATGGACGTTGTGCATCATCGGGACCTGAACCACCGCCAACACCGGCAGCAAAGCGGCGATCATCCACGCGCCGCAATACAGGAACGTCCGCGGCTCCTGCCGCCATCCGGCGCGGAGCCTTGCGGCGATCCACAGGAGCGCGGGCAACAACACGGCGCTCTCGACCAAAGTCCACCCAAGGCCTTCGCCCGCCGCGTTGGCGGGCAGGCCGGCGATCCACGGCAAGTACTTCAGTTTCAGAAAGAGGTCGCCCGGACGGAACGACAAACGGTACGCGGAGTTGCCCGAAGGATAGAACGCGACGCCCCGCAGATAAAACTGGAAGAGCAAATACCCTCCCGTAAGAATCGCGAAGGGAACCAGGCGGGACCACTTGGGTTCTCTGTCGCGCCCGGAAACCAGCAGTTCGACGGCGGCCAGGCCCGCGGGCAGCATCACGGCGCTCTCCTTGGAGCAAAGCGCCGCGCCATAGAGCAGCAACGACAAGATGCTCGATTCTCCGGCGTAGGCGAGCAAGGAGCCGGCGGCAAAGAGGCCCATGCTGAAGTCCGGCAGGAACGTGGCGTCGTAACTCAGAAAGAAATTGACCGGGTGCATGCCGAAGAAAAACAGCCCGGCAAGGGCCGCCGCCGGGGAGCGCGTGACGCGCTTCAACAACAGCCAAACCACAAGCGTAGTCAGCAGGAGGACGCCGAGCGTCATCAGGTGGTAGCCGCGCGGATCGAGCCCGGAGAGCGGGTACATCAGGTAGTCGAAGATCGCGTGGGTCAAGGGCCGATAGGTATGGAACGAATCGAGCTGGGTGAAAAGCTGCCATCCTCCGTCCCGCCGCGAGAGAAAGTACAGGCTGTCGCCGCAGAAGAACTTGAAGTAAGAAGGGAAAAAGAGACAGATCTCCAGAAGCAGAACGCCGCCCACGGACCATTTTAACGAACGCGTCAATCTATCTCCCCAAGAATAAGCCGGCCACTAACATTACCAGAAGAAAGAAGCAGACTGCCGAGTAAATGCGGTCGCGCAGATGCAGGAACATGGCCAGCGAGAGCGCCACCACCATCCAGGGCGTGGCGATCAGCGCCAGAACGCCGAGTTCCATGATGGCCTGAGGATTCGCGGCGGCCGCGCCGGACAGCACCTCCTGTACGCGGTGCGGAAAGACGTCCGACGGCGCCGCACCTCCCATCGCGGTCCCCGTCAGGAAAAGGAGAGCGGCGAGGATTACGCCGGCGCGCAGCACATATCCAGCGCCGACCTCGACCGATCCTTCGTTCAGCTCGAGCTTCACGAAACGCCTCCCATCAGACCCTTCCAAAGCATCTGCAAGCCGGTGATCATCAGCACAACGACGAAAATCCGCCGCAACAGCGGACCGCTGATGATGCGCAGCAACCGCGTGCCGAGCGTCGTCCCGGCGACGATGCCGAGGGCCACGGGCGCGGCGATGCCTGGCTGAATATCGCCGCGCGAAAAATACATTCCGGCGCTCGCCGCGGCGGTCACGCCGAGCATGAAGTTGCTCGTGGTGGTCGAGACCTTGATGGGCAGCCGCATCAGGTTGTCCATCACCAACACCTTGAATGCGCCGCTGCCGATGCCGAGCATGCCGGAGAGAATCCCTGCCCCGAACATCCCGCCGAGTGCGGGAACGATCCGCTGCGGGCGATAGTAAACCTCGCGATTCAATGACGCATCGAAGTAGGAGCTGTTGAGACCCAGACGGTCGCGGGGCTCGCGGGACAAGTCCTCGGTGGGCACGCTGAAGTCGCGCATCTGAAACATCTGGACGGCGGAGTAGAGCAGCACCAGTCCGAACAGTCCATACAGCAACCGCGCGCTCGCCACCCCGGCGAGCAGCCCGCCGATCACCGCGCCCGCGGCGGTGGCCATGTTCAGGAACAGACCGAGGCGCAGGTTGAGCAGCCGCTCGCGCAAGTAGGCCGCTCCCGCCGCGCTTGATGTCGCGATGACCGATACGATGCTCGCTCCCGCGGCATACTGGATTTTCACGCCCATCACCAGAGTGAGGAACGGCACCAGAACGATGCCGCCGCCGATGCCGATGAGAGATCCGAGCGCGCCCGCTACGAACGCCGCCACTACGATCTCGGCGAAGATTGGCATGAGGCTCGCTGAAGCCAGTATATAATCCCCCGAGCATGACAGCGTTGCTGCTAATGGTGCTTCTCGCCGCTCCCGCGCCCGTGAAAATTCACGGACATCGCGGCTGCCGCGCGCTGCGTCCGGAGAACACCATGCCCGCCTTCGAGCACGCCGTGGAACTCGGCGTCGACGTGCTCGAGCTCGACATGGCCGTCACCAAGGACAATCGCCTGCTCGTCAGCCACGATCCGCACCTGACGCCGGCGCGTTGCCGCAAAGACGATGGAACTCCGCTCGCCGCGCCCATCGCCATCCATACGCTGACGCTGGCCGAAGCGCAGAGCTACGACTGCGGAGCGTTGAAGCATCCCGACTTTCCGAAGCAGGTGCAGGTTCCGCACACGCATCCGCCGGCGCTCGAAGAAGTTTTTTCGCTGGCCAAGAAGCATCCGCGCCTCGAATTCAACATCGAGACGAAGATCTTCGCCGATCACCCCGAGCTGACGCCCGATCCGGCGGCCTTTGCGCGCCTCGTCGTCGACGCGGTGCATCACGCCAAGCTGGAAAAACGCGTCATCGTTCAGTCCTTCGATCCGCGGACGCTGCGCGAGGTCCGCAAGATCGCGCCGGAAATCCGGCTGGCGGTGCTCAGCGAGGATGGCAAGGGATACATCGCCGTAGCTCAGGAGATGCATGCCGAAATCGTCTCGCCGAACTACCGACGCTTGACCGAAGCGGGCGTGAAGCAGGCCCACGCCCTGCACATGGAAGTGGTCCCCTGGACGGCCAACGACGAAGCGTCCTGGAAGAAGCTGCTGGACATGGGCGTCGATGCGATCATCACCGACGATCCGGAAGCGCTGGCGGCATTCCTGCATCGCGCCCCCGGGGGTGGAGCGAAATGAATAAGGGCGACGTCATTCACAAGGTCCGCGAACACATGCGAATCGCCAAGTCGACCGCATTGATGATGGCCAATGCCCAGTCGGCCGCCGACCGGCTCGAATATCTGAAGCGGCTGAGCGGCGAGCTGCGCAAGGCTTACGTCCTCCTCGACAACCTCGAAAAAGATTAAGGGAACTTCCCTTCCGCGCCTTCGTATAAACAGGCATGAAGACGATCATTGCGGTCCTCATTGCTACGGCGGCCCTGGCGGCTCCTCCCGACCAGTGGCTGCACGTCAAGGTGGAAGGCTCGGGGAACGAGAAGGTCCGGGTCAACATTCCCTTGTCCATGGTGGAGAAGGTGCTTCCGGCGCTGCACGTCGACCGGCTGCGCGATGGCCGGCTCCACATCGAAAAGCAGGACATGAACGTCGACCTGCACCAACTCTTCGACGCCCTGAAAACCTCGCCCGACAACGAATTCGTGAGCGTCCAGAACGACAAGGAAGATGTGCGCGTGGCGAAGTCGAAGGGCAACCTGGTCGTCAGGGTCCGCGACGGCAAAGGGAGCAAGCACGAGAACGTGGACGTGACCATCCCGATGCCCGTGGTCGAGGCGCTGCTCTCGGGCGGCAAGGACGAGCTGAACCTGCTGGCGGGAATCCGCGCCCTGAGCGCGCAGGGCGATATCACCCTGGTGACCGTCACCGACAATCGCGAGAGCGTCCGCGTCTGGATCGACTCGAAGAATCGCGCCGACTAGGGATACAGCCATGCCCATCTTTTTGAAAGTTTGCGCGGTGGTAGTCGGAACGGCGGTCGTCGGCACGGCGCTGCTCTATAGCGGAGGGACCATCTCCGTCTGCGTGAAGGAACGGCAAGGCCACCATATCCATGTGCCCTTCCCGGCGCTGGCGTTCCCGATTGGCGCGTGGTTCGTTCCCAAGCACGAGTGGCAAAGGGCCAACTCGCCCGAGCTGCAGCAATGGCTCCCGGCGATGAAGATTTTGGCTCGCGAGCTCGACCGCTGTCCCGACGGCGTGCTGGTGCAAGTCGAGCAAACCAACGAGCACGTCAACATAACGAAGAGCGGCAACTATCTCGTGATCGACGTGGAGTCTCGCGGCGAGGAAGTTCACGTCTCCTTCCCGGTGGGTGTTGTGACGTCTGTCCTTCAGGAAATGGAAGTGTCAGGTCCCACGGTTTGAGATAAACTGTTCGGGACATGTCCCCCGAATTCGATCCTGTCGCGGAAGCGTTGCAGGCAGTCGGCCTGAAGGCCCAATTCAAATCCTTTCCTACCGGTACGGCAACCGCTGAGCAAGCGGCCCGGGCCGTAGGCTGCCAAATTGGACAGATCGTGAAGTCGCTCGTCTTTATGGCCGAGCAGGACGTGGTCCTGACCCTGGTGTCGGGCGCGAATCGCGTGGACGAGAAAAGGCTCAGCACCCTTCTTGATGGGACGCCCGTGCGCAAAGCCACCGCGCAGGAAGTGAAGGACCTCACCGGATTCACGATCGGCGTGGTTCCTCCCTTGGGTCATCGAATTCCGGTGCTGGTCTTCCTCGATCGCGATCTGCTGGATTATCCCGTGCTCTGGTCGGCGTCGGGAATCCCCGACCGCGTCTTCCCGATGGCGCCTGTGATGCTGTCTGCTGCAGCAGGTGCTAACATCGTTGATATCAAGCAAGTAAACTAGATTATCTAAAGCGATTCTTTAAGCACAGCGAGAGCCTTTAGCAGCGCTTCTTTGTCCGGCGCGCCGGCTTGGGCCAAGTCGTGCGAGCCGCCGCCCCGCAATCCAAGCTTCTTGAAGATCGCCCCCAGGTCGGCGGCCAGACCCGCCGATTGGCCGGCGATTAACGTCGGCGGATCGAGTACCGTCAGGATCGCGCGCGCCCCCGGCTGCGCGGCGATCTGCTGGGCGAGGAAGCGGGCCCGCATCGCGTCGGAGGCGAATTCCCGTTCGATCGTGCGAAGATCCTGAGCGTCCGGCGTGGCGGCGTTCCACAACTCGCGCGCCTCGTACCGGGCGATGGTCTCGACCAGCCGCTTCTGTTCCTTTTCGGCGGCCTTGCTCTCCTCGACCTTCTTGCGCACCAGGGCGGGCAGCTCATGCGGATGCGCGGTAAACGCTCCGGCGGCCGCGGTCAGCGCCGCGTAGTCCTTGCGGGCCCACGCCGCGGCCCGTCCGCCGCAAGCGAACTCGAGGCGGATTCCCTGCCGCGACTTTTCGAACTTGCGCAACAGGATGTTCCCGATCTGCCCCGTGCTGCGGACGTGCGTCCCGCCGCAGGCCGTCAGATCGAGCTTGTCGATCTCGATCAGGCGAATCTCCCCTTCGCGCTTGACCTCCTTGCGCAGGCCGAGCCGGGTGACCTCGTCTTTCGAAGCGAAGGAAATCCGCACCGGCCGGTCCTCGAAGACGATTTCGTTCGAGCGCTGCTCGGCGCGCAGGACTTGTTCTTCGGTCATCGAATTCGTACCGAGATCGATGGTCGAGATGTCCGCGCCCATGTGAAAGCTCACGGTCGCGTAGCCGAACAGCTCGATCAGCACGGCCGAGAGCAGATGCTGGCCGGTGTGCTGCTGCATGTGGTCGAAACGGCGCGTCCAGTCGATCTCGCCATGCACGGACTCGCCTGCAGGCC
>CAZRND010000272.1:0-7729 GCA_964601345.1 uncultured Acidobacteriota bacterium | reverse complement strand
CGCCCTGCTTCCAGTTCACCGGCGTGGCCACCTTGTGCTTGGCGGTGAGCTGCATCGAATCCACCACGCGCAGCACTTCGTCGAAGTTGCGGCCGGTGCTCATCGGATAGCTGAGCATGAGCTTGATCTTCTTGTCCGGTCCAACCACGAACACGGTGCGGACGGTGGCGTTGTTCGCCGCGGTGCGCCCTTCGCAGGATTCACCGGCTTCGGCCGGAAGCATGTCGTAGAGCTTGGCGACTTTCAGTTGTGGGTCGCCGATCATCGGGAAGGTGACTTTGTGTCCCTGGGTCTCTTCGATGTCCGCGGCCCACTTCGAGTGGCTGGCCACCGGATCGACGCTCAGTCCGATGATCTTGCAATTGCGCTTGTCGAATTCCGGCTTCAGCCCGGCCATGTAGCCCAGCTCGGTGGTGCAGACCGGCGTGAAGTCCTTCGGATGCGAGAACAGAATGGCCCAGCCGTTGCCGATCCATTCGTGGAAGTTGACGGTGCCTTGCGAAGTTTCCGCGGTGAAATTCGGTGCTTCGTCGTTGATACGCAGCATTGTTTTCCTTTGCCCCCCTAAGTTTTGGAGGCGCGGGGGGGAATCGAACCCCCGAATAAAGGTTTTGCAGACCTCTGCCTTACCACTTGGCTACCGCGCCCCTTACGGAAAAGCCCTCGTGGCAACGAGGGCTTCGACAAACCAAGATCTGGAGCGGGAGAGGGGATTCGAACCCCCGACATCGACCTTGGCAAGGTCGCACTCTACCACTGAGCTACTCCCGCTCGCGAACCTCTATTGTATGCCGCTGCTCCAGACCGGTCAAGACCCGGTCCGGAAAGCTACTTCTTGGCGGCGTTGGCGGCCTCGGCGGCGAGCTTCAGCTCGCGGTTTGCCTGATCCAGCAGTTCCTTGGCTTTGGCGGCATGACCTTGCATGTCGAACTCGTTGGCCTGCTGGGCTGCGCCGACGCGCTCCCAAGCCTGCTGGCAGAACTTTTGCGCCGCGGCGAGATTCGCATGCTTCGCGGCGGAGACGTTTCGCTTCGGCCTTTGGGCTACTTCGCCCATGCTGAGCAGCAACATCGATCCCAGAACGGTGGCGAGGATTCTGTTTTTCTTCATAAGCGAGATTCTAACCCGGTGGTCGCACCGAAGTTGCATTGCCCTCGGAATCCCTTTGCCACCACGCGGACGAGAGCGCCAGGCACGCCACAATCGTATTGGCGGCGATCACCGGAGCGGCATGGATCATGACTCCATAGCCGATCCATAGGGCCGCGGCTAGCGCCTGCACGCCACGCAGCACATTCGGTCTCTTGGAGAAATAGGATGCCGCAAACACGGCGGTGGCCAGCCAACCGAGGAAGTCCACGAGGGGAATCCCTTTCATGCCACCATGCCGCCTTCGGAAAGATTTTCGCGAATGGTCAGCCAGTCGGTGCGGCCTTTTTCCCATTGGTGGATGACCAGGCCCTGGGCCTCGAAGAACGATCCGATGCCGGCGGGGCTCCAGCCCACGATGTCCTCGAAGATCGGCGCGAGCACACTCAGCGCGTCGTCGCTCAGCACGCTCCGCTTGGCGATCTGGGTGATGTACTTGGCTTCGGAAACGGCAATGGTGTATCCGCCGCGATGGTTCACGTTCAGCATCACGTGGACATCGCTGCTGCCGTCGCCCACATAGATGGTCCGCGCGCTGCCGATTTGCAGCTTCTCCTGCAATTCGCCCAGCACCGCGACTTTGCCGTAGCCGGCCGGCACGCGGACGATCGATTGAATTTCGCCCGAGCCGGCATCGTATTCGAAGCGGGTCCCGAAGATGTACTCGGGCGGAAGGATGTTCTCGAGAGCCGACTGGATCACTTCCTCCGGCGCCGCGGAGACGACATAAAAGGAAAAGCGGTTGCCATCGATGACGCTGCCGAGAATCTGGCAAAGCAGCGGGATGTTGTGTTTCAGGCGAATGCGCTTGCCGACTTCGCGAAGATGTTCCTTGCGAACCGAGCGGAATTCCGGGTCGTGCCGCAACAGATACGCGAGTTCTCCGCCTTGCTGTACCAGATTGGTGCGCGAGAGTCCGGCGACTTTCTGGTGAAAGTCTCGCACGCCGATCAGCTCGCTGAGCGCGACGCCGGAGTCGTTGAAGCTCAGAGTCTGATCAAAATCGCTCGCAACCAGATAGTGTTTGCTCACTCTTTCAGGATAACGGCGGAACGAGGCACGAACCAGTTAATCCTCGTTATAGAGACGATAAGAGCGCGGTTAAAGTAGAATTTGCATATGCTTACGTTATTCCTGGCAGGCGCGTGGGCGCTGGGCGGCCTCGGGACGGGCGGCTTCAAACCGCTGCATCCTGCCGACGTGTTTAGTGTGCGGGTTTCGAGCGCGGGCGGCGGAATCACGACGCGCGTGTTCTCAAAGCGCGCCCCGGCGGATCATTCGCTCTCCTGGTGGAACTGGGGAATGACTCCTTGGGAGGGAATCGCAGCCCTGTTCCCCAAGGTGGCCTATCAGACCGGCGCACTTCCCGTGCAGCTCAAGGCCGTGGAATTCTCGCCGGTGATTCGCGGCAATTCGAAAGTGTCGAGCTATCCGGTGGTCATCACGCGCTGGCACGCCGCCAATAAGACCGCGGAGAAGCAGACTGTTACCATCTTGCTGACCTGGGAGAATCACGCTCCGGGCGCGGCGAAATCGAATGAATACCGCGAGGAGAAGCTGGCCCAAGGCGCGATGAAGGGCATCCTGCAATCGGGCGGCCCGCTCGCCCTGACGGTGCTCGAGTCCGCGGGACAGACCGTCAGCTACCACGCGCGTTTCAATCCCACAGGGGATGGCGGGACAATTTGGCAGCCCTTCGTAATTCACGGCGAGCTGACCAACCAGAACGAAAAGATGCCGGTGGGAGCGGACGAGCGCATCGCGTCGGCGCTGGCCGTTACGTTCGCGCTCGATCCTGGTGCGGAAGCGGACGTTCCCTTCGCGATCGCCTGGAAGACGGAAGCCTGGGCCGTCGCGCGCGAGGCGCTGCAAAAACATCAAGAGTGGGAAGAGCAGGTGGTTGCTTGGCATCGCCCGATCCTCGACGACTCGCGCACGCCGAAGTGGTACAAGGAGGAGCTCCTGTCCAGCCTGTCGAAACTGGTGGACCGGAGCGCGCCCGATTCGAAAGCCGTCCACATGCTCTTTCCGGACATCGCCAAAGATAAGCCCGCGCGCGGCGTATTCGACAACGTCGCGAAACTCCTTGAGGAAGGAAAGACCACGGAGGCATGGAGGCTGGCCGAGGAAATCCGTCGCAATGAACATCCGGATGCACTGGGCCTTTGGGCGATACAGGATATACTGGAGCGCTTATGGCGCAAGAGCCGCTGAAGATCGGCGTAATCGGCCTTGGATACGTAGGTCTTGTGACCGCGGCATGTCTCGCCGAAATGGGCAACCAGTTGCTGTGTGTCGACAACGATCCGCAGCGAGTGAAGACCCTTCGCGAGGGCAAGATGCCCATCTACGAGCCCGGTCTCGAAGAGATGGTCGCGCGTAACGTCGCTGCCGGCCGGATTCGTTTCAGCGGCTCGAACGCGGAGGCCGCTGCTTCGAGCGAATACCTGTTCATCGCCGTGGGAACTCCGCCGAAGCCGGACGGAAGCGCGGACCTTTCGGCTCTCGAAGCCGTTTCGCGCGAGGTGGCGGCGCATCTCTCGAAATCCGGCCGAACCATCATCATCGAAAAGAGCACCGTTCCCGTGCACACGGGCGATCGCGTTAAGAAGACGATCCAACGCAGCAACGGGCAGTGCTCGTTCGAGGTGGTTTCGAATCCCGAGTTTCTGCGCGAAGGATCGGCGATCGGCGATTTTCTGGCGCCGGACCGCATCGTAGTAGGCGTGGAGAGCGAACAGGCCGCCGAAGCGATGCGCAGACTGTACGCCCCGATTCTGGACGGGCGCTACGCCGGGAAGAAGCCCGCGCCGCATTTCGTGGTGACCGATGTGCGCAGCGCGGAGCTGATCAAGCACGCTTCGAACAGTTACCTGGCAATGAAGATTTCGTTCATCAACGCCATCGCCTGCATCTGCGAGCTGACCGGCGGAAACATCGAGCACGTGGCCCGCGGTATCGGCCTCGATTCCCGCATCGGCCCGCAATTCCTGAACGCCGGACTCGGCTACGGCGGGTCCTGCTTCCCGAAGGACGTCGCCGCATTCCACGAGATCGCGCGCGAGGTCCGCTACGATTTTGGATTGCTGCGCGAGGTCATGCAAATCAACGCCGAGCAGCGCCGGCGTTTCCTCCGCAAAGTGGAGGAGGCGATGTGGGTGGTGAAGGACAAGCGGGTCGGCGTCCTCGGCCTGGCCTTCAAGCCCGGCACGGACGACATCCGGGAAGCGCCGGCGCTCGAAGTGCTCGAATGGCTGGAAAAACACGGCGCCGAGGTGCGGGCGTACGATCCGGCGGCCATGGAAAACGTCCGCAAGAAATTCCCATCGGTGACTTACGCGGAATCGCCTTATGGCGCTGCCGAGGGCGCCGACGCCGTGCTGATCCTTACCGAGTGGGAGGAGTTCAAGAAGATGGACCTGGCCCGGCTGCGCGCGGCGATGAATCATCCGGTCATCATCGATGGCCGTAACATCTTTTCGCTTGAGACGATGTCCGACGCAGGATTTGAATACTATTCGATGGGCCGTGCCTCGGCTGGTCCAGGCGTTCGGGCCTAGGGAACTTTTCAATGCCGTCCTCGTATTACTGAGGTGGGGAAAGAGCGAGGAGGATCCATGTACTGCACACACTGTGGAACGAAAGTTGGTAAAGAAGCTGGGTTTTGTCAGGATTGCGGCGGACGGCAGCCGAGTGCTCCGGCGCAGCGCAAGCTGATGCGTTCCCTCAAGGGTCGCAAGATCGGCGGCGTGTGCATGGGTGTCGCCGAATACCTGGACGTGGTTCCGTCGCTGGTTCGCGTGGTCTGGGTGCTCTGTTCGTTGCTGCCGCCGAGCCCAGGCGTGATCGCTTACCTGGTTTGCTGGGCCGTCTTCCCGACCGAAGAGATCCTGGTCAACGCTCCCGCGCCGCAACCTCAGGCGCAGGACGCCGCGGGGCCTGTTTCCTAAACCATGCACGTTCTTGTCTCCGGATCGAGCGGACTGATCGGTCAGGCGCTGCTCGCCGCCTTGCGCGGCCTGGGGCACAGCGCGACTTGTCTGTTGCGTCCGTCAACTCACGTCCCGCTCGATTTCAACTTCGGCAAGCTGCCCTGGGATCCCGAGAAGAATTACATTGATGCCGAAGGCATGCACCGCATCGATACCGTGGTGCATCTGGCGGGAGAGAACATTGCCGCCGGCCGATGGACCCCGGAGCAGAAGAAGAAAATTCGCGACAGTCGCATCAACAGCACGCGCCTGCTGGTTGGCGCCATCATCACGCGAAAAGAAATCCCGAAGGTGCTCCTCTGCGCATCGGCGATCGGTTATTACGGGGAGCGCGGCGCGGATCTCCTGAAGGAATCAAGCCCGGCCGGCTCGGGGTTTCTTCCGGAGACGTGCCGTGACTGGGAAGCGGCCGCGGAACCGGCCGTGAAAGCCGGCGTCCGCGTTGTGTACTTGCGCATAGGCGTCGTGCTCAGTCGGAAGGGCGGCGCGCTCGCAAAGATGCTTCTGCCCTTCCGTCTCGGCGTGGGCGGCAAGATCGGGAGCGGCAATCAATATATGAGCTGGATCGCCATCGACGACGTGGTGGGAGCGATTCTCCATGCCGCGCAAACCGAGAGCGTGCGCGGTCCGCTCAACACGGCTGCGCCGAACCCCGTGACCAACACGGAATTTACGAAGACGTTGGGACGCGTCCTCGGAAGGCCGACGCTGTTTCCGATGCCGTCGTTCGCGGCCCGCGCGGCATTCGGAGAGATGGCGGACGACCTGCTGCTCTCCAGCACGCGCGTCGACGCCAGTTTGCTGGCGTCGAGCGGTTACGCTTGCAAGTTCCCGCAGCTCGAACCGGCGCTTCGTCACTTGCTCAAGTAATTTCCCATGCAGTTACCGCAAGCGCTTCGCGAGGAGCTCGAAGAGGAAGCGACGCGCCTGCGGCCCGGCGAGCTGGCCGCGGCGGCGCGAGAACTTTCGCGGTCCTATCGCGCGGGGAACGCGGCACATCTCTCTGAGACACAGAGAATCGCCTACCGAGTCGTCCGGATGCCGGCAACATACGCGGCGGCGCATGCCGTGCTTCGGGAAATCGCGACAACGCCGATCACGACCCTGCTCGATCTCGGCGCTGGGCCTGGCACGGTGGCCTGGGCGGCGCGAGAAATATTTCCCGGGCTGCACACGGTTACCGAGATCGATCGCGACCGTGGATGGGCCCGCGCGCAGGCGCTCGACATCCGGCAAGCGAGTGCGTTCGAGAAGCACGACCTCGTGGTTCTCGCCTACGTCCTCGGCGAGCTTGACGACTGTTCGGTATTGACCGCGGCATGGCAAGCCGCGTCGCAAGCTCTTGTGCTGATCGAGCCGGGCACGCCGGCGGGCTTCGCGGTGATCCGCGAAGCCCGCGCGGCGGTCATCGCGATGGGCGGGCATGTGCTGGCGCCGTGCCCGCACTCGCAGGATTGCCCGATGATCGCGCCCGACTGGTGCCACTTCGCGCAGCGGGTGGAGCGCTCCGCGCTCCACCGCCGCGCCAAAGGCGGGTCGATGGGATACGAGGACGAAAAGTTTTCCTACGTGATTCTTTCGAAGACGCCTGTCGAGCCGTGCGGCCCGAGGATTTTGCGGCATCCGTACAAGGGTCACGGTTACGTGAAGCTTTCCCTGTGCACGGCAACGGGCCTTGAGACCGTGACTGCCACGAAGAAGAACAAGGAATCCTACCGGACGGCCCGCCAGGCCCAGTGGGGACAATGCGTAAAGCTGTAATCGCTGCACTTGCCGGTGCCGTAATCTTCATCGGCCTCGCGGTTGTGGGCGGCGTCTTTTGCGCGGCTACGCTGCACGTACCGAGGAAGAAAGCCGCAGCTCCTTCGAATGCCGCTGCCATTTCGATCGTCGCTGCCGATGGCGCGAATCTTCGCGCGTGGTGGCTGCGCCCGGCGGCGTCCAACGGAAAGTGCGTGATTGTGCTGCATGGCATTGCCGACTCGAGCGCTAGCAGCGTTGGGTTTGCTCCGATGTTTCTGTCGCAAGGGTATTCGGTGCTGGTTCCGGACAGCCGCGCACATGGCGAGAGCGGCGGCGACGTCGTTACCTACGGATTGCTTGAGAAACACGATGTCGTCGCCTGGACTGCATGGATGCGCGCGCAAGGCTGCGGCAGGATCTATGGCTTGGGTGAGTCGCTGGGAGCCGCGATCCTGATCCAGGCTGCTGCGGTGAAGCCCGCGTTCGCCGCGATTGTCGCTGAGTCCTCTTATGTCGACTTGCAGTCGGTCGGTGAATACCGGGTGAGCAAGCGTGTGCCGATGCCTTTGGCGAAGCTCGTGGTGAAGACAGGGATGCTCTACGCGCGGCTCGTCTACGGTTTCGATTTCGGGGAAGCATCGCCCCTCGCCGCGATCCGGCAGTCGGAAACGCCGATTCTGTTGATCCACGGCATGAACGACTCGGAGACTCCGCCGTGGCACTCGCAGCAGCTAGCGGCAGCGAATGGAAAGACTTCGCTCTGGCTTGTACCGAACGCAACGCACACCGCCGCATGGGCCGCCGCACCCGACGAATTTCGCGCGCGGGTGTTGGGCTGGTTCGCA
>CAZRND010000271.1:5248-7733 GCA_964601345.1 uncultured Acidobacteriota bacterium | reverse complement strand
GCGCTCAGAGTCGAAGAGAGGGCTTCGCGCAACATGTACTTGATGGTTTCGACCAGTCCCTCGGATACTTTCAGCGCCACGTTGCCGATGAAGCCGTCGCAGACGATCACATCGACTTTGCCGTTATACAGATCGCGCCCTTCCACGTTGCCCAGGAAGTGGAGCGGCAGCTTTTCCAGGCGGAGGTACGCCTCGCGCGTCAGATCGTTGCCCTTGTGCTGCTCTTCGCCGATGGAAAGCAATCCCACGCGCGGCCGCAGGATGCCGAAGATGGCCCGCGAATAAATCTCGCCCATGATGGCGAATTGCTCGAGGTGATGCGGTTTGCAGTCGACGTTCGCGCCCACGTCTACCATGATCGCGGCCGTCCCTCTCGACGTCGGGAAGACGCCGGCGATCGCCGGGCGGTCGACGCCCGGCAACGCGCCACAGACGATCTTCACCGTGGCCATCACCGCGCCGGTGTTTCCGGCGCTGACCACGCCCTGCGCCTTGCCGTCGCGCACCAGGCGCGCCGCCACGCGGATCGAGCTATCGCGCTTCCGCACGGATTTCGCCGCGGCGTCCTCCATCGTGATGACCTGGCTGGCGGGCTCGATCTCGATCGGCAGGCCGTGGTGCGGATACTTATGCAGCTCGCGGCGGATGGCGTCCTCGCGGCCCACCAGGATGACCCGATGGCCCAGCTCCCGCGCGGCGATTACCGACCCCTCGACTTCGGCGCGGGGGGCGGCATCTCCCCCCATAGCATCGACGGCAATGGTGGTCATTCGAAGTAGAGATTACTCGGAGGCAGTCTCCACGATCTGGCGCCCTTGATAATACCCGCACTTGGGGCAGACGCGATGAGGCAGTTTTTCCTCATGGCATTGGGGACAGGTGGTCCGTGGAACCACCGTCAGGAAGTCGTGAGCGCGGCGGTTGCTCGACCGCCGTTTGGAATGTCTTCGTTTCGGATTTGGCATGATTCCGGTTCGTCTTTCCTATTTTGAGATCTTCTTCAAAGCTTCCCACCTTGGATCGGCGGCTTTCTCCGCGCATCCGCAGGACTCCCGGTTGCGGTTACATCCGCACTGCGGGCACAGTCCGCGGCAGTCATCCCGGCACAACGTGCGCATCGGCAGAGCCAGGATCACTTGCTCCTTGGCTACGTCCTCGAGGAGCAGCCCTTCGCCCTGGTAAAACCCCAACTCCTCTTCGCCCTTGGGAACGTGCAATTCCTCTTCATTCGGGCAATCCGCGATCGGATGATAGAAGAGGTCAAAAACCCGGTCCACCACCTGCCGGACCGGTTCGAGGCAGCGGGCGCAAACCAGTTTTACTTCCGTGCCCAGCCGTCCCTGAACGTGAATCTCGGTGTCCAGCAGGCTGGCCACGCCCTTAACGTGCAATCCGGCGGCCTGCGAAAGGCCCTCGATTTCATAATCGATGTGGCCGGGCACGAAAACTTCGTCGAAACGGATCGCTTCTTCCTGCAACTGCTCAACCGCGAGGAACATGGAACGCCTCCACGAAACAGCGGCCGGGCTCAGGCTCAGAGCCTACTAGTATATCGTGATTACACCCCAACTTCCAGTTTGGGACCCGCCTCCCGCACCGCCTCCGCGGCATCCGGAAAACTGGCGAAATTCTTTTGGAAACTGCCGGCCAGGTCGTTGGCTTTGGCCTCGTAATCGGCTTTCGATTTCCATGTCGCGCTGGGAATCAGAATCTCCGACGGGACGTCCGGACACGCCACGGGAATCTCGACGCCAAACCGGGGATCGGCTTGGAACTTCGCGCCATCGAGCTTTCCAGTGATCGCCGCCGAGACCATGGCCCTGGTGTAGGGCAGGTGCATGCGCTTGCCTACGCCGAAAGGTCCGCCCGTCCAACCCGTGTTCACCAGCCAGACGCGGGCCTTGTGCTGCCGCAGTTTTTCTCCCAGCAGGTTGGCGTATACCGACGGCCGCAGCGGCAGGAAGGGCGCGCCGAAACAGGTCGAAAACGTTGCCTGCGGCTCGCTTCCCACGCCGGCCTCGGTTCCCGCCACCTTGGCGGTATAGCCGGAAAGGAAGTAGTACATAGCCTGTTCCGGACTCAGCCGCGAGATGGGCGGCAGAACTCCGAAGGCGTCCGCCGTGAGGAAGACCACGTTGGTGGGATGTCCGCCGACGCCGGGGATTACCGCGCCGGGAATGAACTCCACCGGATAAGCCGCGCGAGTGTTCTCAGTGACTGAGTCGTCGTTGAAGTTCAGCTTCCCGCGGGAGTCGGCCACGACGTTCTCGAGCACCGCGCCAAAGCGAAGGGCTTCCCAAATCTGCGGCTCGTTCTGCTGCGACAATCGGATGCACTTCGCGTAGCAGCCGCCTTCGAAGTTGAAGACGCCGTTGCCGCTCCAGCCGTGCTCGTCGTCGCCGATGAGGCGGCGGGCGGGATCGGCCGAGAGCGTGGTCTTGCCGGTGCCTGAGAGTCCGAAGAAGAGCGCCGTGTCGCCCTTCGG
>CAZRND010000271.1:0-5238 GCA_964601345.1 uncultured Acidobacteriota bacterium | reverse complement strand
GACGGTGCGCAGACAGCGATAGATGTTGAACGGCGCGGTGCGCAGCGGGCACTCGAAGCGTTGGGCCAAGACGACCTGAATGATGTCGCCGGCCACGATGTACTCCTTGGCCTGGCGTACCATCGCCTGGTACTGCTCCGGTGTCAGGTTGGAGCGCACCACCGGCGGCGTTGTTGCCGGCGAGCGCGGCGGCGGCTCGACGCGCCGGTTGAGCCGCTCGATGAGCGCGTCGATCTTGGCGCACGCCGCATCATAGGCGGCCCGGAGGTCACGCTCGCCGTCGATTGCGGCGTGGGTCACGACCTTGATCTTCTGTGCGGTGTTGTCGAAGACCAGCTTGACCGAGGCGCGGTTGGCCCGGGTGGCCCTTCGGGTCGATATTAGCGGAGCCATGCATTGAGAGGACGCCTTCGAGCGGCAGCAATTAATTGAGCAGCGAGAAGACCGATTTCTTCATCTCCCCGGCGTAGGCGGTGCCGCCGATGATGACGATGCGCTGCGCCAGGTTCATGATGATGAACGCCTTCGAGCGCGTGCCGTCCCGCTCCGGCTCGGCGTGAAAACCCGGCGCGCACAGAACCGTGAATTTCGGTTCCTGCGGCGCGGCCTCGTCCGCGGGATCGATAAAGAGCTGCCGGGCGAAGAGATTGTGCCAGGCATACTCATTGATCACGCGGATCGGCAGCGAGTAGCGCGGGTCGGCGCCCGCCCGGCAGTCGCGGACGAACAACTCGCGGCCCTGGAGATATCCGAGCAGGCGCGCGTGCAGACGGTCGAAACGATCCGCATCGAAAGCCCGGTTCACCTGACCCCAGTGAATGTTCGCCTGGCTCGATGGTTCTTCGACGATGTACTTATCTTGCGGCGCGCGCCCGGTATGCTGGCCGGTCTTCGCGACGAGCGCGCCGTTCGAGGCGATCTGTCCTTCGCCCCGTCGCAAGGCATGCTCCACGAGATTCGCAGCGCTTAGATTCCAATGCACCCGCTGCCCGTTAAAAATCCCGTGCGCCTCGAGTGTTTTGTCCACTAGATCCCCCCAAAACTCGCAAGAAGACGCAAAACTAAAAGTTTATCATGAGTTGGAAAGTCATTTCTGGCCCCGCACGAGCGTGGCGGGCCAGTTCACGATGACGTTAATGGATTGAGTACCGGCGGTGGTTTGATCCTCGATGAGCGCCAGAAATCGCTTGCCGTCCGCAGTGGGCTCGTAGTCGCCGAGGCGTTGGACTGGAGTCGTGAAGAGCTCGCGCGGCTTGGAAACCTCGATGGTTGCCCCGAGTTTCAGGTCCACGGCAAGCAAGCGGTTCCTTCTGACGCGGTAGAAGAGCTGCTTTCCGTCGGCGCGCCATCGGGGAGCGGCACCTAGGTCCGTTGAGACTTGCCAGCGTTGCTCCGTGGGCGGAAAGCGCTTGATATATACCTGAACAGAACCCGATTCATCGCTTACGTAAGCCACCCAGCGGCCATCGGGAGAAAACCTTGCCTCGCTCGCGCCGAACTCTCCCCGGACCACCGGGAACGGCTTTTTGTCGCCGTCCAACGCAATCGCCCAGATACCCGCGAACCTCCGCGGGCTCGACATGTCATTCTCGGTGTACAGCAAGAAACGCTCGTCGCGGCTCAGGTCCGTGCCAATCTTGCGGTTCGAATTGCGAAAAACCAGTTCCTTGGTTCCCCCATCCGCGCTGATGGAATAGAGATTGGAAACACCCGAGACGGCGCCATCGTAGTCGCTGAAAAAGATCCGCGAATGCAAGGCCGACCAAATCGGGTAAGTTTTGAGCGTCTCTCCCAGTGTCAACCGAGAAAAAGCGCCGCGGGCAAGGTCCACAGTCCACACATCGTTCTTTCCATCCTGGTTTCGACTGATTGCGGCCCTCTTGCCGTCGGGAGACAAGGAAAGCGTCGAAATCCTTCCCGGTGTCCCTATGGCGTCCAGGGTCTTGCCCTGGCCGTCGAGCCACACGATTTGACTCAACGACGGATTCTGGTTACTCCAGAGCATAACTCCCGCGGAGTGCGATACAGAAAACCGCCCCACGTTCTCGGAGATTTGAACCGGGTCGCCGGAGAACTTCAGGCTGTCCGGATCGAAGGGCCGCGCCATCAGCACAGTTCCGTCCACGCCGTAGTAGAACAGATACCCGGGAATTCCGGAGCGCGCCATGGAAGGCATGAATCGAGCCGCGGCTGCTTGTTCCAGGATGAGCGTGCGGCCATCCATGCCGTCCAGTGAGGCCGCGTAGATAGACGGCCCGGGAGCGTCCCCCCAAAAACCGTTCGTGAAGAGGAAATGACGTCCGTCCGGAAGGAAAGTGGGGTCGCGAGGGGACCATTTGGCTCCAGCATCGGGCTTCATAACATCGCTAGGAACACCGCCGGAGGCCGGAACTCTCTGGAACTGCCCATTGGGAGCCCGAAACAGGATATCGCCGGCCTCATTCCATGTTCCAAGGATTGCCAGAGGCAGCGCGCAAATGGTCTGTGGCGTTCCTCCTGCGACCTCGATTCTCTTCAACCGCTTATCAGCATCGGAGAAGAAGGCCAAAGACCGGCTGTTGGGAGACCAGGTCCAGGAGCCCGGACGCTCCGTGCCAGGCAGGGGACGAGCCGTGTCTGTATCGAGAGGCCGCACCCAGAGAGAACTCTTGCCGTCCGCCGAGCTTGCCTCGAAAACAATGGTCCGCCCATCTGGCGAGACCAGCTCGGGGGAATCGGCGAACTTCATCTTCTCCGGGGCCTGAATTTGGAAATGAATGGCTCGCTGCGCGATCGGTTGGGATCCCCGGAAGTAGAGCCAGGCTACCGTGAGAAAGGCCAACCCCATCGCGATCGCCACGGCCCACGGCAGCCGATTGCCTCGCGCCGCCCTCTCAGAATCGGGCCGCGCGCTCCACCCGAGGGCCAGCTTCACATCGCGCGGACTCTGCAAGCGATCGTCTGGATCTTTCGCCAGGCAAGCTTTGACTACGCGCTCGACCGCCGGATCGAGGCCCGTGATCGGCTCCGGCTCTTTGGCGAGAATCGCCGCGGCGATGACGGAAGCATTCTTGCCCCCGAACGCCTTGCGTCCCGTGAGCATCTCGTAGAGCACGCAGCCGAGCGAGAAGATGTCGCTGCGGGCGTCGGCTTCTTTGCCTTCCACCTGCTCGGGCGCCATATATTGAGGCGTGCCCAGCACCGCGCCCTGAGCGGTGAGCGCCTTCGAGATGGTCTCCTCGCTGACCGCTTGCTCCTCGCGGACCTTAGCCAAGCCGAAGTCCAGCAACTTGATCCCTTGCTTTCCGACCAGGATATTTGCCGGCTTCAGGTCGCGGTGCGTGATGCCCTTCTTGTGCGCGGCATCGAGCGCGTCGCAGATTTGTCCGGCGTACTGCATCGCCTTGGCGACCGGCAGAGGGCCGCGCAGCGGGTCGCCCTCCACATACTCCATGACCAGATAATTCGGGCCCACGTCGTAGAGGCTGGCGATGTGCGGATGATTCAGCGAAGCGATGACGCGGGCCTCGCGCTCGAAGCGCTCGGAGAAAAGCTCTTTAGAAACTTTCAACGCGACGATGCGATCCAGGCGCGTATCACGGGCCTTCCAAACTTCGCCCATCCCGCCCGCGCCAATCGACGCGACGATCTCGTACGGCCCGAGCTTGGCGCCTATGGACAGGTTCATAGGGTTTCACTCGTCCGGCGGGCCGACGGGTTTGGCCTTGGGGGCGGCCTTCTGGGCGTCTTGTGCGGCGCGTTGCCGGTAGGCGCCGAGCACCTTGTCGGCGTCGGTCTCCGGGCGCGCTCCTCGCGGAATTCCCGGACGTTCGTTGTCGCCCGCGACCGGCAACGGCGGCGGCGCGAACGGGATAACGATCTCGGGCGCCGGCGGTGTAGCCGCGGCAGGCGGCGGAGCCTCTTCGCCCTGGATCACCACCAGGACTTCTTCGAGGCGATTCAGCCGGGCCGCGGGCTGCACCGTGATCTCCTTGAAGGCCGAGCCGGGCCGCACCTGTGTCACGACGCCGATGGGGAGTCCCTTGGGATAGACGCGGTCTTCGCCCGACGTGAGCACGCGCTCGCCCGGCTCCACTTTCTCGTCGTTGAGGACATAGAGAAGGCGGCACTGCGCGCCGTTCGTTCCTTTCAACACGCCGTGGATCCGCGATTGCTCGAGCAGCGCGCCCGCGCCGCTCTCCCCGTCGGTGATGAGCAGCACCTGCGCCGTGCTGCGAAATACCCGTTGCACTTTGCCGGCGATGCCGTCGGGCGTGATCACGGCGATGTTCGGCTTCAAACCGTCCTCGCGCCCCTTGTTCAGGATGACGATGCGGGATGTTTCCGATACTCCCGACCCGATGACGCGGGCGGTGATCGTCGAGCCGGGTGTCTTCTCGCGGAAGCTTACCAGGGCCCGCAGGCGTTCGAGTTCCTGGGCTTGGTCGCGAAGCTGATGGTTGAGGAGGCGTTGCCGGTCGAGCTCGGTCTCGAGGCGAAGATTGTCCTGCCGGGCCTGGAGAAGGTCCACGTAATTCTCCCAAACCTGGCCCACGCCGCGCAGCGTCGCGCTGACGATCCGTTGGGGCGGGGAGACGACGGCTTGCATCCAGGCGCGCAGCAGCGGCACGTCGCTATCGGGACGGCGCACCTGCCAGGCGAGCAGCGCCAGTTGCACGAACAGGGCGGCAATCAGAGCCACCGTGTTGCGGTGCCTGGAAAAGAGGGTTTCCACGGGTCCTGCCTTATTCGACGGAGATCTTTCTCAGCAGGGCGAAGTCGCTCAGCATTTTTCCCGTGCCCAGCACGACGCACGCCAGAGGATCGTCGGCGATGGAAACGGGCAATCCGGTTTCCTCGCGGATGCGCTTGTCCAGATTCTTCAGCAGCGCGCCGCCTCCGGTGAGGACAATGCCGCGGTCGGAAATATCGGCGGAAAGCTCGGGCGGCGTCCGCTCGAGCGCCACGCGGATGGCGTTCATGATGGTCGAGACGCACTCCGCGAGCGCCTCGCGGATTTCCGTGTCGTCCACCGTAAGCGTCATGGGCACGCCCTCGATGAGGTTTCGTCCCTTGATCTCGGTGGTCAGCGGTTTTTCAAGTGCGTAGGCCGAGCCGACTTCCATCTTGATGTACTCGGCCGTGCGTTCGCCGATCAGCAGGTTGTACTTGCGCTTCAGGAAGTGCGTGATGGCGTCGTCCATCTCGTTGCCCGCCACGCGCACGGAGCGGCTGTAGACGATGCCCGAAAGCGAGATC
>CAZRND010000270.1:0-7740 GCA_964601345.1 uncultured Acidobacteriota bacterium | reverse complement strand
GCTGGCGGGGGGGCGGCCCGGGAAGTGGCCGGACATGCCCGGCATGTCGGTGATGATCTGTAAATGCAGATGCGGCGGCCAGTCGCCATTCGTGGGAGGCGCGCCGATGCGCGCGATCTCCTGCCCTTTGCGGATGGGCACTCCGGCGCGCAGGCCGCTGAGCGAGTCCTCGCTCAAGTGGCCGTACAGAGTGTAAAAGGACGGCTCGTGTTCCAGAATCAACGTCGGTCCGTAATCGAACCTGGCGGCGTTGTTCGCGAAGCTGTGGACGCGGCCATCGAGTGGAGCGAAGACGGGCGTGCCCGGCGCAACAAAAAGGTCCAGGCCAATGTGGATCGTTCGCCCATGGAACGCCTCGCTCTGATAGACGAGGCGCGCCTCGTTGTATCGCCCGATCGCCACATCCGTTCCTGCTTCTTTCATTCGCGCGAGGATCTTCGCCGTCAACGCTGCCGTATCTCCAGCCGCCGCGGGACTCTCAATCTCCGGGCTGCCGACGCTCAAGTCGAAGACGATCGCCTTGGACAGGTCCGCTGCGATCACCGGGGTAGACTGATTCTGACGGAGCCACCCGACCACTCGTTCCGAGTGCGGGCACCCGCCTCGAAAGACGTATTCAGCAAAACGCGGGTGAACACCTCGAAGAGCCCGCAGCGTCGCCCACGCCGGCGCCTCGCTGATCGTGAGGTATTCATTCTCCGGCTGCGCCTTTCGCCGGTGCGCCGAGAGGCAGACGCTGACGCAAAGTCGCCAACACGCAAGGGGAAAGACCGCGCCGAGCTCGGCGTCGGTGAGCGGCCGCGTCTCCTGATATCCGGCGACGACTTCAGCCATTGCCCCGAGCGGGTCGGATTTCCCCAGCATGGCGTACGCGGAGGCTACCGCGACCTCGCACACCGTATAGGTCTGCAACATGTCGCCGAAATCGAGCAGTCCGGTCACGCGCTCTTTGCTCGCCAGGATGTTGTAGTCGTTCGCGTCGTTGTGAATGACGCTCTTCCGCAGGTCCCTTGGAATTTCGCATTTCAGGAAGTGATCGATCAGCGCGGGATCCTCGACTTCGCCTCGATGCCGGCGGATCACATCGAGATACCGCTCGGGATTCCAATCGAGATCACGGTCAACCGCGGCAGGATGACTGAAGCCTTCGAGCGCTGCATCGACCTGCCCCAGAAACCTGCCGAGATTCCGGAGCAACGCCGGTGTCTGCGGATTGGCCTCGGCGAGCACGGAGCCGGGCAGATACTCGAGCAATCGGACGAAGTGCCCATCCACGGCCGTCAGCGGCCGGCCATGAATGCGCGGCGCCGGTAGCGACGGCGCGCGTTCCGCCAGCCACGCGAGGGCGTGGTTCTGCATCTCGAGCACGTCCTGGCGCTCGCCTTGTTGCGCGATCTTCAGGACGAAGTTGCCGTCGCTCGTTGTCAGCAGGAAATTCTGGTCGCGCTCGCTCGGAAGCGGACGAGCCGTTGCGCTCAGGCCGTAGAGTTCCTTCGCCAGACGCGCGGCGTCGCTTTCGTTGAAACGCACCTACCCATTGTAGGGCACTACTGGCCGCGCAAAGAGCTCGCTTCCACGGTCAGGCCGGTGAGATTGTCATGCGAGTGCCGGCTCAAAATGCCGTGGGCGCGCGACTCCAATCCGGCGGCTTCTTTCTTCCGCTTTTCCTTGCGCAAGAGCAGTGCGTATCCCGCCAGGCTGTTGGCCAGATCCGGATGGCCGAGTCCGACAGATTTCTCGCGAATGCGGATGGCCCTTTGATAGAGAGGCTCGGCGATCGCGAGGCGCCCCTGTATGCGGTTCAACTCCGCGAGATTGTGATAGAGCGTCGCCACCACGGGGTGGTCCTCGTTCCAGCCTTCCTGGGCGATCTTAAGCCCTCGCAGGTAGTAGCCTTCCGCCATGTCAAACCGAGACGTCTTCTGATACAGGTTCCCGAGGTTGTTCAGGACCGGAACAAGCTGGAGCGCGTCCTTCACCGAGGCTTTCTCCAGAATAGCGAGTGATCTTTGCAATAGCGACGATGCCGTCGATGGCTCATTCCGGTCGAGATATTGGGCGCCGAGATTATTCAGTTGCGTGGCCACATCCGGGTGATCGGGCCCCAGGACCTTCTCATCGATCTCCAGCGCGCGACGCTGCTGGACGAGCGCTTTGCCCAGCTTGCCCTGCTGGCGGTAGACTTCCGCCAGGTTGGCGAGCGTCTGCGGGCTTTCAATGATCGCGAGAGACCGCAAGTAAAGCTGCTCTGCCTCGAGACTCCGGCCCTGTGCGAAGAAGACGGCGGCCTGATTGTTCAACGCCACGGCCATCGAGGGCTGGCGGGTCTTCCCGGCCTTTTCCTGCAGCGCCAGAACCTCGCGGTTCATCTTCTCGGCCTCGGCATATTTTCCCTGCTTGCGATACAACTCCGCGAGGTTGCCCATGATCGGCGCGCTCTCGCCCGCAATCTCGAGGGACCTGAGGTACATGGCCTCCGCCTCTCGCAGCCTTCCTTCGCGATAGTAGAGCGTGGCCAGATTGTTTCGCACCGGCGCCAGGTCCCGATCGGCCGGACCGAGAGCCTTTTCCAGGATGTCGATGGCCTGCAGGTAGAGCGGCTCCGCCTGAGCCATCTTTCCCTCGGTCACGTAAAGGCCGGCGATGTTGGTTAAGGTGTCGGCGTAGTTCGGGTGAGCCGCGCCAACCGTCTTTCCCCAGAGGGCCAGAGCTTTCTCGTAGAGGCGTTCGGCTTCTCCGAGTTTCTTCTCATCCCGGCAGACGATGCCCAGACTGTTCATGCTGCTGGCTGCCTGCGTGCCTTCGGGATCGCTGCTCTCTGCGAACGCGAGCGCTTCGCGGAACTTCGACTCCGCTTCCGCGTAACGGCCTTCTTCGCGCAAGGCTTTCCCGGCGGCCATCAGGGATTGCCAATGGTTCGGCGCTTCCGCGGCGAGTGTAATAGCCAGTACGAATAGGGCGACGGCGTTCATCGGGTCGTTCCTCCCGTACTAATGACGAAGAGGAGCGGCAAAAGGCTCGCGCGTATGACAACAAGGAACAATCCTTGTTCAAGTTTTATCTTTACGCTGACAACAGGCTCACGAACCGGGTCCGGCTGTCGGCGTGCTAACATAGCGAGGCATGTCCGGCGAGTACAGACCGCAACTGATGCAGAGCTCGCTCTATCACCCGTTCGAGCGTCTCTGTAAAATCACCGTCCTCGGGAAGCCCGTGGAGGTTCCGGAGAAGAACATGCTGCTCCGATGCTTCCAGTACGTGGCGCCCGAGACGATCCCTTACGGGCGTTTCTGCTGGAACGAGGAGTGCCAGTACTGCCGCGTGGTCTATCGCCGCGGCCCCGACGGGAATACCCACCAAGCTCTCTCCTGCAAGCTGCTGGTCGCCGACGACATGGAAATCGTCGAGATGGATACCGAGCTCAACAATTGCCTGAAAGGCATCGTTGGGTGCTGATCTACCTGAGCGGTGCGATGGAGTTCGCGCGCGATCACGGGCGCGATTGGCGCCGGGAGTTGACGCCGTTTCTCCTTTCGCTGGGCCACGAAGTCTACGATCCTGCCGCGGATGAGCGCAAGAACCTGACGGATGAAGAGATGCCTTTCCGGTCGTGGAAGACATCCGACCCCGCAAAGTTCGCGGCCGTGGTTCGCAAGATCATCCACTGGGACCTGGACATCGTCGAGAAGAAGGCCGGCTGCGTGATCTGTTTCTGGAACGCGAATGCCGGACGGGGCGCCGGTACGCAGGCCGAAGTCACCTCGGCCTTTCGCGCCGGAAAGCCGGTCTATCTCGTCACGCAACTCGAGCGCGCCGAGATCAGCGGATGGATGCTGGCGTGCGCCACACGCGTCTTCGGCAGCTTCGAGGAGTTGCGGGAATTCTTGGAAGCTTCGTAAAAGTCGTCTATGATCTCATGGCAGATATGAACATTGTCAAAGGCAACATGGGCTGGATCGAAGTGATCTGCGGCCCGATGTTTTCCGGCAAGAGCGAGGAACTGATCCGCCGTTTGCGGCGCGCCGCAATCGCCCGACAGCGCGTGCAGATCTTCAAACCGGTCATCGATAATCGCTATTCCGAGGACGAAATCGTCTCTCACAGCGACCTGCGCATCAAGTCGGAGGTGGTTCGCTCGGCGGCCGACGTCTTCGACCGCGTCAGCCCGCGCACCGAAGTGATCGGCATGGACGAGGCCAACTTCATGGGTCCCGAGCTCGTTCAGGTTTCCACGCGCCTCGCCGATCTCGGCAAGCGCGTCATCGTGGCCGGCCTCGACACCGACTACCTGGGGCGTCCCTTCGAGCCGATTCCCGCGATGCTGGCGCTCGCCGAGCAGATCACCAAGACGCTGGCGATCTGCGTCCGCTGCGGCAACCCCGCGAAATTCACGCAACGCCTGATCGATTCCGACGCGCTCATCGTCGTCGGCGCGGGCGGCATGTACGAATCGCGCTGCCGCCGCTGCTTCGAGGCCGGCGTGCCCAAGGAAACGCACCAGCTCAAGCTCCAAGCCACGTCATGATCATCTCCCGCGCTCCGACGCGCGTCGATCTGGCCGGCGGCACGCTGGATATCTGGCCGCTCTATCTCTTTCACGAGGATTCTCAGACCATCAACTTCGCCGTCGACCTCTATGCCTCCTGCGTCATCGAGCCTCGGCGCGGGCCGCGGATCGATTTCCTCTCGCGCGATCTGAAACGCCGCGAGTCCTTCGCCGATCTCTCCGCGCTGCGGCGCGCCGGACGCTACCGGCTGCCGCTCGTCGCTCGCCTGGTGCGCTATTTCCAACCCAAGGGAGGATTCACGCTGATCACCGGTTCGAGCGCCCCCGCCGGGGCCGGAATCGCCGGATCGTCGGCGATGAACATCGCCGTCTGCGGCGCGCTCAACCGCCTGACCGGCCGCGGGCTGTCGCTCACGGAACTGGAAGTCGTCGCGCGCAACGTGGAAGCCCAGGTAATCCTCGTTCCGACCGGCGACCAGGATTTCTTCCCCGCCCTATACGGCGGAGTGAATGCCGTCTGCCTGACGCCGGGCGGTGTCTTCCGCCAAAAGGTGAAAACCGACCTCGCCGCTTTCGAACGGCGCATCGCGCTCTGCTACACCGGCGCGCCACGCGACTCCGGCGTCAACAACTGGGAAGTGATGAAGGCGCACATCGACGGCAACAAGCGCGTCATCCAAAACTTCGAGCAGATCGCGGTCATCGCCCGGGAAATGCGCCGGGCCGTGGAGGCGAGCGATTGGAAAGAAGTCGCGCGCCTGCTGCGCGAGGAGTGGTCCCACCGTCGCAAGAACGCCCTCGGCATCTCCACTCCGCTCATCGACCGGCTGATGTCCGTGGCCCGCCGGAACGGCGCGGAAGCCGCCAAGGTTTGCGGCGCGGGCGGTGGCGGGTGTGTCCTGTTCTTCACCGAAGACGGTGCGCGCGGCCGCGTCGAACAGGCCCTGGCCCGCGAGGGAGGAAAGATCCTGGACTTCCGCGTCGCGCCTCGCGGCCTCACTGTTACGAGCTCTCCCGTTGCGTGACCTTCACCCTCTGCTGCGCTTTGTTTTTTTCGTAATCCTCTACTTCTTCTCCGCATTTGTCCTCGGCGCGATTCTCCCGTCGCTTCATCTGCCGTTCCTGCTCCTCGCCGGACTCGGCAACCTGCTCGTGGCCGCGGCCGCCACGGGCGTGATGCTTCTCGCGGAGCGTAGGTCCATCGGTTACGTCGGCATGCCGCTCGCGCCGCAGTCGTGGAAGGACCTCGGCGCCGGATTCCTCGCCGGCTGCGCCATGGTGACGTTGCTCGCGATCATCCTACTAGTCTGCCGCCAAGTGACGTTCAAGGCTCAGGCGCTTCGGCCCGTTGACTGGAGCTATCTCTTGCTCATCCTGATGTTCGCGGCGATCGGAGAAGAGCTGATGTTTCGCGGCTATGGCTTCCAGCGTCTCATCGAAGCTTTCGGCCCGGCCGCGAGCATCCTGATCCTCTCGGTGCTCTTCGCAGTGATGCATCGGAACAACCCGGGCGCCTCCGCCACCGGACTCGCGAATACGGTCGTCGTCGGCATCCTGCTGGCGCTGGCCTATCTGCGGACCAAGCAGTTGTGGCTGCCCATCGGCATCCACTGGGGATGGAACCTTGCAGAAGCCGCTTGGGGTTTTCCCGTCAGTGGGATTAAGATAGAGGGGATGCCGCTGGTTGCGGTAGCTTCCGGTCACCCCCTCCTCACGGGCGGGGACTATGGGCCGGAGGCCAGTTTGGTGGGCACGTTCGTGATTGTCGCCGGCATCGCCGGATTGCTGTGGAGCGGAGTGGATCGGAACCATGCCGCGTAGGCTGCTCCAAGTCGCCAGTTGTCTTCTCGTCCCGTTCACGGCGCTCTCCGCCTCCGACAATCCTGCTCAAAAGCCCCTGCAGCCACAGTCGCGCGTGTGGATTCTCCGCGCTCTCACCGCGGAATTTGCCATCCTGAAGAAAGCCCTGCCTCGCGGACAGGAAGGGCTGACGGTGAATGCCACCGGGAAAGTGAACGAGAAGGCGCTGGAGATGCAACTGGCTAACTTCGGCCCTGCCGCGCGCCCCGGTGAAATGGCGCAGATCACCAAAGTAAATTTCCTGCACAGCAAGATCGTCCTGGAGATGAACGGCGGCGGCAAGAAGAAAAGAAAGTGGTATCAGAACATCGAAGTCAGCGGGGGAGTCTCGGTTTCCCAAACGGGCACGCCGCAGGAATCCGCAGCCACGGGAGGCGTGATCGCGATGGACTTCGGCGGTCCGGTTCCCGACATGACGGCTGACGAGTTGAAGGAACGCCTCGCGGATGTCCTCGATTTCAACCAGCGCTCCGCCAGCCTGATCCTCACCGACACGTGGCCGAAAGAAATCCAGGAGGCGGTGAAGACCCACACCATTACCTCGGGCATGACGAAGGAGATGGTGCTGGCGTCGCGCGGCCGGCCCGATAACAAGATTCGCGAAAGAACCAAGAAAGGCATCGATCAGGAGACGTGGGTATACGGCAAGGTGCCGGCGAAGGTCCTGCTGGTGACCTTTGAAAATGACGAGGTCGTGGAAGCGCACGAGTTCATTCCGGGCGTGGCCGCCACGCGCGTGCCGCGCATAGACGACCCGCCGGACACGCCGCCCGCGCCAACCAAGCCGCCGCAATAGAAAGCCCGGCGGCTTTCTGCTACGATTATTTTTCACCGTCAATCATCCCTAAGGAGAATTCATGGCAATCAAAGTGGGCATCAACGGGTTTGGGCGCATCGGCCGCAATATCGCGCGCACCGCGCTCGGTCATAAAGACATTGAGTTTGTCGCCGTCAACGACATTACCGATCCCAAAACGCTGGCCCATCTCTTCAAATACGATTCCATCCTCGGCAACCTGAAGCAGGCGGTGTCGCACGGGGCCGACTTCATCCAGGTGGATGGACACAAGATCAAGGTCTTCGCCGAGAAAGATCCCGCCAAGCTGAACTGGGAGTCGGTCGGCGCGCAAATCGTGGTCGAATCCACGGGCTTCTTCACCGACGCGGAAAAGGCCAAAGCCCATCTGCGCGGCACCGTCAAGAAAGTGATTATCTCTGCTCCCGCGACGCATGAAGACATCACCATCGTGCTCGGCGTGAACGAAGGCAAGTACGATCCCGCGAAGCACAACGTGATTTCGAACGCCTCTTGCACCACCAACTGCCTGGCGCCGGTCGCCAAGGTCCTGCACGAGCACTACAAGATCATCAGC
>CAZRND010000269.1:0-7746 GCA_964601345.1 uncultured Acidobacteriota bacterium | reverse complement strand
AAAAAGCTCGACTGACCCCCCGGCGGGACACCATCGCGGCGCATCGCGTCTTCGGACGCGGGTGCGAGCGCGCGATTCGTTACCTGCCGGGGAACGGGGCGCTTCCGGCCGTGATCCAGTACATGCCGCAGCGCATGATCTGGTGCGAGGTCGAGGACATCTGGGTCGAAGCCGTGCTGCAAGCCATCCTGCGAGTGAACGGCACGGGATCGCCCGGCGGCGGCCGCGTTTTTGTGCTGCCGATCCGCGAGGTCGTCGCCATCGAAACCGAAGGGCCTGCGGCACCGGCCTATCAGCCGCTGCCCATATCCCCCGAGACGACGCATGCAGCCGGGCAGTAACCCGATCGAAACATTTAAGGATGAATTAGGAGGCGATCCGCTGCGGATTCGCGAGTCGCTGCCGCGCATTACCTCGGGCGGCGCGGACAGTTGGGAGCAGCTCACCGCCGGAGAAAAAGAAATGCTGAAGTGGGTGGGCGTCTTCTTCCGCAAGCCGACGCCCGGCAAGTTCATGATGCGCATCCGCATGCCCAACGGATTCGCGACCAGCGCGCAGATCGCCGCCATCGCCGAGCTCTCCGAGCGCCTCGGCGACAACACCGTGGACATCACCACGCGCCAACAGCTCGAGCTGCGCGGGTTCACGCTGCCGGCGATTCCGGAAATCTTCGAGCGGCTGCGCGGCGTGGACCTGCGCACGCTGCAGACCGGCCAGGACAACGTCCGCAACATCAACGGCTGCCCACTCGCCGGCATCGCGCCGGGCGAGTGGCTCGACGCGTCGCCCATCGTCTACGAGCTCGACCGCATCATCGTCGGCGAAAACGGCAATCCTGCGTACGCCAACCTGCCGCGCAAATTCAACATCACCATCACCGGCTGCCGCCAGAACTGCACGCATACCGAGACGCAGGATGTCGCGCTCGTGCCGGCGACGAAGAACGGCCGCCGCGGATTTCACGTCCTGGTCGGCGGCAAAATGGGATCGGGCGGATACACCATCGCGAAGGACCTGGGCTGGTTCATCCCGCCGGAGCGCGCCGTCGCCGTGACGCTCGCGATCGTGGAGCTGTTTCGCGACGAAGGTCCGCGCGATGCGCGCACCAAGATTCGCATGGCCTTTCTCATCGCCGAGTGGGGGCTCGACCGCTTCCGCAGCAAAGTGCTGGCGCGTCTCGATTGGACGCCGGAGCCGGGCGGCGCGGACGCTCGCGAGTCGGGCCACAACGACCATCTCGGCGTGCAGGATCAGCAGCAGCCGGACCTGTGCTCCGTGGGACTCGTGGTTCCCGTGGGCCGCACGCGGCCCGCGGGATTGCGCGAGCTGGCGCGGCTCGCCGCCGAATACGGCGACGGCCGCGTGCGCTTCACCACTTCGCAAAACGCCATCCTCATCAACGTCCCGCGCGGGCGCGTCGAACCACTCTTGCGCGAACCGCTTCTTGACGAGTGGCCCGCGCGGCCGTCGCGCTTCCAGCGCGGCCTGGTGAGTTGCGTCGGCACGGAGTACTGCAACTTGGCTCTGATTGACACGAAAGGCCGTTCGATGGAAGTCGCGCAGGCGCTCGACAAAATGCTCGGGGCAAACGGAGGTAGTGCGCCGACCGTGCACTGGTCCGGCTGCCCGGCGGGATGCGGAAATCACGGCGTCGCCGACATCGGTCTGCGCGGCACCAAGATCAACATCAACGGCGAGAGCAAAGACGCCGTGGCCATTTACGTCGGCGGGCGCAGCGGACCCGATGCGCGCGCGGCCACGCAGATCATGGACCTGGTGCCGTGCGACGAAGTGCTGCCCGACGTGCTCGCCACCGTGGTTCGCCATCTCGATCTGTTCAAGCAGGTCGAGCGCGATCCTGAAGCTAAGGGCCGCGTGCTGATGGTTCCGGAAGAAGGACTCAGACCCGAAGGGAGATGCTCGGAATGAAAATGATTCGCGCCATGATCCGCCCGGAGAACGAGCAGGCCGTGATCCGCGAGCTCGACGCCGCCGGAGTCGCCGGTTTCACCAAGTGGGAATCGCTCGGCCGCGGCCGGCAAAAAGGAATTCAGGTGGGCCCGGTGGTTTATCCCGAGGTGCCCAAGCTGAGTTTGATGATCGTTGTGGAAGACGCGCAGGTGCCGAAGACGGTGCTGGCGATTCAGGCCGGCGCGCGCACCGGACATCCCGGAGACGGCCGGATTTTTGTGACCGAAGTCGAGTCCGCCTACACGGTGCGGACCGGACAGATCGACAAATAGGAACGACATGGAGACAAATATGCACGACTACGTAAAACCCGCGGAAGTAGTGTCCGAAGCGCTGGCCGCTGCCGAGCGCAAAGCCACGCTGCCGGCGCGCGACCTTCTGGTGCGCGGATTGCTCGCGGGCGCGATTTTAGGAATCGCCACGTCGCTGGCGTTTGTAACGACGTCGCAAGGATTGCCGCCGATCGCCGGAGCGATCCTGTTCCCGGTGGGATTCGTGATCCTGGTCCTGCTCGGGTTGGAGCTGGCTACCGGCAACTTCTCGCTGTTGACGCAAGGGTTCGCCGCCGGACGCGTGAGCGCCGCGAATCTCGCGCGCAACTGGACCTTGGTGTATATCGCGAACCTCGCCGGCAGCATTTTCTACGCCGCGCTTTTCGTTTTGGCCATCACCAACTTCGGCGCAAACGACGGCGGGCCGCTCGGCGAAGCCGTGCGGCAGGCCGCGCAGAAGAAGACGCTCGCCTACATGGCGCTCGGCGCGAAGGGCTGGGGCGCGGCGTTCGTGAAAGCGATCCTGTGCAACTGGATGGTGACGCTCGGCGCGATGATGGCTTTCGTCTCGCGCTCCACCAGCGGAAAAGTCGCCGCGATGTGGCTGCCGATCCTGACGTTTTTCGCGCAGGGCTACGAGCACTCCATCGTGAACATGTACGTGATCCCCGCGGGGATTCTGCTCAAAGCGCCGATCCCGCTCGGCACGTGGTGGATCTGGAACCAGATTCCCGTGACGCTTGGAAATATCGCGGGAGGCGCGATCCTCACGGGCCTGGCGCTGCATGCGACGTATCATCCGCGCGCGGAATCCGCGCCGGCGTCGGCCGCGCTCGCAACCGCTGTCCCGGTGGCGGTGGAGGAATAATGCGGCGATTGCCCTCCCTTGTTTTGCTTGCGTGCCTGGCGGCAGGGCCGCTCTGCGCCGACGACTCGGCGGTGGTCCTGGCGCGGATTCTGGCGGAGAAAGGAATCATCAGCAAGGACGATTTGGCGCGCGTGGAACGAGCGCCAAATACGGTCCAGGCTGTGACGCAAGTGGCGGCGAAGGCGTTGACTGCGCCGGCGCCAGCACCGCAGGCCGAGAAGCCGGCCGCCGTGGCGCCGGTGACGGTATACGGCACGATCCTGTGGAATGCGTATCTCAACACGTCGCTGACGAATAACGCGGACATTCCGTTCTTCACGGGCAAGCAAGGGTCGGACGCCACGGGCAACGACAAGAACTTCGGCATGACCGCGCGACAGACGCGGCTCGGCGTGCGCTATCAGGGTCCGCAGGTGGCCGGGGCCAAGCTCAGCGCCGTGCTCGAAACGGATTTCTTCGGCGGGCAGGACGCGTTGCCCGTGGCCGTGGGCATGAGCCTGATCCGGATGCGGCTCGGCTACGGACGGCTCGACTGGAAGGCGTTTTCGCTCGAGGGCGGCCAGGACTGGTCGGTCTTCGCGCCGCTCAATCCGGCGTCGCTTGCGTCGTTCGCGATCCCGGCGATGGCGGGATCGGGCAATCCCTGGATTCGCCTGCCGCAGATTCGCGCGGAGTGGCGCGCGAATCTCGCCGGCGGCCGCGCGCTCGAATGGCAGATCGCGGCGACCGATCCGAACGTGGGCGACTATCCCGTGGGATTCGCCACCTCGCGCGCGCCGCTCGTCGGCGAGCGCGGGCGCCTGCCGGGATTCGACACACGCTTAAATCTCTCCTGGAAGATGAACGGCAAGCAGGCGGGCGTCGCAGCGAGCTCGCACTACGCGCGCGGCAAGAACGCGGGCGTGGTCGGGCCGCGCACAGTCCAGCAGGGCGTGGACTCGTGGGGCGCGGCGCTCGACTACGTCCTGCCGCTGCACAAGCGATTCACGATCACGGGCGAGGCTTTCACCGGCCGCGCGCTGGGCATCTATAGTGTGAGCTTCGGCCAGGGCGTGCTGCCCGCGGGCACGGCGGGCGCGCACGGCGTGGGATCGTCCGGCGGATGGACGCAAGGTCAGGTGCAGCTTGCGTCGCGCTGGCAGTGGAACATGGGCTACGGTCTCGAATCGAACGAAGCGGCGAACTTGCGGACGGGCGACCGCAACCGCAACCAGACGGTGATGAGCAACGTGATGTACCGGCTGTCGCCGCAGTTCACGCTGGCCGGCGAGTGGCGGCGCTTCCTCACCGATTTCTACAACCAGCAGACCGCGAGCGAACGCGGCGACCACTTCAACGTGGCCATCGGATACATCTTCTGAGGGTCACATCACGCGATCATGCGCCCAGGTGTATCGCGCGCTGAGGTCGAACTCTTTGACACCGGTTGGCGTGGCGTTGGGATTGTGGAGTGTTTGAGGACTCGTCACCAAGCCGAGTTCTTCCACCAGCGCGTCCAGCATGGGCGAGCCGTACGTCAGTCCAGGAAACTCGATGCCGTCCTTATTGACGTCCCACAGCGTGGTCTTCTGGCGGTTGATCACGAGCTTTCGCAGCGCTCGCAGCTTGGCGGTCTCGTTCCGCAGAAACTGCACGAATTCGTGCCGATCTTCGAGCGATCCCGTATAGACGACCATCCCGGCCGAAGTATAACGCAGGTACGGATTGCGCTATTCGAAGATTGGCGTCACTCTGGCCAGAACCTCATCCAAGACTTCGGCGGGCACGGCCTCAAGCCTTCTGCCGCGTCGCGCGACTAGGTCGAGCGCACGCGGTTGGTCGCATCGCACAATCCCTGTGGTCTTGGTTCCAGCGCCTTCGAGCGGCACGGCAAATCCAGCCGTTCGCGCAAACGCACCGCCGCTCGTAATCGGCAAAACAATGGGGACTCCGGTGAGACGATTAAAGGCGTCAGGCGACACAATCAGGACGGGGCGTCGTCCCTTCTGTTCATGTCCCTCCGTGGGATCGAGCCCTACCAACCAAAATCTCGCCACGTTTCATGCGGGTTGATCCTAGATGAGTTCGCGACCCACAGCCCTATCACTGAGCCATTTGCGTTCGCCTTTGTTACGAGCGCGCTTCGGATTGCACGGCTTGAGCAGCTCTGCGAGCGTGTAGTGTGGGCGACGATGAGGGTCCACAACTAGCCGCCCTTTTTGCACCGCCAGACCAACCTTGGCGCCTGCCCTCAAACGCGGGCGATCCAGCAAAGCACGTGGAACGGTCAACATCAATGGAAACCTCCAAGGGTCTAGGGTTCCTTCTCGAATCTTTCGAATTCGGCGCGGAAGGGAGGGAGCAGGTCCGCGGTTGTGAAGTGGTCGTGATGCACTTTCTGCAGGAAGTTTTTCTTCCCGTCAAACGCCGCCGTGTAGCGACGGAACACGTCTTGGGCGATCGCTTTCAGGACAACTGCTGAGAACTTGATGCTCTTGTCGCCGTTGTACTGGGCGTCTCCCGTCAGCACCCATTCCGGCAGACCGTCCGAACACTTCTGGCCACGCACCACGAATCCGATGCCCGATTCCTCCGAAACGCGATCTGACACGACAAAATATTCCGTGTCGCCGTCCTTAAGGTAGGCATACAGCCAGAACTTTCGGTTCGCGCCTTTTTCGTGACACCTGCTCGCGAGCCAGGAAGGCGCGTAGTCGAAATGGACCTTCTCCGGATCGTAGGTGATTCCAAAGACCGGCTCCGACATGACGCGCGGCTGGCTCTTTTTCTGCGATGAGAGTGGTGCGGTCATCAAGAGCAAGACGGCGAGGCCAACGAAAGCGACAGGTCGGATATTTGGGCAGGTCATGACGGTTCCTCAGAGCCGGGCTTTGCAGATCGATAACAAAACGACGCGATCCATGTCGAAAGCGTAGTAGATCACCAAGGGTTCCATACTGGCCGAGTCATCCGTCGGCAGAAACCACACGTCGGTCTGTCCAAGCTGCGTGCCTACCTCGGGAAATCGAGCCAACAGCCACGTCGCACCATCGATGAATTCATCCGCTCGCCGCGCGCTTTGCTCTATTGCCTGAAGCTCCTCCGTGAAGCGATGGCTCTGGACTACCGTTATTAGGCCGGACATGCGGCTAGTGCCCTGACCGCCTCTTGTAGCAAGAGTAGCCCATGAGCGATCTCCGAAGGAGTAGGGTTCCGATCGCGCACAAGGGCCACTGGGTACGGAATCCTCTCACCATCCTTCGCGTAAAGCCAGCCGCCAAATGTGTGCGCGGATTCGCTGATCTTCGCGCCGTTCACGCCTCGCCAACGCTGAACCACGCGGTCCATCAGGTCAATTTCCTGGGAAGTGAATTTCTGTATAGAAGGTTCTCTGAGGGCGAAGGCGCGGTTCTGCTTTCTTCCGTAATAATCTGTTTCACGAAACGCCAAGTCGCCGTTCTTGCGCATCATCTCCACAACGTGCTTCATTCGTTGCGGGGCCGGGCCGTGCGGCAGGCGGAAGTACTCCTGGCCGGTAATGGATTTCCCAAACTTCTGATAGGCGATGAAGTCAGCGTAAAACAGCAGTTTGTTCAGCTTGATTGCCCCAAATGACTCGTCGCCTTCCGAACGGGTGCAGATCAGCAGGATTGCTTCCTTGAGTTTGTCGTCGTGGTCCCGCGTTTGCTTCGGAATAGTCGCTTTAATCATTGGTGACTCCCCGGGCTTTAGCTCGAACAAAAGGCGAAGCCCACTAAAAGGATATTATCAGGGTTGCTCAGGATGCGCAAGCGCGGCTGACTACCGCGTAGGCCTCTACTTCGATCAGGAAGCGCGGATCGGCGAGCGATTGCACGCCGAGCAGCGTGCAGGCGGGCGGCTTCCCTGCCTCGAAATGCTTCTTAATGACGCCGGCGATGGGTCCGGCATGCGCGGGCGTATAGTTCACCACGAAGACCGATAGCTTGGCGACATCGCTCATCGCAGCGCCGGCAGCCGCGAGCGCCGCGGCCAGATTCTCGAACGCTTGCTTGACCTGCGCCTCGAAGCTACCGTCTCCGGCAAGTTCCTTTTCGGTGTTGACGCCGACTTGTCCAGAGACCAAGACAAGTCCTTCGGTGGCGACGACTTGCGTAAAGAAGTTCGTCCACGCGGGCAGCGACGCAGGATTGATGTAGTTAGCCATAGACTTCATTTCGGCGCGGCCGGAATCGTTAATGTAGTACCACACTTCCCCGCCGATGGATGAACTCGAAGGTTGCCGTGTCATGCGACCTTGGTCCAAGATGAATCTGTCCACCAAGCCCGCGTCTGCAAGATTTTCCAGGGCAGAAGCTACTTCCTCATCCGACACGGGACGGTCGAGATTCCGCTCCAGGTCTCCGCAAATCGTGTGAACGGCTTCGTAGTCATCCGCGACGCGACCAAGCACATCGGCTTCGAAGGCTGTCGTTTTCATGCTCGACCCTTGCCAGCAATGAGGTACCTGATTATACTGGCTCTGCGCTAGGGGCGCATCCAGTCCGCGGAAAGGGCCGTGCCCACCCACCAAATATCTGAAGGTCGCGAACCTTCTTTCAGCCTGACTCTTGCGGACTACAGGCAATCAGTGAAAGGAGATACGTATGTCCGACCCCATTCCCCTGCCCGCCCGTC
>CAZRND010000268.1:6845-7828 GCA_964601345.1 uncultured Acidobacteriota bacterium | reverse complement strand
GCGGGTTGGGTCGGGCCGCGGTATCGGGTCGATCACGACATCTCCCTGCTCGTTTTCGTGCAGTCCGAGGATCGGCCGGCCGTCGAGCGTGCCCTGATCGGAGGGTTGTCCGCCGGAATCGGGATAGAACGCCGTGCGGTCGAGGATCACGTGAAATGCGCCGTCCGCCTCCGTCACGCTCGCAACGCGCGCATCGAACGACCGCAGCCAGGCGTCGGTGTAGTAGAGCCGCTCGCTCATCGCTTCATGTCGAGCGCGTCCAGATATTTCAGGCCTGCGCCGGTGTTGAAGAGCACTACTTCGTCTTGCGGCTTGAGATATCCGGACGCGCGGAGCTTCTTGTACGCCGGAAGGCAAGCCGCGCCCTCGGGAGCCGCGAAGATCCCCTCAGCCGCGCCCATTTCTATCACAGCCTCGCGGATTTCCTCGTCGGTCACGGCGATCGCCACGCCGCCGCTCGCTCGCAGAATGTCGAGCATGATGAAGTCGCCGAGCGGTTTCGGGACGCGCAGTCCGGCGGCCATGGTGGTCGCGCCCTGCCAGAACTCCGATTGCTTCGCGCCGCTCTCGAAGGCGCGAACCATCGGCGCGCAGCCGCTCGCCTGCACCGCGACCATCTTGGGGCGCTTCGATCCGATCCAGCCGAATGCTTCCATTTCTTCAAATGCTTTCCACATGCCGATCATGCCGACGCCGCCGCCGGTGGGATAGAAGATCGCATCCGGCAATCGCCATCCGAGCTGCTCGGCAACTTCGTACCCCATGGTCTTTTTGCCCTCGATGCGGTAGGGCTCCTTGAGCGTGGAGACGTCGAACCAGCCGTTCTTCGGTCCGAGTTCGGCGACCATCTTGGCGCAATCGCTGATGAGTCCGTTGACGAGCGAAACCTCCGCGCCAAATGCCCGGCACTCGACGAAGTTGGCCTGCGGCACGTCCTTGGGCATGAAGATGTGCGCCTCCATGCCGGCGGCCGCGGCGTACGC
>CAZRND010000268.1:0-6835 GCA_964601345.1 uncultured Acidobacteriota bacterium | reverse complement strand
GGCGGGGGGAACTTCTTGGGGCTGAAAGATGTGGCCCTCCAGCCGGCCGCCCGGGGCGTACCGCGCCTCGGCCGAGGCGGCATTTCCCGCCGATGGAATCGCCAGCCGGTTGAGACCGAGCTCGCGCGCCATCGAGATGGCGCATCCGAGTCCCCGCGCCTTGAAGCTGCCGGTGGGATTCAGTCCTTCGTCTTTGATGTAGAGCGATGCGGCGTTCAACTGCTTGCCGAGGCGCGCGGCCGGAATCATCGGCGTGAACCCCTCGCCGAGCGTGACTACCGATTCCGGCTTCCGGCACGGGAGCATCGGCGCGTAACGCCACATGCTCGCAGGTCCTTTGGCGATGGCGTCGCGGCTCCATTCGCGCTTGGCCTTCGCCAGGTCGTAACGAACGTAGAGCGGACCTCCGCACGTGCAGAGATTATGCGGCTCACCGGCCGTGTAGCGCAGCGCACACTTCGAGCATTCGAGATGAGTGATAAAATTCATGAGGAGGTTCGATCTTAGCATGCCGATTCGCCTGATCGCCGCCGACATCGATGGGACGCTGCTCGACAGCAAGTCTCAGCTTCCGGCGCGCAATCGAGAAGCGCTCCACGCCGCGCACCGGGCCGGCATCCAGATCGTGCTGGTCACCGGACGCCGGCACACCTTCGCGCTGCCCATCGCCGAGCAGCTTCCCTTCGATCCTGTTCTGATCAGCAGCAACGGCGCAGTGATCAAGCTGCGAAGCGGCGAGCGCCTCATCCGACACTTGCTGCCGCTCGAGACGGCGCGCGAGACCATCGCCTGGACCACAGCGTGGCGCAAGTACACCATGCTGGCCTTCGACATCGAAGGCCCGGGGCAGATCGTGATGGAGTCGCTCGACGGCCGCACCGACGGATTCCTCTCCTGGTACGAGCGCAACAAGTCCTACGTGCGGTTTCAGAACTTGGAAGAGGCGCTCACCGAAGATCCGCTGCAAGTCATGTACAGCGGCCCCCTCGACCCTCTCCGCGAGATCGAGCGGTCCATCGCGCAAGCGCCATTCCGGTCACGTTTCACTCTCACCAAGACATTCTACGAGGCGCGGAATTTAGGTATCATGGATGTGATCCATCCGGGCTGCACGAAGGGCTCGGGCTTGGCCGAATGGGCCAGGCGGCAAGGCATTTCGAGGGACGAAGTGATGGCCGTGGGCGACAATTTCAACGACCTCGAGATGCTGGAGTTCGCGGGCCTGCCCGTGGTGATGGGCAACGCCGTTCCGGAACTGAAGGCCGATGGATGGCACGTGACGGCGGATAACGATTCGGCCGGATTGGCCGTGGCGATCGAAAAATGGGCCCTCTCCTGCGTGTAATCTTGCTTCTCGCGCTCGCTGCGCCGGCCTTGTCCGGCGCCGAAGTCGCCGTCTTGCGCAACGGATTCCGGTTGCGCGCCGATCATCATGAAGCGCGCGGCGAAACGTCACGCGTCTTTTTGGCCAGCGGCGGATGGGTGGACCTGAACGCCGCCGATATCGATCGATTCGAGCCGGAGGATCCCGTCCCTGCCCCGGCGCGTCCCGCTGCGCAGAGAGTCCAGGAGACCGATCCGGTGCTGGCGTCGGCCGCGCGACATGGACTCGATCCGGACATTATCCGCAGCATCATCCGCGCCGAGTCGGCGGGCAATCCGCAGGCGGTTTCTCCGAAGGGCGCGCAAGGGCTGATGCAGCTCATGCCCGGCACGGCGCGGCGTTTGGGCGTGGACAACGTTTTCGATCCCGCGCAGAACGTCGAAGGCGGGACGAGCTATTTCCGCCAACTGCTGGCCCGCTTCGACAACGACCTGGCCCTGGCCCTCGCCGCTTACAACGCCGGCCCCGAGAAAGTAGTCCTTCACCGCGGCATCCCACCCTACATGGAGACTCGCGCCTACGTCGGCCGCGGCATCCGGAGGTCCAACCAGGGCAGGAACCCGGAAAAGCAGCGATCAACGCCCCCGGGCCGGCTCGGCCGGGGAGCGGGCCATGATTTTCTCGACCGCGCCGATCAGGTCGGCCAGCAGATACGGTTTGCTGAGCATCGGAATCTGCGCGCGATCGAGGAAAGCATCGAGACCGGGCGAGAGCACGTCGCCGGTTACAACTAGAATCTGCGGCTTCACTTCGGGACGGTTTGCGAGCACCCACTGAATCACCATCTCGCCGCTGGCGTTGGGCATCCGCAAATCGAGCAGGATCGCGGCAAAGTGGCCGGTGGCAAGTTCCTTGATTGCGGCCGCGCCGTCGCCCGCTTCTGTGATCTGGCAGCCTCGCGGCTCGAGCACGTGCCGGACGAGTTCCCGCTGCGCCGGCTCGTTTTCTACTAACAAAACGGATTTATTCATGCCTCGGGACCGATGGTGCCACACTTCATGCGCCCGCACAAGTAACTGGAATTGCTCCTTTTACTGCGGGGGGCGCTGGGTGGGGACTTGCGGGGGCTGTGGCGGGTTGAAGCCGCCGGGACCGAGTCCCGGCTGGGTGAGGCCTCCGGGACCTCCGGTTTGTCCGAGGCCGCCCGGCGAGGGCTGGGCAAGCGTGCCGGGCAAGGCTTGCCCCTGATTCGGCTGGATCGCCTGCTGGCCGAGAATCAGCGGGTCCTTGCGGACGTCATAAACAAACTCCCACTCGTTGTACTTTTGCCGGCCGTTGTAGACCTTGATGCTGGCTTTCTCGCTTTTGCTGGCGACTCCGGCGATTCCGCCCCCGAAAACCTGGCCGTTCGTTCCCGGCGTAAAGCCGGAAAGGGTCCCGCCGGCCGTGGTCGGCAGGGCCAGCGTGGCGGTGAGGACCGAGCCTTGCGCGGGCTGGCTGCCTTGCGTTTGTCCAAACCCGGATTGTCCGAAACCGGATTGTCCAAATCCGGACTGTCCGAATCCGGATTGCTGGGGCGGCGTGGCCTGCGTCCGGCCAAAGCCCGACTGCCCGAAACCCGAGGTTTGCTGTCCGAAGCTCGACTGGCCGCCGAAGCTCGATTGCCCGAATCCGGATTGCCCTTGCGCCGCTCCAGGCGCCTGCGGCTGGCCCGGCACGCCGGTTCCAGGCGTTCCAGGCGTGGTTCCCGTCCCTTGCCCCGTTCCGGTAGTTCCGGCGGCTCCGCCCACTGGGGTCTGCACAGTCACGACGCTGTCCATGATCACTCCGGCCGGACCCATATGCAGAATGCGCCACTCATCGCTGCCGGTCATGGGATCGACCCATCGCCGGCGCAGGAACCGCAACTGGTTGGTGTTTTCGAGCTCCTCCAGGCGCGAGGGATAGCGCCGGAATTTGCGGAAATAGAGTTGGATGGCGCGGGCGTAATCCTTGCCGCGATAAATCAGGTCTTCCTCGCGATCGCGGCGAGTCTCAAAGGCCGCGCGTGGAGCGACGGAGAGCAGCGAGACCACGAGCAGCGTACAGAAGAAGACAATCGTGAGCAGCGCCCATCCGCCCTCGTTCTTCTTCCTCCGCATCTCTAGGTCTCCGCGAGCATCAGCTTCTGCTTGCTGTTGGTTTGCAAATCTTCCACCTCGATGTTGTTGGCGTTGATCTTGATCACGCGGTAGCGGCGCTTCACCACTTCGCCCTCCGTGGCGATGAAGATCTCGTCGCCGTCGTTGAGAAATGCTTTCCGGGGCGTCTCGCCCGGCGCGCTCGCGAATCCGTAGAACTTGAGCGGGATCGGCGGCGCGGGCGGAGGCGGCGGAGGCGGAACCGGACCCTCGGGCTTCAGCACGGGAGCCACGGGCTTCGGAATCGGCGCGGGAGGAGTGTAGAACTGGAAGATGTTCCGCTCCGTGCCTTCGTACTTGATGTCGTGCAGCCGCGCCAGCAGGTTTTCCTTCAGCGCCGGATCGAGCGCCGCCGGCGACGAGCTCGCTCGGCGCGCACGCCGCGCGCCCGAAGTCGTCGTACTCGACGCGTCGCCGAGCGCGTCGAGCGTCTTCATCCTTCCCGGCGGGGGAGCGCTCTTCGCCGCGGCCGTGCGGGGCGGCTCGGGACGGAACGCAAAGTACAGCAGCACCGCCGCCAGGACCATCAGACCCGTGGCTGCGACCCACTTGTTGCGCTCCGGTTTGGTCATTCCATTCGCCATCAGGCCGTCCGGAAGTAAGTGATCAGCCGCACGGAAAGTTTCACGGTGCGGGTTTGCGTGCTGCTGGCGACGCTCAAGCTATCCACGATCAGAAACAGGTTCGACTGCTCCAGCTTATTCACGAAGTGCACAATCTTGGCATAGTCGCCCTCGAGCGTCGTGGAGATGTCGACCGATTCAAGATCGGGCCGCCCCTTCACTTCCGCGACCTGGTAGCCGACCTGGCCCTTCTTCACGCCGCTATCCACGGCCAATTTGTCTACCTCTTCCATGATAGTGGAATACCCGGTCGCGTCGGGCAGAAACTGGTGTTGATAGAAATCATCCCCTTGCTTGCGCACCGCCGGCAAGTTGGACTCGATCTTGCGCCAGTGCGAAACGGATTCCCGCTTGGCCTGGACGTCGGCGCGCAGCGTCTCCAATTCCTGTTTCTGATCCGCGAAGCTCGGTCCCGCGGGCCAAAAGACCAGGACCGCCAGAACGAGATCGATGCCGAGCAGGATCGAGAGACCGAGCCGGATCGGCGGCCGCCAGTCGCGGCGCTTGATTTGCGAGCCGGGCGTGGGATTAGTTTTGGGCATAGAGCACGCTCAGTTGCAGCTCGTAAAGGTTGTCGGTCTTGTTGGCGGCCTGCGGCGGATTCTCCTGTCGCAACACCGGCTGGTGGAAATTCCCCGACTTCTGCATGCGCCGCAAAAGCTCGAGGAGCTGGCCGACGTTTTCCCCGCTGACGATCATTTGCAGGTCCATCTCCAGCGGGCCCGCGAAGTTCACTATGTTGCTCCTGGCTTTGTTCTTCGAAAAATCACGCGGCCCTTCCCTCGCCGCTTCGCGCAGTACGGGCCGGATGGCGACCACCTGCACGCGGTCGGGCATGGGAAGCTTTTCCAGGTCCATAAAAATGCGCGTCCAGGAAATCGCCTTCTGCCCGATCAGGGCGTTCAGGAACTCCGAGCGGTCCATCAAGTCGATGACATCGGAACGCTGCAGGAACTCGTCGAGGCGCTTCTGCTCCTTGTCGAACTTGTCGAGCTCGGTGCGGAGCGTCGAGATCTGCCGCGAGAGGCCGCGCTCGCTGCGAAAGTTGCGAGCCACCGTGCCCCCAAGCACCGCCGCGGCGAGCAACAGGAAAATTCCGGCGGCTCCCGCGAGGACGTAGAAGCGTCGGCGGCTCTCGAATGGATGTGTTGCCAGGTTCATACCGCACCCGCCTGCTCCGCCAGCAGGCCGAAGATGCCGAGGAAGGCGCTCTCTTCCGGCGTGCCTCCGGGCACGGCCAGCGGGCGCGGACGAACGCCCAACTCAGATTCGAGCTGCGCGCCGAGCGCCTCCGAGCGCGCCTCGAGACCGATCTCGAAGATGCGCTCGACCTTGCCGCCGTAGTTGTCCTGAAAAAAGAGCGCCGAGGAATAGATGTCGTGGAAAAGCTCGTCCTGCCCTTCGGAGACTTGCTCGGAGACCCGCATGAGCCGCAACCGTCCTGCGCTGCCCGCGGCGATGGTCATCCATCGTCCGCTGCGGCGAAGGAGCATGGCGCCGTCCATCGGATTGCTTCCGTACACCATCAGCTTCAGACCGGAGAGCGTCGAGAGCGTGACGAATCCGGGCTGATAGCCGAGGTTCTCGAGAATCGTCTCGTACTGGCGAACGACGGCGCGCGGCGTGACGGCGGCGAGCACTTCCGGCCCGCGCGTCTCAAATGAAACCGCGGCGGTCTCGATGTCAAACGGCACGGTCTTCTTGAGACGGAACTTGATCAGGGTTAGGACCTCGGCAGGATCGGGCGGCAGTTGCTCGAAGGGCAGCACCGAGACGCGCGCGCTCATGTCGGGTAGCAACAGGGCAATGTCGCGGCGGCGGCTTCGCGCGCGCCGCGTCACTTCATCCAGCACGGCGGCGACGGCATCCGAGACTGCTTCGGGCGCGGCGATGTTTTCGCGCAAGGGCGACGGGCGCAGAGCGCCTGCGGGCAGCGGGCGCGACGCGAATACCGCGGGGCGCACGGCGCCGGACGACCATCCGGCGGCGGCGACGGCATCCTCAGTGAACTCGCAGGCCAGCGCGGGCGGCGGGTCCTCCCAGAGGCGGCGCAAAACGTTTTGGAATGGAAGAGCCATTGTCGTCAGCCGATGAACGTGACCTTGTTGATCTCCTTCAAAGTGGTGATGCCCGAGCGGACTTTGTTCAGCGCGGAATCGCGCAGCGCCGTCATCCCTTCGTCGCAGGCGGCCTTGCGAATCTCCGACGCCGGACGCTTGTCGAGAATCATGTCGCGGATACGGTCCGACAGGTCGAGCAATTCGTGAATCGCGGTGCGGCCGCGGAAACCCGTCCCGGCGCATTCCATGCAACCGCCGCCTTCCAAGAAGACTTGCGAGCGCCAGGACTCGGGTTCGAGGCCCGATTCCAAGAGATACGCATCCGGATACTGCACGGGCCGCCGGCAATTGGGACAGATGACCCGCACCAGCCGCTGCGCCATGATGCAGTTCAGCGCGGAGACGAAGTTGTACGGCTCGACGCCCATGTTGATGAAGCGACCGAGCACGTCGACGACGTTGTTCGCGTGCACGGTGGTGAAGACCAGGTGACCGGTGAGCGCCGACTGGATGGCGATCTGCGCCGTCTCCTTGTCGCGGATTTCGCCGACCATGATCTTGTCGGGATCGTGGCGCAGGATGGAGCGCAGCCCGCGCGCGAACGTGAGTCCCTTCTTCTCGTTCACCGGAATCTGCGTGATGCCCTTG
>CAZRND010000267.1:7142-7836 GCA_964601345.1 uncultured Acidobacteriota bacterium | reverse complement strand
AAATGTCCGCTGACCCGAGGGGGGAGACCCCGCTTCCCGGTCTCCTGGAAGGGATTCTGCAAATCGTAGCGCGCCGGCGCGGTGGGCCCGAGCATACGTGGCTGTTCCACCGACGCCGGTTCGGTATCGCCCTGGGTGACGCTAAGGCGCCGCAGCGTCGCGCGATGTTCACCCGGAACCTGCTGCCAGACGTCCTGCCCGTAGCTGTCGCCGAAGCCGACGCGGCGTTCGAGATCCTGCTGCGCCAGGAAGATGCCCCAGCGATATTCCGGCATGCGCACATATCCGAACGTCGCCCAGCCCTTGGCGTCGACCGAAACCGCGGTGCGCAAGTAAATATCCGAAGCCTGGAAATCGGTTGGTCCGAGCCCGTGCCACCACTTCAGGAAGGCCGGCTGCCAATGTTCGAGCGCGCGTTGCAGCGTGCGATTCGAGCCAAGGTCGATGTTGTTCGGGATGTGCTCCTGATAATTGACGGACATCTTAGACTCGCTCCCAATCGAATCGCGCCTTCGATCCCGTGCCGAAGAGTTTCAGCGCTCCGGCTTCGCCTGTCGAATTCGGGCGTATGAAGACCCAGTTTTGCCACGCCGAGAACCGCCCGAAGAGGTTCGTCTCGAGCGACTCCGCGCCGGGGTAGCTCAGTGCTGCTTCCATGCCGGTGAGCTCATCGGCCTAGACACTGGCGGCCTCC
>CAZRND010000267.1:0-7132 GCA_964601345.1 uncultured Acidobacteriota bacterium | reverse complement strand
AGGCTGGCGCGCTCTTCGAGTGCCAGACGCAATTCGTCGTCCCAGTCGAGCTCGTCGGGCGCGACGGTGACCAGACCCAGCTCGCAGGCTTCCGCGGCGGCGAGAAGCGCGCGAGCGAAATCCTTCTTCTCGCCAAAGCGCGTATCGAGGCGGCTGCGTCCGTTGACCATGGGAAGCAGGCCGAAGTTGAAATCGTCGAGCGCGATCTTCGGAGCGTCCTGCTCGTCTTCGAGAGCCTGCATGTAACTGCGATCGGCGGCGAGGGCGAGCTCGAAGAGCAGGCCCGCGAAGCACGATCCGCGCTCGATCACCGCGTACATGCTTCTCGATGACACGTCGAGCCGCGCGAGCGTACGTCGCAACATGCCCACCGTCTCGCGGACCAGCCAGTCGCTCGCGTGTTTCCGCATCACACTGCCAGCGGCAAGGACGGCGTCGGTATCCCCCGCCGTCTTCAGAATCAGGAGCCCGAGCTCCAACTCGTTGGTCCGCAGCATCAGGATCGCGTCGTCGAGCTCGCGCGCCATCTGCAGCGGCCACCACGCGTCACCTTCTTTGTAGATGTCCGCGACCGATGCCGGTTGCGATCCGCTCGGGCCGCGAACCGTGAGAGTCGCCGAGCGGCTGGCGCGATCGAAGACCACGTCCACCTGCTTGTAGTGATAACCCTTCTCGTCCACGGTGCGCGCCAGCGGGTTGAGACGGATTCCCTTGGCATCCGCACTCCGCGACGATTGCGCCGCGAGCGCCTGCGCTCTCGCCTTCATCTGCTCCTGGAATTGCGCTGGTGGCGCCACGTGGTCCACCAGGCCCCACGCCTTCGCGCGGTCGGCCTTGACGCCATCGGCATTCGTGCAGAACAGGTCGGCGAGATCTCGTCGCACTTTGCGCTTATCGACCACGCGGGTCAATCCGCCCGTTCCCGGCAGCACGCCCAGCAGAGGCAATTCGGGCAGGCTCACCGACGACGAGCGATCGTTCACCAGCAGGATTTCGTCACAGGCGAGCGCCAATTCATATCCGCCGCCGGCCGTCGTTCCGTTGAGCGCGGCCAGGAATTTCAGGCCGTCGAAGCGGCTGGAATCCTCCATGCCGTTGCGCGTCTCGTTCGTGAATTTGCAGAAGTTCACTTTCCAAGCGTGCGAGGACGACCCGAGCATGTAGATGTTCGCGCCGGAACAAAAAATCCGTTCCTTGAAGCTGGTGAGCACCACGCAGCCGACATTCGGATGCTCGAAGCGGATGCGCTGCAGCGCGTCATGCAGTTCCATATCGACGCCGAGATCGTAGGAATTCAGTTTCAGCTTGTAGCCCGGCTTCAAACCGCCGTCTTCCTTGACATCCATGGCCAGGGTTGCCACTCGTCCGTCGACGCTCAACCGCCAGTGTTGGTAGCTCTCCCGTGATCTATCAAAGAAGATCATTCCTGCATTATAGTGCAAGCTGCGAATCGTCATGGGACTCGGGATCACCATCCTCGTGGGCACAATGACTGGAACCGCGGAACTGGTGGCGCAAGAGGTCCGCGAGACGCTCGCCGCAGCCGGACATCTGGCGGCGATCCAACTGATGGACGGCCTCGATGCCGCGGTCTTCGACGGCGGCGGCACATTCCTGATCTGCACTTCCACCTACGGACAAGGCGACGTGCCCGACAACGCGCAACAACTCTATGCGAGCCTGCAAGCGATCCGGCCCAATCTTGGCGCCGTCACCTACGGTGTGATCGCGCTCGGCGATCGCACCTACAAGGACACCTACTGCTTCGGCGGAGTGCTCTTCGACAAGCTTCTCGCCGAACTCGGCGCGCGCCGCACGGGCGAGATCCTGATGCATGACGCGAGCGCCGGCACGGTGCCGGAAGAGGCGGCGGCGCAATGGGTCATCCCGTGGATCGAACAGGTCGCCGCAAAAGGAGACAGAAATGGCTGAGTGGATCCACACCTTCAAGGGCGCGGTGCTCGCGTCGGAGTACGACTCGCTCGGGCACATGAATTCGCAAATGTATGTCTCGCGCTTCGATCAGGCCACCTGGTTCCTGCTGCACGCCATCGGCGTCACGCCTTCGTCCATGAAGGAGCGCAACCTGCGCGTGGCCATCGTCCGGCAAAACTACCAGTTCCTCGAAGAGCTTCGCGGCGGCGAGCTGGTGACGGTGCAGAGCGGATTTCTCACCGTCGGCGCGAAGTACTTTCGTTTTCTGCATCAGATGCGCAACGAAGTTACCGGACGGCTCGTGGCGACCTGCGATTGCGTCGCCGTGCAAGCCGATCTTGCAACGAGCAAGAGCGTTCCACTGCCGCAGGCGTTGGTGGCGCGGGCCGAAGCTCATCTTCTGAACGCCAACCGACCTCTGGATGATCCTGCAGTTCCTTAGGGCTTTTTCTTTTCCAGAGCGGCCTGCTCGTTCGCGCGATGGATCACGTAAGCGCGCAGGGCCTCGAGATCGTCGGCATTCAGTTCCGACCCGAAGCCGGGCATGCCGAGTTGTTTCAACGCGCCGCCACCCACGGTTTTCTTCCACAGATCTTTGTCGCTGAGCGCTGCCGAGAAGCGCAGATCGGGAACGAGCCCGCCGCTCACCGCCGCGTCGCCGTGACAATTCCAGCAGAAGCGGCTGAAGTGCGCCTTGCCTTGCGCCACCACCGCCGCGCTGGCGGTGTCGGCCGGCATCTGCGGCGACGGTTTCGCCGGCGCGACGACGGGCGGAAGCGCGTCCGCGCCGTTAAGCTTGTACGCGACAACGCGCGGGCGGTTGGTGCTTACGTGCAGATCGCGAGCCAGCTCGCCCATCGTCAGGCCGAACGCGCCGCCGTATCCTGTTTCGATCGCGATGTACTGCTCGCCGGCCCACTCATAGCTGATGGGCGCGGCGAGGATTCCGGTCTGCACGTCGCCCGACCACAGCTTGGCCCCGGTGGCGGCGTTATAGGCATTCAGTTTTCCGTCGGAGTCACCTTGGAAAACGAGACTCCCGCCGGTCGAAAGCACGCCGCCGTTCCACGGGCTCGGATTTTCGGCGCGCCATACTTCACGCTGCGCCACGGGATCCCACGCCGCGAGATGGCCCTTGAGCAGCGCCTTGATCTGTTTCTTCACCGCGTCGTCCTGCGGCAGGCTGGTGGTGTTCGTGTCGATGCCCAGGTTCCAGGCGAGCATCTTCGGTTCGAATTTCTTCTCCGCGATGAAGGTGAACGGCAACTCGACAACAGGTAAGTAGGCCAGGCGATTGATCGGATTGAAGGACATCGGCTGCCAGTTATGTCCGCCGAGCGGGCCGGGCACGGCGAGCCAGGGCTTTCCGGTTGCCGCGTAACGCGACGCCGGATTCTCGACGGGCCGTCCCGGCTTCAAATCGATTTCCCTAGCCCACGTGACTTGCGTGAAGGCCTTCGCCGAGATCAGCTCGCCCGTAGCGCGGTCGAGAACGTAGAAAAACCCGTTCTTCGGCGCATGCATCAGGACCTTGCGCGGTTTTCCGTCGATCGTGAGGTTCGCCAGCACGATCTGCTGTACGGCGTCGTAGTCCCAGGCGTCGCCGGGATTTTCCTGGTAGTGCCAGACGTACTCGCCGTTATCGGGCTTTACGGCGATGATCGAGCTGAGGTACAGGTTATCGCCGCCTTGCGGGCTGCGCAGTTGCGCATTCCACGGCGAGCCGTTGCCGGTGCCGAAGTAGAGCAGGTCGAGCTGCGGATCGTAGGACATGTTGTCCCACACCGTGCCGCCGCCGCCGAGCTTCCACCACTGACCCTTCCAGGTCTTCGCGGCCTTCTCGAGAGCGGGGCTCTCAAAGGGCTTCGCGGGATCACCCGGCACGGTATAGACGCGCCAGACCTGCTTGCCGGTCTCGGCATCGTAGGCCGAGATGTATCCACGCACACCGTTTTCCGCGCCGGCGTTGCCGATGAGGACTCTACCTTTCACCACACGCGGCGCGCCGGTGATGGCATAGCGCAAATTCCGATCGATCGTCAGTGTTCTCCAAACCGGCACGCCGGTATTGGCGTCGAGCGCGATGAGCCATCCGTGCAGCGTTCCGACAAACACTTTGTTTCGCCAGATGGCCACGCCGCGATTCACCGCGTCGCAGCAGGCGTGCACGCTCCAGTCCTTCGGCACATGCGGATCGAAGGACCAGACCAGTTTCCCAGTGCCGGCTTCGAAGGCGTAGACGTTGCTCCACGCCGACGTGATGTACACCAAGCCGTTGGCGACGATCGGCGTCGATTCCTGGCCGCGGTCGGTATCGAGATCGAAGTGCCAGGCCGGCTTGAGCTGCGCGACGTTCTGCGTCGTGATCTGCGACAAGGGGCTGAAGCGCTGTTCGCTGTAGGTGCGGCCGTGCGACAGCCACTCGCCGGGCGTCCGGTCGGCGGCGATGATTCGCGTGCCATCGACGGGAACCGCAGGAGGCGGCTCGGGCTTTTCGGGCGCACTCTTCCCGCAGGCCGCCAGGAAGATGAACAGGAGAAGCGAAATCTCCCTAAGGCGCTTTACAAACGAAATTTGCGGCATCATCCGTGCTTCCTGTTCCCTTGTACTGGGCCACCTGCGGATACGGGCAGAGCGGACGCGAGCGGTCCGTCTGGCCGTTGGTGGCGTGCGTGGCGATAATCTGGTCGGGCGCTTTGCCTTGTTCCACCCACTGCTCGATGGCGTTCTGCCAGTCGGCGTTGCTGGGTCCATCGCCTCCCGCCCAATGCTCCATCCCCGCCACAAGGAAAGGGGGTTGTTTTCCCCGGTCTTGCCGGGGAAGGCCTTGGAGTAGGTGGTTCCGTTGGGCGGGCCCATGGAGTGTTCGTTTCCGCCGGGGTATTGCCGGGTTTTTTCCTCCCCGCCGAAAAAATCCCTGCGGTTTGGGACGGTGGCGTTCAACAGGCCGCTGTCGGTCTTGTCGGCGAGGGCTACGTCGCTATCGAAGTTGAGCGTGAGCCAGTCCCAGTTCGCGTCCTTGAAAACTACATACTTGTAATGATCCGTGGCGATCGAAAACGGCTGCGGTCCAGCGGCGAGGGGCCCCCATCCCATTTCGCTGCCGGGTTCGAGTCCCGGAAAGATCTCGAGCTTGGTTCGAGGATTGATCGCGCCGCTGTAGGCCTTTCGCGCCGCCTCGATTTGCGGGGCGGTCAAGCAGTTGGATGTGTCATCGCCTTTGCACTCGAGCACCTTCGGATCGAAGCGGCAGGAGGCGGGATCTTCGATGACGCCGTCCTTCACGCCGTCGCGCGCATCGCACATTTCGAGCGCGGCGTTGTGAAGCAGTTTGAATTTGTCCTTCAGGTTGACGGCGGGATCCTTGAACGAGGCCTGGCCGACCCACAGCGACCAGGTCACCAGGTGCGTCCAATAATTTGCCGGAGCGCCGGCGATGATGCCGTCGTAGTCGGCGGGGTAGCGCTGCGCTTCTTTGAGTCCTTGCTTGCCGCCGGACGAGCATCCGTTCCAATAAGAGAGCTTCGGACCGCTGCCGTAGAAAGCCGCGGTGATGGCTTTGCCCTTCACGGTCATCTCATGAACCGCGCGGTAGCCGAAGTCGATGAGCTTTTCAGGATGACCGAGTGCGAAGCTTCCGCTGCCGCCTGCATGCCCGGTGTCGGTGGACGCGGCGGCGTAACCGCGCGCCATCATCCGGCCAAGCGGACCGTAGCCGATCGCGCCGGACCATCCGCCGTTCCCGACTGCCTCGAACTTGCCGTTCCATCCTGTCGCGGGCAGCCAGACTTCGATTTTGATGTCCGAGTCGGAGGACGGTTTCAGCGTCGCAGCGACGCGGCAGAACGCCGGCAGCGTCTTGAACGCCGCCGCGCCGCCGGGCCCTCCGCCTGCGGGCGGCGCGAACTCGCCCGCGGCGACGGTTTGCGCGAGCGTGATCGTCGTATCAGGCAGCGCGAGTTTGGCCAGTCCTTCGCACGATGTCTCGCCGTGCGCGGCTGTCGCGATCAGGAGCAGCAGCGCCGGCGCCGGGTGGATCTTCATGTTATTCCCCGTTGTGCTTGTAGCCGTTGTTGATGAACGCCACGACGTCGCGGCGCAGTTTCTCACGCGACTTCTTGTCGGTGTACATCATGTGGCCCGCTTCGTAGTAGGTGAAGCTGATGTTCTTGCGGACCGGCGGCTCGAGCCCCATGTGCGAGACGGTGTGCTCGATGCCGTTGAACGGCGTCGCCAGATCGTAGTATCCGCAGACCACGAGAACTTTCAGCGTTCCTTGCTGCGTCATCGCCACGCGCAACGCTTCGCCCGGTTGTCCGGGCTGGCCCTGATCCCACGGGCGAACGTTGCCGCTGGTGAGATAGAACCCTTCGCTGTTCCACTTCAGCTCGTGGCGCACATACTCCTGGAACGTCGCGGCGAATGCGCCCGAGTAAGAGACTTGGCTTGAGTCGTATTCGTTGGACTCGCCGGCGGCGTCGTAATCGATGCCTTCGAAGCGCGAGTCGAGGCGGCCTACCGTGCGGCGGTCGCCGCGCCGGAGCTCCTTGAACCACCGTTGCGGACTCACGCGCAGGTTCGCGCTCTCGAGGAACTTCGGCGAGAGGCCGGTGAAGCGGGCGAGGTCCTTCACCACTTTCTGATAATCGGCCGGCGAAATCTGGTCGCCCTTTTCGAGCGCCTGCGCGTACTCGCCGTGCGCGAAGTCGCGGGCCTGCTGCGCGACCTGGTCGATGGTCAACTTCTGCAGGTCGGGCGGGAGCAGCTTGTGATACCAGGCCGAGGTGACGTAGGTCGGCAGGAAGAAGATGGTACGGTCGTCGGCGCCCCAGTTTCCGAATCCTACCGAGGAGACGAGCACGATGCCGTTGAGATAAATCTGGTGGCGCTGTTGGAGCGTGGCAGAAAGTTGTGCCGAGCGCGTGGTGCCGTAGCTCTCGCCGATCAGGAACTTCGGCGACGACCAGCGTTCGTTGCGCGTCAGGTATTGGTAGATGAAGTCGGAGAAGTATTGCGCATCCTGCGAAACGCCGTAAAACTGGGCAGTGTTCTCGCCGGGCGCCGGGCGGCTGTATCCGGTGCCGATGGCGTCGACGAAGATCATGTCGGTGGCGTCGAGAAACGTGCGTTCGTTATCGACGATGGTGTAGGGCGAGGGCATGCCGTGTCCGTCGTCCTTGAGGACGACGCGGCGCGG
>CAZRND010000266.1:4899-7913 GCA_964601345.1 uncultured Acidobacteriota bacterium | reverse complement strand
AACTCGGCCTCATCACCAACCAGGAAGAGGTGGCGAAAGCCATGTACGATTCGGCGGCGCGCGCGCCGCTGCTGCAGCTTCGACGGATTCCGCGCGGCGACACCATCGAGGAAGATCACCAGCGCGACCGGCAACTCATCGTCAACTACATCATCGCCAAGAGCGGGGGGATCGAGCGATTCGAGCGCGACGGAAAGAATTACATCCGCGTCAAGGACTATCCCAAGATGCGCGAAGGCGTCGGCATGCTGCTCTCCGAGCTGATGCGGATCAAGGCCGAAGGGGACTATGCCGCGATCAAGGGGCTCGTGGATCAGTACGGAGTGCACTTCGATCCCGCGGTCCGCGATCAGGTTGTGTCGCGCTACAAGAAGCTCAATCTTCCGACGTATTGGGCAGGCATCAATCTGCGGCTGACCAGGGAATCGGGCAAGGTCCAGGCGGGCTCTTACAAGGATGCCGCGGAACAATATCTCGATTACGCGGCGATGTACAACGCCGGGTTGACGCGCAAGGTCAACGCTTCAGGCGGCCGGTAACGCCCCCGACTGAGATCTCGTAGTCGCCCGGTTCGGCGAGTTGCACAACAAACTCCACCGTGCGACGTTCGCCTGCGCGTAGTGGGATGCGCTGGAACCCGGCCAGCGAACGAATCATCCCTTTCGCATAGAGCTGCACAACTTCTTCGCCGGCGAGTTTCCCTGTGTTCTGCACGTCCACCGATACATGCAGTCCGTTGATCTTGAGGTTGCTGTACGCGAACGTCGTGTAGCTGAGCCCGTATCCGAACGGGAAGAGCGGTTCGCCCTCGAAGAACCGGTAGGTCTTGCCCTTCATGTCGTAGTCCGTGAAGGGCGGCAACTGCGCGGCGGATTTGTAGAACGTCACCGGGAGGCGCCCGGCGGGATTGTAATCGCCGAAGAGCACGTCAGCCAGAGCCGCGCCACCCGCTTGCCCGGGATACCAGAGCTCGACGATCGCCGGGACATGATCCTTCGCCCAATTCACCGCGAGGGCGCTGCCGTTCATCAGCACGAGAACGACGGGCTTGCCGAGCGCCGTGACTTTTTCGAGCAAATCTTGTTGCGTGCGCGGGATGCCGAGATCGATGCGGTCGCCGCCCGAGAAGCCTTCCACAGGTACCTTCATCTCCTCGCCCTCGAGACGCGGCGAGAGGCCGAGCACCATCACGACGGCGTCGGCGCGGCGCGCGGCGTCGAGCGCCTGTTGATCCTGATCCTTGCGCGCGCGCGACCAGACTAATTGGATGTCGGCGTCGTTCAGATACTCGTGGTAGTCGAGACGAATGGGATAAAGCTTGCCCGCCTCGAGCTCCACGGAAGCGTATTGGTAAGAGCCGTGATGAATGTTGTTGAACTGGAAGAGCGGCCTGCCGTCAAAATAAAACTCAAACGCGTTCAACCCGAGCGCGCCGATCTGGTAAGTGCCGCTCTCGGGCGCCGAGAGGTATCCGGTCCAGCGGACTCCGAAGTCGTCGTCATTCATGTCCCGCCGCGGCGCGCCATCCTGCCAGTGAAAATCCACCTGCGGGTCGATGCGCGTGAAGACCGGCTTGAGATCGTTGGGGATCTGGCCCGTGAGTCGGCCCGAACTCGGATACGTCAACTCGCGCGGCCGGTGCAGTTTTCCATCGAAATTGCTGGTGTTGTAATACTCGCCCTGCAGGCCCGGCTTGCCCCCTGTGGATAACGCGGACGATGGGATGACTTCGAAGCTCGGCAGATTTGCCGCCAGGTCCGCGCCGCGCGCGTAGATCACGTGCGCGCCGGGCAATTTCTTGCGAATTCCCGCGAGGGGTGTGACCGGCTCGGCAGGATCGCCGTTGTAATTTCCGAGAAGCACTTCGGCGTTGTCCGCGTTCGGACCGATCACGGCGATCGTCTTGAGCGACTTGCTCAGCGGTAGCGTGCGTTTCTCGTTCTTCAGCAGCACGATCGATTTGCGCGCCGTCTCAAGCGCCAGTTGGCGATGCGGTGCGCTGTCGTTCACGCTGTAAGGAATCTGCGCGTACTTAACCATACTGGGCGGGTCGAACATCCCGAGCTTGAATCGTGTCACGAGTAGCCGACGCACCGAGCGGTTGATTTCGGATTCGCTGAGGAGCCCCTTGCGCACCGCCGCGGTCAGGTTGCTGTACTCGACGCCGCAATTCAAATCCGTACCGGCCTTGATCGACGCGGCCACTCCCTCTTCGGGAGTCGCCGAGGTCTTGTGATTCAGGTAAACGTCTCCGATCGCGCCGCAATCGGAGACGACGTAGCCGGGAAACCCCCACTCTTTCCTCAAGATGTTTTCAAGAAGCTGCGGGCTGGCGCAGGCCGGCAATCCGTCGACGCGGTTGTACGCGCACATCACCGAATTCGCTCCACCCTCTTTGATCGCCGCCTCGAAGTGCGGCAGGTACGTTTCGCGCAGGTCCTTTTCCGAAACGACGGCGTCGAAGGTGTGTCGCAGCGGCTCCGGGCCGCTGTGCACGGCGAAGTGCTTCGCCGTGGCCACAGCCTTGAGGTATTTCGGATCGTCGCCCTCGATGCCCTTGATGAACTGCACGGCGAGGCGCGCGGTGAGGTAGGGATCTTCGCCGTACGTCTCCATGCCGCGTCCCCAGCGCGGATCGCGGAAGAGATTGATGTTCGGCGTCCAGAACGTCAGGCCTTGATAGATGTTGCGCTTCCCGCGCCGCACGAACTCGTGGTATTTCGCGCGCCCTTCGTCGGAGATCGCCGAGGCCACGCGATGGATGAGGTCGGTGTCCCAAGTTGCGGCGAGCCCGATCGGTTGCGGAAAAACAGTAGCGCGGCCCGCGCGCGCGACGCCATGCAGGCACTCGTTCCACCAGTTGTAGGCCGGGACGTCGAGGCGATCGATGGCCGCGGAATCGCTCATGAGCTGCGAAACTTTCTCTTCGAGCGTCATGCGCGAGACGAGATCGTCGGCGCGCTGTTCCATGGGAACGGCCCGGGCCTTAAAGTAGGGACGCCCCTTGCGCCGCC
>CAZRND010000266.1:0-4889 GCA_964601345.1 uncultured Acidobacteriota bacterium | reverse complement strand
TGTGTCCATGGGAACGGCTGGGTCCTTAAAGATGGGCGCGCCCTGCGGCTGCGGCAGAATCTCGATGTAATCGAGCGCCGCGACTTCGGTTCCATTCGGCAATCCCTCGATGCGGATTTCGTCTCCGGGATGTAGCTCCATCGCCGGAAGCAGGCGCCGCGTGGAGGCGCCCGAATCGACGCGTCGTGAAGGGACGCGAAGATCGGCGACCCACTCGTCGACGGCGCGCCCGGCTACCGAGACTTTGTATTCGGATGCGCCGGTGTTCTGGTCGAAATACTGGACGCGAATTGCATAGCGCCCCGCGGGACCGTTATACGAAGTGAGGGCAGTGCAGCGCGCCCCCGGACACTCGACGGCCTTGCCTCCCGACGCGGCTTCCCAGGGCGTGACGTCCTTGGCCACGTAGCCGTCGAGGCGCATGGACTCGGCTTCGATGCGTCCGGGATAATTCCCAACGCGGCCCTTCGCGTCCGGAATGCCGCTCGCGCGGGCGAACCAGTTGGTGACGGCGTCGCGCCAGACCTGCGCTTGTCCCGCCTGATACTCAAGCTGCGCCAGGACGGCGTGGTAGCGCTGGTCGTCCACGCGGCCCTCGAGCGTTTTCCACTCGCGCGGATAGGACTCGGCGGCGTCCGCGCCTTCGTAGTGCGAGTCGTAAATGTACTGGATGACCGTCTTGCCCGAGTGCAGCACGTGCGTGTAAGGGACGTGGTGCATGAACAAGAGCAGATCGTCAGGACAATCGGCGAGCGATTCGTACATGCGCGCGACGCCCGCGTTGTACTGGCCGATGAAGCCGGTGCCCGTCGCGACGGTGCGGTCCATGCCCACGCCTTTTTCGTCGGCGCGATGCCACTGTCCCCAGCCGTTGCGCTCGGATGCTTCGACCGCGACGCCGTAATGGTTGCCGACAATGTCGGTGAGTCCCTGCAGGCCGAGCACGCCCGTGTAGTTTTCATATACCCGCCAGGATTTCAGCAGCAGATCCGTTACGGTCTTCACTACGAGCGGATCGTTCGAGAATGTCAGACGAGTCCACTCTTCGGCAATCGTCTTGGCGCTCAGGTCAGGATTCCACGCCAGCCTCCCGAAACCGTACAGATTCGCCTGGGAGAGATGGTTGGCGGTCCAATTCTCATCCATGCCGGAGTTGGCCACCCCGACGACCGCGCGCACCAGCGACTTCACCGGGGTTCCCGCGCGGCCGGCCTGCATGTCGAAGTCGAGTACTTCTTTCCACATCGGGACGAGGAACACGGTGTGCTTGGCCTGACCGAAGTATTCCTGCGTCACCTGCAACTCGATCGCGCGCGACGTTTTCTCCAGCCCGCCAAAAAGTGGCGACGCCGGCTCGCGCACTTGAAAATCAATCGGGCCGTTCTTGATCTGGATGATGACGTTGCTTTCGAACTTGCCGTCGAGATCGTGGAAGTTGTCGTAGGCGGCGCGGCCGCGATCGTTCTTCAGGTTGCGCCAATCCATCCTTTTGTTGTAGACAAAGCCACGATAGAAGAGCAGGCCGCCGCGCGCCTGGAGCGGGCGCGCGACGACGTTGGCCGCGTCGGCATGCGTACGTCCATAAGCCGACGGGCCGACGCGCCCCTCGGAATCCGCTTTGATGATCAGCCCGCCGAGATCGGGAACGGCGGCATAGATCTCGTTCACCTTCGCTTCCCACCACGCGGCAACCTTCGGGTCGAGAGGATCGAAGGTGTCGAGATTGCCCAAAGTTTTCGGGCTGCCGAAATCGACGGCCAGCGCCGCTTGCACGCCCCAAGGGCGCATCGCGGCCGCGATCCGCGCTACTTCCGGAAGATACTCGGCGGTGATCACACGGCGGTCGGTGTTGACATTGTTGATGGTCACGCCCTGGATTCCGAGCGACGCGAGCAGGCGCGCGTATTCGGCGACGCGGGTCAGATCTTGGCGGGCGTGGTCCTTCTCCCAGAAGATCGAAGGGCCGGCGTAGCCTCGCTCGATGGTTCCGTTGAGGTTGTCCCACTGGTTCACGTAGCGAATGGAAGCGGCGGGCGTCTGCACTTCATCCAGCTTGGCGATCGACTCGCCGAGCGCGATCTTGCGCAGCAGCGCGAAAGCGCCGTAGAGGACGCCGCGATCGTTCCCTCCAGTCACGATCGTCTGGCGGTTGAGCGTTCTAAGCCGGTAAGCGTCCGGTTTGAGGTTCGATCCGCGCTCCAGAATGATGCTGCCGGCAAGGCCTCTGGCGCCGCGGATAAGCTCGTCCCGCGCGCTATCGAGCACGAGTGAGCGATTCGACTTCAGGACGACTTCAGGCACGCTCGCCGCGTCTTTCAACGGCGGGTAGCGCAGCCAGGCATCGCGGCCGCTTTCAGCCGAGAGCTGGGCAATCGACAGCAGAAAGAGAACACTCGCAATAGGGCGCATGATTAGTTGTAGTGTACAACAAAATCGGTGTTAGACTAGTATTTCCACATGAATCCGATACCTGCGGACCAGCAGCAAGCGCTTGTTTCTCGCCTGATGAAGGCCTGCGGCGGTGCCTACACTCCGGCCACGCGGCGCAAGTATTTCATTTCCGGTCCGCAGTGGGCGGCCGCTTATCCAGGCCACGCCCTTTTCCACGCACCGACGCGTCCGGAGATCGGGTTCGAGGAAATCATACGCAAATTTGGCGAGATCGGCATCGGATATTGGACCACGCATGACACCGACGTCATCCCGACGGCCGCGATCGGTAAGGGCGAACAAGCGGAAATCGTCGCTCGCATCAAGAAAGCCCTCGATGCAAGCGGCCTGAAATGCTCGATGGTCACGACCGAGACGTTTCACCACGCCGTGTGGGCAGCGAGCCCGGCGGCGGAAGCGCCTGAAGTCCGCGAGTACGCCAAGTTTCGCGTGCGGAACACGGTGGACATCGGGCATGAACTCGGCGCTTCGTTCGCGGTCTACTGGCCCGGATCGCTCGGCTACTTCGTGCAGGGCGCCATCGACGAAATGGACAACCTTCGCTGGTATGCGGAATCGCTGAACGCCGCGTGCGATCGGGACATCGAAGTCGCGAAATCCAAGAAGCGCCCAACGCTGAAGCATTGCCTGGAAGCGAAGCCCTTCGAGCCGCAGGCCGAGATCCTGCTCCCGACGAGCGACGCCATGCTCGGCTTCATCGCCTCGGGATTGCTGACGCATCCCGAGATGGTTGGACTGAATCCAGAGTATCTGCATGAGCTGATGTGGGGCGCTGCTCCGCGCGCGGCGCTGGCGCGCGCGCTGCTCGCAGGCAAGCTCTTCCACTTCGACATCAACGACGGCTACCGCCTCAAGCACGACGTGGACATCGGCGTCGGCCTCGTGAATCCGCTCGACTGGCTCAATGTGCTCGTGCTGCTGCGATCGCACGGATACAACGGTCCGTTCAATCTCGACTACAAGCCGCCGCGGACCACCAGCCAGTTCGGCGTCTTCGAAGTCAGCTTCCCGACCGCCGTCGACCGTTTCATCACGCTCTGGGAGATGGCCGGCGAAGCGATCGCCGATCCCATCGTGAAGGAAGCGACGGACGCGCTCAAGGCCGGCGGCGGCGCGAAGGACACGCGCGACGCGGAAGCGATCGCGGCGGCGAATCGCGAGCTGCTGACGCTGCACGAGCTCATCGCGCACCGGCTGGTGCAGATTCTGCTAGGCTTGCACCGGGGGCGGGCTTTCTCGGTCTGAGGGGTGAATCATGCTTCGGGAACAATGGGAAGTTTTTAAGCGCGCGGCGCGCCGGGAAAAGATGGAAAAAATCCCGATGGCGCTGATCATCGACAGCCCCTGGATCCCCGGCTACCTGGGGATCTCGCACATGGACTATTTCCTCGATCCGGAGCTGTGGTTCCAATCCAACCTGCGGATCATGCGCGAATTTCCGGACATCATCTTCATCCCGTCGTGGTGGCTGGAGTACGGCATGGCCGCGGAACCCTCGGTGCTCGGCGCCAAGATCAAATTCTGGCAGGACAATACGCCGAGCGAGTACAACACGCTTTACCGCCTCGAGGACATCGACAATTTCCCGGAGTACGAGGTCGAAGCCGACGCCTTCGCCGCGCTCACGCTGCACCGCTACGGCATGATCCGCCAGCGAATTCTCGATCACGGCTACATCCTGCCGATGGTCACGGCGCGCGGGCCGCTCTGCACGGCGGGCTTCGTGCGCGGCACCACGCACTTCATGATCGATCTCGTGGAAGACCCGAAGGGCGCGCACAAGCTCATCGACTTGTGCACGCGCGTGGTGATCGACTGGCTCAAGGCGCAGCACAAGGTGCTCGGCGATACGGTCGAGAGCATTTTCATCCTCGACGACATCGTCGGCTTCATCAACGAAGAGCACTACATGGAATACGCGCATCCTTACTTAAAGCGCATCTGCGACGCGTTTCCGAAGGATTGGATCAAGATTTACCACAACGACGCCGAGGTCGACGCCTGCCTGGATCATCTTCCGGACGCCGGGTTCGGCGTGCTGAATTGGGGCAAGCAGAAAAACATCCGAGAGGTGAAGCGACGCGTGGGCGACCGGATGTGCCTGATGGGCAATGTCAACCCGCTCGAAGTCGGCGTGCGGGGAACGCCCGAAGAAGTGAAGGAGGAGACGCTCGACGTGCTCGAAGGCTCGGGCGGGGAAGGGATCATCCTTTCGGTGGGCGGCGGGACGAGTCCGGGCATGCCGCGCGAAAACATCGTGGCCATGCAGGAAGCGCTCGCGGAATTCAACGCCCGGCGCGTGGCCCACGCGTAGCATTCCTGGGAATCCGCCATGATCGATTACGCCCTGATGAACCAGTGCCTGTACGAAGGCAAGGCGCCCGAGGTCGAGCAAATGACCAAAGACGCCCTCGCCGAAGGGCGTCCCGTGCAGGAAG
>CAZRND010000265.1:0-7939 GCA_964601345.1 uncultured Acidobacteriota bacterium | reverse complement strand
CTCGCCGCCGTCTGTGCTCTTGTAAATGCCGCCTTCCATCGCGCCGCTGATGATCGTCCACGGCTTGCGCTGCGCGTGCCAAAGAGACGCGAAGATCACTTTCGGGTTGCCCGGTTGCAGCTCCAGGTCGGCCGCGCCGCAAGTGTCAGAGACAAAGAGCACGTTCTTCCACGTCTTGCCGCCGTCCGTGCTGCGATAAACGCCGCGTTCCTTGTTCGCCGTGAAGGGATTTCCCTGCGCCGCCACGTAGACCACGTCGGGATTTTCGGGATGCACGCGCACGGTGGCGATCTGCCCCACGTCGCGCAGTCCGATGAACGCCCAGGTCCTGCCCGCGTCGGTGGACTTGTAGATACCGCGGCCGATCGAAACGTTGCTGCGAATCTTCGACGAGCCGGTCCCGGCATACACGACGTTCGGATCGGAGAGCGCGACTTCAATCGCGCCCATCGACGCGGCCTGGAAGAATCCGTCGGATACGTTGATCCAGTTATGTCCGGCGTCGGTTGTTTTCCAGACGCCGCCTCCGGTCGAGCCCATATAAAAGGTCGTGGGCTGCGAGGGGACGCCCGTCACCGTGGTCACGCGTCCGCCGCGTTCGGGGCCGATCATGCGGTAGCGCATGCCCGACCAGAGGGCCGGATTCTCGGCGGCCGCGAGGGCCGCGAACAGGAAAATGGAGAGAATTGCCTTGGGCATTGACAAACTATAGCACTCCTGCCGTAATGGCTTCATGCGGCTGGTGTTGTTCGCCCTGCTGCTGTGGCAGGGCGCCGCCTACGATCTTCTCACTCAAGCTTACAAACAGCTCGAACGCAAAGAGTACGACCAGGCCGTCGAGAATTTCCGGCGCGCGGTCGAGGCCGACCCATCACGCGTCGAAGTGCATCGCGAGATCGGCTACACGCTGATGAAAATGGGGGAGACGGAACAGGCCGTCGAAGCTTTCGAAGCCTACGAGCGCGCGCGTCCCGGCGATCTTCATAACGTTCTCGAGCTTGCCTATCTCTATTTCCAGACGAAGCAGGAAGCGAAGGCCCTTGAATATTTCCGGCGCGCCGCGAAATCGACGGATGAGCGGCTGGCGGCGCAAGCGCGGCAGGCGCTCGACAACGCCGAACAACCGATGCTTGCCGAGATCGCGCGATGGAGCGCGGCCGATCCAAAGAACATCGACGCGCGTGATTCCCTGGCCGCCGCGTACGCCGTGCACGGCGACGCGGCACAGGCCATTGAGCAATACAGGCTCTTGCGACGACAGGCGCCTTCGCGCTACCGCTATCTGGTGACACTCGCGCGACTTCACGAAAAGTCCGATCCGACTGCGGCAAACGCCTACTACTTGCTGGCGTGGCGCGCGCCCGACGCGCGCGTCGCCGCGCAAGGCCGCGAAGGACTGCAAAATCGCTATCCTTATGTCTACGAATTCGAGAAAGCCCTGGAGCTCGAGCCGTGGCAAAACGCGGTCCGCAAGGAGCTGGGCTTCCTGTTCCTGGCGATGAAGCAGCCCGAGGCGGCCATCCCATGTTTTGAAACGGCGCTCAAGAACGATCCGCAGGATTCGGAGAGCCGCGCTCAGCTCAAACTGCTTCGCGACGCCGAAATCCAACAGCATAAGGAACTCGGCTTCGCCAGCATCGAGAAGAGCTATCTCCAAGCGGCGGTGCGAGAATTCGAGCAGGTCCACCGCCTCGATCCAAGCGATCCCGACGCCCTTTTGCAACTCGGATTCCTCTACAACATGCTTAAGAAGGACGACGTGGCCATCCACTGGTTCCGGCTGGCCGCCGTCGGCAAGGACGTGAAGAAAGCGGCAGCCGCGCGCCGCGCCTACGACAACTTGCGATCGCCCTATCGTCGCGTGGTCACGACCGCGTGGGCCATGCCGTTCTTGAGCTCGCGCTACGAGACAGCATTCGGATACGGCCAAATCAAGAGCGAAATTCGCGTCGCTTCTCTGCCCGTGCTGCCTTACTTCAGCATGCGTTTTGTCGATGACGGCGTGGTCCTTTCCGTCGGCGCGAGACGGCAACTCACGCGCCGCACAATGATCTGGGGCGAGGCGGGCAACGCCATCACGACTCTCAGGCGGCGTTCCGAGCCGGATTATCGCGGCGGGCTGTCTTATTTCCGAACGTGGGGCCCGGGCCTGTTCGCGAACGAAACAGGACGATTCGTCGAAGCCACCGGCGATGCCGTTTATCTTTCGCGCTTCGGACAGAACGCTGTCTTCTACGCGCAGACCAAGGCCGGATACACGCTGCCGTCCTTTCTGGGATTTCATCATCAACCATTCGCCGCGCTGAACATAACAGGCGATGCGCGCGGCGACTTTTTCAGCAACTTCATCGAGATGGGTCCCGGCTATCGCTTCGGCCACGTGCGACTGCCGGGCGTCTGGGCGTACGCCCTCTTCGTGCGCGGCGTCTATACCACCGCGGGGCGTCGCGCGATGAATTACCGCGGACCGAACTACAACGATATGCGATTGGTCCTCTGGTACGGGCGCAGCTTCTAGGACTTCTCGAGCAAATCCGGCAGGGCTTCCAAGGAGTGAATCTCGGCATCGGCCGGCGTGGCGATCTTTTTTCCGTTGCGCGCCACGAAGATCACTTTCATGCCACAGGCCCGCGCCGTCGCCAGATCGTAACGTTCGCCGAACGCCACGTGCGTGACCTCGGATGGCGGTACGCCGACGCGCTCGAGCGCGAGCTGGAACGGCCGCGCGTCGGGCTTGTAGGCTTTCGACTGTTCCGCGGTCATCAGCAGATCGAAGGGGACCGTGAAGTGCTTGATCGTCCGCTGCAATAGGTTGTCGTCGATGTTCGAGACGATCCCGAGCTTGAATCCGCGGGCGCGCAACTTTTCAAGCGCCGGATTGGTATCGGGAAAAGGAGTCCATCCGGTAAGTGCTTCGGCAAAATCGAATCCCTGTTGCGGATGGTACGGCAGGCGGCGCCGCGATTGCGTCTCGCGCAAGCTCGCGGCCAGAATCTCGCGATAGCGGTTGTAAGGCTCGTGCAGCATCTGGAACTGGATCTCTTCCCACTCCGCCATGAACGAGTCGGGATCGCGCACTCCGGGGAGCGCCGCAATGAATCGCCGGATGCCGCCTTCCCAATCGATGAGCGTACCGTAACAATCAAACGTCACCCAACTCGTCTGCATGAAACTTTTCGCGTCCCCTCGTCGTACTTTGGTAACGTAAGAGCATATGAGCCTCTTGTTCTGGAAGCAAGTAACAAAAGCGCTCCAAGGCCTCAGTCCGGAGGCGGTGATCCGGGAGGCGTCGCAACCCTTCTCGCTGGCGCTGGTGGGATCGGCGGACGAGGTTTCGGCGATGGAAGACTGGCTCGTGCCTCCGCACTTGACGCCGGCCTTGCAGGCGCAGGCCCGGCGCCGGCTCTTTCCCATGCGCACTCCGCTCACGCCGGGAGAACAGGCGATGTTCCCGCGGATGACCGCGCGCGTAGTGGGATTTTCCGCCGCGCCGCCGCGCAGCGCCGAGATCAGTGTTCTGAGCGAGGACTTCATCCTTTTCGATCCTGCGAACCTTGGTCCCGTGATCTCGCAATTGCTCGAGCGATGCTCCGAACAGGAGCTGGCCCTGGCGCGGCATCTCCCCGCTCTGCGCGACCGCGTGATCCAAGGCATCATCGGAAAAGTGGCGCGCGAGAACGCCGCTTTCGCGGCGTTGAGCGCCGTGCCGAACGTGATCCCCAGCCCGATCGAGCTGCCGTGGGCCATCGGCGAGTTCGCGTCGGACACCGTGGTGATCACCGCGAACCAAATCCGCATGGCGCTGCTGATCGCCGCGGCCAGCGACGCACCGGTGGGATTCTCCGGGCAGCGCGGGCAAGTCGCATCCATCCTCGGCTCAGCTTTCGGACTGCGCTCGCTGGCTCGCGAGCTGGCCGGCAAGCTGCCGGGCGGAGGTGGGCTGGTTCTGAAGGGCGTCATTGCGTACGCCGGCACGGTGACGATGGGCTTTGGGCTGGCGCATTTTCACCGCCGCGGACAGCGCTTCTCGCGACTCGAGCGGAATCGCGTCTATCGCCAGGCGCTGGAAGCCGGGCGCGAAGTTGTAGGGCAGGTTTCCGTAGGGCAGGTTTCTGTAGGGCAGGTTTCCAACCTGCCACTTGGGAATTAAAGTAGTGGAGCCGATGACGGGACTTGAACCCATAACCCCCGGTTTACGAAACCGGTGCTCTACCAATTGAGCTACATCGGCTGAAGTTCTAGTATACATTCAAATTATGTCCAAGACGGCCGTCGCCGTGATCGTCGTCGTGCTCGCCGTGATCGGACTGATGGTCTACGGCATGCAGGGACTGAGCACGCACAGTTGCGAAGTGTGTATGGAGTTCAACGGCCAAACAAAGTGCCGATCGGCGAAGGGTCCGACGAAGGAAGAGGCAATGAAGACGGCCACCGACAACGCCTGCGCCTACCTGGCCGAGGGCATGACGAACAGCATCAACTGCGCGCGGACGCCACCGAAGAGCACGAAGTGCGAATGAGACTGGCATAACAGACGACTTATGGGGGCCTGGAAAGCTGGGCAGAACACCCCGAACATTGCGAACTTAGGGGGATCACTGCTGAATCTGCTTGGGCATTTGGATGTTGTTTTTCTGAGACTGCTCGATCACTTGCAAGGAGCCTCCCTGGCCCGGATTTCGGAAGATCACTTCAAAAACACAGTCTACGTTGACGGCCCGCAACCTAACCCTCGCAATCAGGTGCCCTGTCGGCAATCGGTGACGAGCAAGGCGAGGATCGTGACCCTTGGCGAAACTATCGTTGTTCAGAGCAAAACAGTATTCTTCGTTCTGAGCTTTGCAGGCAATATCTAGGTTTCTAGTCGCTCCGATGTTGAAATCGGCTGGAAGAATATCTGCCACAAAGTCTTTGGAGCGGTCTCTATTGGCGGGTTGTGGTGACTCGGACCACCTTCCATCCATTGCGAGCAAGAGATCTCCCTGCGGCTCGTAGAATTCAATGGCTGCAGTTACGGATTTTGCGATGGATTGCTCTCCTGTTGTGACCGGATCGTTGACAACACTTAAGTACAAGCCCTGCAGGGTGGCTGACACACCCATAGGGATTAGATTGCCTTCTCGGCCTGGTCCCCAGAGCAAGACATCAAAGGACTGCAAGAAAGCCCCCTTGGGGGAGAAGCACAACCGCGGGAATCCCAACACAAATTCCTCTAATCTCTCTCGTGCTGAGTATTCGCTTTCCCAAGCTCGATAACACGCAACGAAGAAGGCAACAATTGCGATTGCCCAGTAGAACGACTGCGGGAACACCATGCCAAGGGGCTGCTGAGCGACCCACAGCGCCGCCATGAAGCCCCCTCCAGTCATGAGCGGGTGCCATTTGCTGAAAATGGTCCTAGTGAATCGCATAGGCAAAGGGGACTTCATTCGGCGATCATAGCACCGCCGGTAAGTGAAGGATCGGTTAGGTAGGGCGACTTACCGGACCTGATCTCACCGCTCACTACTACTCCTGATTCCGTCTTACAAGGCGTCCCCGTGAGGTAAGGGTGTAGTATCCGCGAAGCGGAAATAAACAAATCCAGTTAGGCTATGACAAAAGAGTCTCTCTTCGGCCAAGAAGCAAGAGGCAAGTGGAAGCGAAGCAAGTTGCATTTGCACTTCCCGAATTCAGAAGGAACCACAGTTGGGAGTCAGCGTTCCTGCCGTACGCCCTCAGCCGGAGTCTCCCAAATCCGGAGGAAGGCCCGGATGCGCTCTCCTATTTCCTGAGTCAGTCCTAATCTGAAATAATCATTTTGGACTGTGAGGTGGGCGATCATCAGATTGTGACTCAACATCAACGCCAGTCGGGCTTCCCCTTCTGAAGTCTCCTGATATGACACCACGCCCGCTTTGCGGACGAAGCGCCTGTCGACGCTAAAACTGGTGGCATGGGAGTGGAAGGTTGGCAGGAGATAACACGCACCGTACAATCCTGACAGCTTGGGTTCCGTCAGCTTCGCCATGGTGGCCAAGTCGACCCTCGTCCACGCTTCTCGAGTTTTTGGGTGCCCGCATTTTTTGCAGACCGACTCGGAGTTCTTAGCCTTAACCCGTCTGTATTCTGATTCCAAGGCCTCGATAGTCTCCTTCGGTATGCTTTCCTTCAGATCGGGCGTGCCGTCAAGTGCCTCTCGCCACAGCTTCCATCTCTTAATCGCGCCGTCTTCCACAAAAGGCCTAGCTTCCGAAGGGTTCTTCGCAATGTATGCAGCAGTAACCAACCGTTCGTACAGTCCACGAAGAATCTTGTAAGCACCTATACCGCGCCCATTGCCGCTGAGCATGAGCAGCTCGCCAAAGTCATCAGCGATTATGCGACCCAAGCCGAAAACGACGCCATCCGCCATCATCCGGTCTTCGAACTCAGCCACGCGGGGATCATCCTCGGGCAGTTTCCGTAGTTGATCCACTTCTTCAGGCGCGGGCCCTTCGATGTTTCGCAGACTGACTTTTTCAAGCAATAGGTGGAGCGCCGGATACTCCAACAAGAACTCCTTGTGTGCTTTAATGAAGCGTTGTTGTGCGGCAGGATTACCCACGCCAACTGGAATGCGATTCATGGCTCCTCCTCGATTCTTGAAGAAGAACAGGATGATTGCAGTCGCGAGTATAAGCCCACAAATCCACAGTAGTTCATTCATAGCATGAAGTATGCTACTGACAAGGGCAGTCAAATAAAAGCGGAGTCACCAATGGCAGACCTAAGAAAAGCAGAGGCGGTTATTGAGCGCTATCGCAAAGGGAAAATCACTATCCGGCAAGGGGCCGAGTTGCTCGGCGTGACCTACATGGAGATGAATGCGCTGCTGAAGGACAAAGCCGTCCCCTTGATGAGCGACATCTCCATGGCGCTGAAGCGAACGCCCTGGAAAGGGCTATGAATCCCCAGGGTCCATTCCCCTGTCAAAGTGCAGCCACAGGACGCGCGAGTAGCGGACAATCGCGGGAACAAACGGCAGGTAGATCAGCATCGTGACCAAAAGGGACGTCCAGAAGGGCTGGCCTAGTCCGAACCAAATCGTAAAGAGCATTGCCAACCCCGGCGGCAGGCTCATCAGGTAACTGATATACATCGCGCCGACGAAGTAACCCGGCTCGCGCTGAAAAAGCAAGTCGCATTCCGGACAGCGTTCATACACCGCGATCCAGCCGCGGAAGATTTTGCCGCGCCTGCACCTAGGACAGAGTTGTTGACGGATTGCTTGCCAGGAAGAGATCAACCGTGCGTCAAGTACATGATCCAGCCGCCCGCGAAGATGACGGCCAGGAATGCCAGGAACGTCCAGATGCCGTAGATCACTCGTTCGCGATCGGTGTTCTTCGTCGTGATGGCGAACACAACGCTCGTGCACAACGCAAAGACCGCGGCGGCTTCGAAATGGGTCAGACGAAGGTTCATCAATCTTTCCGCTTCACAGCGATATCGTAGGCGTCCATCATGGCCAGCGCGTTCAGCAGTCCCGCAGTGAGCAGGAACTTGGTGCCATAGTCGGCCATGGCGGAAGGCGGCTCGGGCACTTCGTAGCCGAAGAAGCGCACCACGAAGAAGAGTCCGCCCGCGCCGAGGTCGGCCAGCCAGCCGAGGGTATCCACAATGTCCTTCGGATTGTAGCTGAAGAGCTTGCCGCTCAACCCCATGCCGCAGGCGTAGAGCAGCGCGATGGAGGCGAGCAGCAGCGCGCCGCGTCCCCAGCGGCGAAGGTAGAAATGCCCGCCGCCCGGCACGATCCAGCCGATCGCGGCGGGAATGTAAGCCGTCCAATCGGTCGGGGCGGCAACGTTCTCTACGGTCTCAGCCATCAGATTTCGATCCTCACAATTTCGGTTTGCACCGCGCCGGTCACGCGAGCCTCGCGGTCGCCCACATAGACGTTGACCTCGGAGCGCACGCC
>CAZRND010000264.1:0-7950 GCA_964601345.1 uncultured Acidobacteriota bacterium | reverse complement strand
TTATACATGCTCGCTGCTGGCGATCGATGCCGCGACCGGAAAGCGCAAATGGCATTTCCAGTTCACGCCGCACGATACGCACGATTGGGACGCGACCGAGATCCCCGTGCTGCTTGACGCGCCGTTCCGCGGGAAGCAGCGCAAGATGGTGGCGATGGCCAATCGCAACGCGTTTTACTATCTGCTCGACCGCGCCACGGGAGAATTCCTGCTTGGCACGCCTTACTCCAAGCAGACCTGGTCGAAGGGTTTGGACGACAGCGGGCGCCCGGTGCTGATCGCTGACAAGGAACCGACCGAGCAGGGGAACTTCGTGTATCCCAGCCTGCAGGGCGCGACGAACTGGTTCAGTCCTTCTTATAGTCCAGTGGCAAAGTTGTTCTTCGTACCGGTGCGTGAAATGGGTGCTTACTATTACAAGGGCGAGGCCGAGTACAAGCCGAAGACTTTCTTTGCCGGCGGCGGCGAACGCCGCGGTCCGGCGAGCGAGGAGCGCGGCGCCATCCGCGCACTGAATGTCGAGACCGGCAAGTTGAAGTGGGAATTCCCTCTGCAAACGCCGACTTGGGCCGGAGTTTTGTCCACCGCCGGCGGCGTGGTCTTCAGCGGGTCGAACGAAGGCAACTTCTACGCTCTCGATGCGGCCACAGGCAAGCCGCTCTGGGAATTTCAGACCGGAGGCAGCATCGCCGCCAACCCGATATCGTTCCTCATCGACGGCAAGCAACACGTCGCCATCGCGGCGGGCGGGGCGCTCTTTGTCTTTGGGCTGTAAACGACCGGGAGTAGGGCGCACCGGCCCGGACCGCCCGATCTGCAAAAACTAGAGAGACGATCTGTAAATGACGAAGATTCTGGTTGTCGCCCTTCTTATCGCCGTCATTGCGGGGGCTTATCTGCTGTATTTCATGCCTTGGCAAACGGTGCGAGTTTGGCCCTCTCCCGATGGATCGTCGAAGGTCGTCTTTCGGCAGCCATTTGTCCGTGAGTGGGGCCTTGAGGTGGTGCTCGTAAGCGAACGAAAGGAAGTCCTTCTCGAGCATGATGGCGGGGCTGTTCTAGCTTCCTTCGAACACGTCTACTGGTCTCCGGACTCCCAAATCGCGGGTGTCTTTCGCTGTGGTAATCCGAGGGTGGAGGTCGCTTATGATCGGGGGCGAGCCGCGAAGATCGCTTTCCCGACCGTATCCAAACAAGTCAGGTTGAGTATCGAAACAGCGTACGGCAAGCAACAGCATTTATTGCGGCGAACGGGAGCAGGAAACGGACCTTTTGATCCAGTGAAAGTCGAACCCGTTCGAGAGGACCTCGATTGGGCTTGCGGCGAATTGCTCGAACCGTTTCTCGCAAAACATCCGTGACCCTGTCGGGTCGGTGAAAAAAAGGCCCAGTCACGTTTAGGCAGCCAGCGTAAACCGGATGCATCCTCCTTTGTGGGCCTTCCGTCTCGGCCTCACCACAATCTCGACGTCGCGGTCAAACGCCGTCAGGAATCCCATGAGCCGTTCAACGGAGTATTCGCGGAAGGCGCCTTTGAACATGCGAGACACCTCCGGTTGGCTAATCTCCATGAGATCGCCCGCCTGTGCCTGGGTGAGCTTTCGCTGAGTCGCTAGCCGATAAATCTCGGAGACGATTTGGGCCTTGAGCAAGTGCGTCCCGGCATCCGGGAGTTTCAGGTCGGCGAAAATGTTGCCGCTGCCCTCTTCTACTCTGTTTCTTCGTGTCATGATCTCTGCTCCTGTTTGAAGCGATGGCGGTGGTCTAGCTCCGCGTCCCTGAATCGGCGGTGGATCAGCGCGATTTCGTGCTGCGGCGTTTTATTCCCTCGCTTCGATTTCTTCTTGAAGGCGTGCAGAACGTAGACCGCGTCCCTAAGCCTGGCCGTGTAGACAGCTCGATAGGTGTCACCGTCAAAATCCTCCACCAGTTCCATCGTTCCGCCCACCAAACCCCTGAGGGGCTTTGCGGAAGGCGGATGTTGACCGCCTTGCGCAAGAAACAATTGAAATCCAAGATGCTCCCGGACGCGCGGTGGAAATTCCCGATAGTCCCTCTTGCTTGAACCAACCCACAGCAGCGGACGCAGCTTCGAAGACGGCGCCATCATTCAGAGTATGAGTCTATACTCATATTCTGTCAAGCCCTTGGGTCGCTGTCCAAATGGGGCAAGGGTGCACTCTTGCTCCAGCTATCTCTGAGCAATCACGCACACGCTGAACTTGCGCCGGGGAATTCTGTATTATCCGCAGGAGAATAGGAGGAGCGCGCTTAACTTCTTCGCGCTCAACGCTATGGTTCTCCTATACGCCAGTAGGAGGAACGTAGGAGGAAGGTAGGAGGATCTGGCCGCGAGCAACGGTCACGGCCCTGCCTCCGACGCGCGGGCCTTTCGTTTCAATGTGGAGGCGGCCGGGCCGGCCCATCAGGTCGCCTTGCTCGGCGATGAATGTTTCGGGCACGAGGCCAAGCCCACTCATGTAGACGGCGAGCGATGCATGCATCGAGCCTGTCACAGGATCTTCCGGGACCCCCATCTGCGGCGCGTAGAAGCGCGAGTGCGTGGATGACGTGCTCTCGATGGTTTCGCGCGAGATCAACGCGAACCCGCGGAGCAGTCTCTGCTTGCCTAGATCGCCGAGCTGGAGGCTGGTTTGCGAGCGGCGTAGCACATCGAGGCCGCGGCAGGGAAGCAGGATATCGCGCTCTGGCGTGATCACGGGTTTGCCCCAATCGGCGAGGTCGGATGCGGTCAACCCCATCGCCTGCAGAATCGCGTCGAGCGGATCGGTGCAGGGCGCGAGCACAGCCCGCACCGGCTCGAGCCAGAAAATGTCATCGGTGCGCGCGAGGCCGAGCGCTCCGCCCAACGTTTCAAAGTTAATGCGCGCTGCGGTGAAACGTCCCGCCTCGTGCAGCGCTTTTCCGGTCGCCACGGTGGCGTGCCCGCAGAAAGTCACCTCGCCGCCGGGCGTAAACCAGCGCAGCCGGTAATCTGCGCCGTTCGTCGAAGGCGTCAGGAACGCCGTTTCCGACAAGTTCATCTCGCGCGCGATCGCCTGCATCATTTCGTCGCTGAGGCCAACGGCATCGAGCACAACCGCCGCGGGATTCCCGCCGAAAGGCCGCGGCGTGAAGGCGTCGATCTGGACGATGGGGATCAGCATAACTCTCCCTCAAAAACAGTGACCGCGCGTCCGCCGACGCGCGGGCCGGCGGCTTCGAGATAAAGGCGCCCCGGCCGCCCCATGATGTCGCCTTGCTCGGCGACGAAGCGTTCAGGAACCACGCCGAGTTTGTGAAGATAGACGGCCAGCGACGCATGCACCGATCCTGTTGTTGGATCCTCCGCGACGCCCTTGGCCGGCGCAAAGTATCGCGAGTGGATCATCGAAGCCGGCTCGATGGTCTGGCGCGTGGTTAGACAAAAGCTCTTGATGCCGCGCTCCGCGCCGCAATCGCCGAGTTGCTGCGATGTCCGGGCCCGGCGCAACACGTCGAGATCGCGGCAGAAGATCATCAGCGCCGATTCGGGCGTGACGGCGGGCCCCGCCCAATCGGCGAGGTCCGCCGGTGCGAGGCCCAGCAATTTTAAGAAGCCGTCGAGCGGTTCATCGAACGTGCGGATGACGCGCGGCTCGGGCGTCAGGTAGTAGGCATCCTCAAAGCGATCCACGCGAAGCAGACCGCCCATCGTCTCGAAGGCCAGGCCCGGCGCGGCAAAGCGGCCGGCTCCGAATTGTCGCGACGTAAACAACGCGTGCGCGGTGGCGATCGTTCCGTGTCCGCAAAACACAACTTCGACTTTGGGAGAAAACCAACGCAAGCGGAAGTCCGCCTTCTGCGACGGCAACACGAACGCCGTCTCGGAGACGTTCATCTCGCGGGCGATGGACTGCATCCGCCCTTCGTCGAGGCCCGCGGCGTCGGGCACAACTCCGGCGGGATTCCCGCAGAACGGCCGGGATGTGAAGGCGTCGATTCTAAGGATGCGCATCCGGCTTCGTCCCCGGTTTCATTCCTGGCGACATTCCGGGCGACCATGCACAAACGTAAAGCTGGTCGCTCCCGATGCCCAGGGCATGATCGAAGCGCGCGCGAAAATTCTCGTAAGCGATGCTGGCGGTCAGCTCCACGATCTGATCGTCGTTGAAGTGCCGCTTCACGCGGGCAAACAACTCGTCGGATACCTCGACGGGAGTCTTCGTCATTTCCTCGGCGTACTCCAACGCCGTCTTCTCGGCGTCATCGAACAGCGTACTCGAACGGAAATCCGCCAAAGTAAAAATTTGTTCATCGGTGATGCCTGCTTTTCTGCTCACGGCAGAACCGATGTCGATTCAAAACGGACATCCGATGCATTGCGCCGTTCGGAGATTCACCAGCAGGTGAATGCGCTGCGGCACCAGCTTGGATTTTTCGATGGCCAGTCCCAGGGAGCTCGAAGCCCACAAGATTCCCGGCCGCCGGGCCTGAACCTTGATGGGAGTGAGGTCCTTGCCGAACATCTTGCGGACGATGTCGTAGAGCGGTTTGACGACGAGCGCGGCTTCTTTCTTTTCGAGTCCACGGATTCGCGACATGGACTCATGATACAGGAATCTATTTCGCTTTTAGCGCCGCGCCTTCGCGAATCTCTTCCGTGCCGCGCTTCAGGATCTGATCCTCGGCGTTGAGCGCGCCGAGCACTTCCACCAAATCTCCCGACGCCGCGCCGCGCGTCACGTTGATCCACTCGGCTTTGCCGTCGCGCACGCGGATCACGAAGGTGCGCTCGGTGTTGGTGACGATGCTCGACGGCGGGACGAGCAGCGAGGCGTGCGGCTTTCGCACCGGCCACTGGACTTCGGGATACATCCCCGGGCCGAGTTTGCCGCCTGAATTTGCCACGTCCATTTCGACGGCCATGGAGCGCGTCCTCGGATCGAGCGTTTGCGCGCTGCGCGCCACGCGCCCCTCGAACTTCTCTCCCGTAAAGGCGGCGACCTTGAAGGGAACGACCGCGCCCTTCACGATCCCGCCGACGTACGCTTCGGGCACCGCGACCACCAGCCTCAGGCGAGCATTCTGTTCGAGCTGCAACATCGGCGACGCGCTCGACGGGCCCACGAGCGCTCCCGGATGCACGAGCCGCTCGGTAATCACGCCGTCGAAGGGCGCTTTGATCTCAAGATAGCTCTCCATGTCCTTCAATGCCGCGACGGCGGAACGCGCCGCCTTGGCCGAACTGTCGATGGCTTGCGTCACCGAGCGCGCGGCATCCACGGACTTCTGCGCGAGGAACAGCTCGTTTTCGGCGACGGCGCCGGGCGTCGCCGACGCCGTCTTCAGCTTGTCGTAAGTGCTCTGTGCGGCGGCCAGCTTCGCTTCGGCCTCGGCGCGTTGCAACTGGATCGCCTGCACGCGCGACTCCGCTTCGGCCACGTGCGCGGCCATCTCCGGCGCGGAAAGAGTCGCCAGCGTCTGGCCTTCTTTCACGATGCTGCCGCGGTCCACCATGATCTTGTCGACGAACGCCGGCACGCGCGCGTAGATCGCCACGCGCTGGTAGGGCAGAAATTCGCCCGGCAACTGCACGGTGCGCTCGACGTTCTTTGAGACCACCTTGACTAGCTCCTGCGCGGACGCGCAGGAGGCCAGCAGCAGGCAGAGAAAGAGCCGCTTAGGCATGTTCATAATGTTTGCTCCCTGGATCGTCCGGATCGAGTGAAACCGATCCAGCGCGTCCGCCGGCGAGAATCGCGTAGACCGCGGGTAGCACGGTCAGTGTGGCCACAGTCGCAAGGGCGAGGCCGCCGATCACGGCGCGCCCCAACGGACCCGCTAGCGCGAGCGGGATCATGCCCGCGATCATCGCCGTTGCGGTCATGAGAATCGCGCGCACACGTCCTTGCGCACCTTCGCGTGCCGCTTCAATCGTGCTCTTTCCCTCGCGCCTGGACATCTCGGCGAAAGTGACCAGCAGGATGGCATTGGCCACGGAGATGCCGATCGCCATGATCGCGCCCATGAAGGACTGCACGTTGAGCGTCGTGCCCGGCGCGAGCAGCATCAGCAGCACTCCCGCGAGCACTGCCGGCACCGTCGAGACCACCGCCAGCGCCAGCCGTAGGGACTGAAAGTTCGCGGCCAGAAGCAGGAAGATCACGGCGACTGAGAGCAGCAGGCCGGTGCGCAATCCGCCGAGCGTCTCTTCGAGAGGAGGAATCTGCCCGCGCACGAAAACGCTGACGCTCTTGTCCTTCGGCGCGCCGGCCCGGGCGATTGCGGCGCGGACCTCCTCGCCCGCCGGTCCAAGCGCGAGGCCGTGAATGTTGGCCGTGAGGCTCACGACGCGTTGCATGTTGTAACGGTCGATCTCGCCCGGCATCGTTCCGAATTTCATCTCCGCCACGTCGCCGGCCATCGGCCGCGGCGCGCCGTTGTTCATCACCGGCAGATTCTGAACGTCCTCGAGCGACGTCATGCGGAAGGGCGGAATCTCCACCTGGATCTGGAAGGCGTTCCCGCTACGCGGATCGCGCCAGAAATTCGGCTCGACGAAACGGCTCGATGAAGTGGCCGCGGTCAGCGACCGCGCCACGTTCGAGACGGTCAGTCCGAGCTGTCCGGAGCGTTCGCGGTCCACATTCACCTCGAGCGTCGGATAGTTGAGCGGCTGGCCGTACTGCAGGTCGCGCAGACTACCGATCTTGGCCAGCTCGGCGCGAAGCGCTTCGGCGTGTTGGCGGATGGCGGTCATGTTCGGACCTTGGACCGCTACCTCGACGGGCGTCGGCGATCCGAAACTCATCACCTGGCTGACGATGTCGCCCGCTTCGAATGACACGGCCACGCCCGGCATCGCGTCACGGAATTTCGCGCGCAGGCGCTCCTTTAGGTCCTCGCCGCGATGCGATGCTCCTGCATCGAGCGCGACTTTGAGGACCGCTTCATGCGGACCACTGGTCCAGAGGTAGATCGTATTAATGGGATAGCTCGGCGGCTGCACGCCGATGAAGGCGGTGGAAATCTGCACGTGGCTCGGGCCCGCTTCCTCGCGAATGATTTCGAGCGCCTTCAACGCCGCGAGCTCGGTGCGCTCGATGCGCGTGCCCGCCGGAGCGCGCAGGCGCAGTTGAAATTGTCCGCTGTCGGAGGCGGGGAAGATCTCCGTTCCGATGCGGGGGAAGAGCAACCAGATCAGGAGCGCTGAGCCGAGCGCGTAAGCGCCCACCACCGGCCAGCGCAATTGCAGCACAGCGCCGAGCGCCGCTTGATAGAAGTCGCTGCGCTTCGCTTCATGTCCTTTGCCTGCGAGCCAGATCGAGAGCACCGGCACGAGCGTGCTCGAGAGCAGATACGACACGACCATCGAAAGACCCACCGCCAGAGAGAGCGGCACGAACAATTGCCGGCCCACGCCGGTCATGAAGAGGGACGGCACGAACACCGCCAGGATCGAGACCATGGCCAGCAAGCGTGGCGCGGCGGTCTTGCGCGACGCTTCGAGGACCGCACGCGCCGGCGATAGCCCCGCCGCGGCGTGGCTGTGGATGCTCTCGATCGAGACCGTCGCTTCGTCGACGAGCACACCGACGGCGAGCGCGAGTCCGCCGAGCGTCATGATGTTGATCGTCTGCCCGATGGCCCAGAGTCCCACGACCGCCGAGAGCAGGGCGAAGGGAATCGTGAGGACGACAATCAGCGCGCTGCGCCAATCGCGCAGGAAGAGCAGCACAACCAGGCCGGTGAGAAACGCGCCGAGCGCGCCTTCGCCCGCCAGGCCGCGAATCGCTTCGACGACGTAGCGCGACTGATCGAACTCGAGCTGAATCGTCACATCGTCAGGCACGACTTTGTGCATCGCGGGCAGCGCTTCGCGCACATGCCGGATCACGGCCAGCGTCGACGCGTCGGAACGCTTCGTCACTTCAATGTAGACGGTGCGGCTGCCGTTGACGTTCGCGT
>CAZRND010000263.1:0-7990 GCA_964601345.1 uncultured Acidobacteriota bacterium | reverse complement strand
GACGGAGGACGTCTTCTTCAACCTGGCCGAAATGAACACGGCGTGGTGGAAGGCCGCAAAATCCGACGGCGTGTTTGAGGGGCGCGATCGCAAGACGGGCCAAATCAAGTGGACAGGCACTCGCGTCGATCTGGTCTTCGGCTCGAATTCCCAGCTCCGCGCGATCGCCGAAGTCTACGCCTGCGACGACTCGAAGAAATCGTTTGTGAAGGATTTCGTGGCCGCGTGGGCCAAAGTGATGAATCTCGATCGCTACGACCTGGCATAGGAGTCGCTCATGCTTCTGAAGCTTATCCTTCTGTTCGGCATCGCCTCCGGCCCGGCGCATCTCCCATGGATAGAGGACAACTACTCCCAGGCGCTGGCCGATGCGAAGACACGGCATTTGCCCCTCTTTGTCGAAGTTTGGGCGCCGTGGTGACACACCTGCCGCTTCATGCGCGCGAACGTCCTGAACGACGCCGCGCTCGTGAAACAGGCCAGACAGTTTGTCTGGCTCTCGATGGATTACGACAAGCCCGCGAACGGCGCGCTTATGGAAAAGTTCGCGGCGGGCGGCGTGCCGCTCTTCCTGATCATTGATCCCGCGACGGAGAAGGCCGCACTGGCCTGGTACGGAAGCGCCACCGCCCCGCAACTTGTGACCCTTCTTTCTGACGGAACTGCGGCCATAACCGGCGGATTGACCGGTGCGGAGTCGTGGCTGGCGCGCGCCGACCAGCTCAATGGACAGAAGCAGTACACCGAGGCCGTCAAGCTGTATGAGCAGGCGCTGCAGTCGGGCGGGGCGTCCTGGTCGCGGCGCTCCCGCACCATCGAGTCGCTGGTTACCGCTCAGACATTTGGACGGAACGAAGCGGCATGCGTCGAGACTGCGGCGCGTGAAGCGCCCTCAATGCCGCGCGACCGCTCCTTCGTCAACGTCGTGTACATGGGCCTCGATTGCACCGAGTCCGGCGCGAAACAGGTCGAGGACCTTACGAAACTGGCCGAAGAGGGCGTCAAGATTCCCGGCGTGCTCGGCGACGATACGTCCGCGCTTCACCAGATTCTCGCTGCGATCTACCGCCGCGAAAAGCGCGAAGCGGATGCGACGCGCGTCGCGACGGCGTGGGTCGATTACCTGAAGCAACAAATCGCCAAAGCGCCGAATGCCGAAGGGCGCATCGGCTACGATCTGCATCTCTCGAGCGCGGCGACGTTCCTACACAAGCCGGAGCTTGCGCTCGGCGAGGTCGAGCGCGCCGAGCGCGACTTGCCCAACGACTACAATCCGCCGCGCCTCGCCGCCGGACTCTACCGGCAGCTCGGACGCGACGACGACGCGCTCGCCGCCTACGATCGCGCGCTGCCGAAGGCGTACGGCTCGATCCGGCTGACGCTTTACATCGCGAAGGGGCAAGTGCTCGAGAAGAAGGGCGACGCGAAGTCCGCGCGGGCTACGTACACCGAGGGGATCGCCTACGGGAAAAGTCTTCCGGAAGCGACGGCGAAGGGCGGAATGACGCAGCTCGAGAAGGCTATGGCGAAACTTCCTTAGTTCTGCGTGGGCCGCTCTACGTGGTCAATGATCAGGAATTCTACCTGCGCGGTGCCGGCGACGAGTTCGAGTCCTAGCGCTTTCAGTGCTTCCTTATAGGTCGCAGCCGTGGGCGCGTTCATGGTTCCGGAGTCCTGTTTCGCTCCCGGGTTCAGCCGCAGGTCTTCCGGCGTCTTCACGGAGAAGTTGTACAGGCCCTTGGGACCGGTTTCGTCCACCACCAGCCGGTCAAGACGGCTGGTGAAATAGCCCGCTAGCCGAGTCATTTCGGCATTGCGAAACACAAACGCGTCCGGGCCGGACGAAAAGGTCGTCTCTCCGCCGCTCTCACCCTCCTCAAGCTTCGGCCCGCCCTTGGCAACAACCAGCTTGTAGACCGGAGTGGACTTTGTCTCCTTGTGGACCTTCAACTGGAAGCGATCCGCCAGCAGGGATTGCAGCATCCAGCGAAGCTCGTCCTTCGTCACGTGGTGGTCGGTGTTGGCGACGATCTCGTAACCATCTCGAAACTTGCCCTGCAACGTCTCATCCGCGGCCGCAGGCGGCCAGACAATCCGACCGCCCAAGAAGTTGTACGCCTCCCCGACGACGGCGAGCAACGGAAGGATGAAGTTCACGCCCTGCGGGCCGTACGTCCGCCGCACGTCGCGAGGACCGTCGCGCGGCCCCTTGTAGTCCTTGATTGAGGCGACATCAAACTTGGTCTGTGCCGTTAGCAAAGACGCAGCAAGCAGCACACTGAGCAGGCGAATCATCAAATTACGACTCATATTACAACTCCATCCATCCGGAATCTTCGCTTCACGGGCGTGAACTTCGGCACCGGTTTCGGCATAACCTTAGACGTCCCGTCACTCCAGAAGTCCCGAAAATTCCCCCGCTGCCCCGTACGGTAGTAGTGGAGGAGGTAGGCCTCATCGCACTTGCCGTAGTCGGAAAACCACTGATCGGCGTCTGCAACTCCGGCGCGATGAAGCATCTCGAGTCCATAAGCCGCGGCTTCGGACTCGTAGGCGATGACGCCCGCCATCTGGCTCTCCGGGACTGGCGGCTTGAAGTCTTTGCCAAAATCCAGTGCGCGTGGATCGACATTCCACTGGACCGTGTGTCCAAACAGGTGCGCCAGCATGAACAGGCGCTGCTCCGGCGTGACCGCCGGATCGATGTGAATCTCCGCGCCATCGAGATCGCCAATCAGCGGCGCGGGAATATCCCGCGTGTCGACGTGGATGCCGTAATCGCGCTCCAGGCATCGCTCCACGGGTCCGCAGCATTCCTGAAAAGGAGGAGGCACCGGGACATTCTACATGCAACGGCTTCTCTCAGTGTTGATAGGCAACGCCGAGGGATTCTGCGGCCTCGCCCAAACGGCGATCCCTTGTCCAAAGCCGGGCAGCCGACAACAAAACGGACGCCAGCAAATGCGCGTCGACGAAGCCGAGGCCCTTGCCCCAAAGCCGCCGTTTCTCCACCAGGCCCAATACCTCATCCGTCCCCGCGACCGGAGCTTGAGGCATCAACGCCAAGTCGTACAGGGTTTCGGTTCGCCGGCGCAGGTTGCCGCACGCCAGCTCTCCAATGACAAAGGGATGTATCAGTATCTGTCCGGTGGAAAGCAACTCATGGAATCGTGCATCGTGATTTCGAAAGTGATGCTGCCAAATCGACGTATCGGCGAGGATCATCGGCTGATCTTCGGGCGGCGCCTACGGCCGGCGCGGAAGTTCGGCATCGTTCCGCCCAGTGCGGCCAGCCGGCGCGCGGCTTCCTGCGCGATGAGGGCTTGCAGGCCGGCGTGAACCAATGCGGTTTTTTCTTTGATGCCGGTGTAAGCCGCCGCCCTTTCGACCAGGTCGTCCTTCAGGATCAGCGTCGTTCTCATATGCATCATTATGCATGAATAATGCATATCAGTCGAGGACCTCACGACGCCAGTGACATCGCCAAAGCGCTCAACGCGCGCGCGAAGCGAGCGACTGCATCCAGATCGACCGCCTCCGGGCCGCGGTCGGCCGGATTGTGGAAGAGCGCGTTTGTCCCGATGATCGACACGTAGCGGCCACCACCGCGATGCACGATTCCAGCTTCCCCGCCCGGCACGTTGCCGCGCGGGACGTGCTGGTTCGGTCTCAGCGCGACGCTCGCCAGGGCCTCGGACATTCGCGCGTCGATTTCGTCGTCCGATGCTTGCAACACGAACCCGGGATTCTGTGCCGCGCCGATATTCGCGCCCAAATGAATCCACGCCTTCGCTTCGCGGATCAGTTTTGGCCGGCGCTCCGCGAAGACTTCGATGCCCCGATAGCCGACCTCATGCCCCGTCGATGCGACGAAGATGACGTCGCACGCCGGCCGCGCGCCGTGAATCGCCGTCATCATTTCCAGCCAGCAGGCGATTCCCCCGCCGCGCTCGCTGGCGCAACTCCACCATCCGCTGCGCGGCGTCATGACTACAAGCGGCTGCGAGCCTGACTTCGCCCCGCGCACCGTGGCGACCACGTTGAACGCCGTCGCAGGAGTGCGCTTCGCGTGCGCCACGAGCACGGCCTCTTCGCCCTGCCGCGCCAATTCTTGAAGCGTCGCAGACTCTTCGCTCGCGACCTGCAGGACCGGCGGACCGAAGGGACGCAGGAAATCCTGCGCGTTGTTAGGGCAGAGTCCGGGACGCCCTCCGCGCGTGACCAACACGATCGCCGCATGACGGACCCCGCGGCGCGCGGCGCCGAGCGCGCCGGCTCCGGCGCTGTTGGGTGTTCCTTCCGTGATGGCGATCGGCGCGCCGCTATTCAGCGCGCCGAGGTGCCCGCGAACGCCCTCAGCCGAAGTGAACCCGCCGTCAAAGAGCGGGAGTCCCTGGATCGTGCGACCGCCGGCAGCGAGCGTCGCGGCGAGGGGATCGACGCGATCGAGCGCAAAGTTCTCGCGCGCCGGCGCGAGACCGGCGCGGTGCACTTGCGACACGAGCCAATCCCCCGACTTGCGGTCGGTGTCCGTGCCGGTGCGGTGTTCGCCCTGCCGCTCGTAGTCGCGGATGACGCCGGCGATGCGCTGCCGCGCATCGCCAGTCCTGGCGTCCGCGGGCAGAACGCTCGCCAGTGCGGCTTGTCCCGCGAGCGCCAACCATTCGCGCCGGGTCATCGCCGCAGTATAACAGTCTTATTGGTGATAGCATATGTGCTATCATTGACGAATGGCGCGTCGCTGCGTCGTGGATACGAGCGTACTCGCGGGCGCTTTCATCGGACGTGTCGGTCATAACAGACGAGTGATCCGGACTTGTCTGGAGGGTAAGTTGAAGCCGTTGATTGGCCAAGCTCTGTTCTTGGAGTATGAAGACGTCATGCATCGCGAGCAGATTTTTCGCGACTGTCCGCTATCAAGAGAAGAACGCGGAGACCTCTATGCGGCGTTCCTGCACGTCTGCGAGTGGGTCCATGTCTACTTTTCTTGGCGGCCCAACTTGCCGGATGAGGCGGACAACCACGTGATGGAGCTGGCCATCGCCGGAGCCGCGAGGATCGTTGTTACCAACAACGTCCGAGATTTTCGACAGGGAGAGCTCAGATTTCCGGACATTCGGATTGTGACGCCAAGAGAACTGATGGGGGAACTGCAATGAGCACCCTGACCATTCGAATTCCCGAAGCCAAACACAGCCGTCTTCGCCGGCTCGCTGAGAGCCGCGGACTCAGCCTGAACAAACTGATCGATGAGTTCGCCACCGTGGCTCTTGCTCAGTACGACGCAGAAACTCGCTTCCGGGCGATGGCCGCGACGGGTTCGGTGAGCCGTGGCCTGAAATTGCTCGACAAAATGGATCGCCATTTCAAGCAGCACTGACATAATGTACAACGAATGAAAACCAACGTAATTCGCGTTTGCAGGTTCGAGGTGACCGGCTTCTGGTAATCCCCGCGAGGGAGCCGCGTCAAGGATGGGAAGAGGCGTTCCGTCGGATGGCTACACGCCGAGATGACGCGTTGATGGACCTCGGCACGCGCACTTCAAGTCGCTGGGACCGGACGGAGTGGGAGTGGTAGCATGTCGCTTTGAGGTCAAATAGGCTTACGAATTTTTGGCGAAATGGTGTTTCGCGCCGTAATTCGCTAGGCTCTTTTATTTCTTACAATTACATCGCACCCCTCTTGACAAGCGTGATACCATCAAATCAGGTTGAGAAGTTCGACCGGAAGTTGCATCAAAAATGCCGGGGGGGGGTAGCAACACCTGAAACCGTGAAGTAGAGCAATAACTCCCGGCGCGCGAACAAGTTGAAACTTCACAGAGCCGTGAAGTGCGCCGTGAAGTGGGCCCTGAAGTAGATTCTAGAGTTCGCTTGTGTTATGCTATCTGTTCCTGGTCGGACCATGCAGTGGGCGCGAGCCCACTTTTTTATTGCGTGAAAGGTTTTGCTCCCTAAGATCCGCGAGATCGTCGAGCGGGTGGCCGCCTCGGAGGGCCTGGAGGTCCTTGAGGTGGATTTGCGGGGAGGCCGCCAGGGGTTGTTGCGCATCGTGATCGATAAGCAGGCCGGCGTCACTCACGCGGATTGCGAGACCGTCAGCCGGCAGGTGGGAGCCATCCTCGACGTTGAGGACATCATCCCGCACCGCTACACGCTGGAGGTTTCCTCCCCCGGCGCCGAGCGGCCCCTGAAGAAGCAGGCCGATTTCGAGCGTTTCAACGGGAAGCTCGCGAAAGTTGTCCTGAAGGAGCCGCTGACCTTGGAGCAAGTAGGAGAGGCCGCCAAGCTCGCCGGACAAGGCAGCGTCCGGGGACGCATTTCCGCCGTGCGGGACGGCCGGCTCACCCTGCTGCTCGATTTCCCGGGTTACGCGGATGCGCCGCTGACGCTCGATCTCGACAGCATCGCGCGGGCTCATTTGGTGCTGGAGTGGTAAAGGAACGAAAATGTCTTCGTCTACAATGCTCAGTCAGATCATCGACCAGATCAGCCGTGAGAAAGGCATCGATTCGGGCGTCATCGTCAGCGCGCTCGAAGATGCCATGCTGGTCGCCACTCGCAAGTACTACAAGTCCAACGAAGATCTAAAAGCGGAATTCAGCAAAGACGCCGGCCTGGTGAAGGTCTTCGCGGTGAAGAAGGTAGTCGCCGAGGTCGTGAATCCGCAGAAGGAAATCACCCTCTCCGAAGCGCTGAAGGTGAATCCCGAAGCGATGCTCGACGGCGAAGTGATGATCCCCAAGCCGACCGAGGTGCTCGGACGCATCGCCGCGCAGACCGCCAAGCAAGTGATCTTCCAGAAAGTACGCGAGGCCGAGCGCGAAACCGTATTCGGCGAATACAGCGGGCGCGTCGGCGAAGTGGTGAACTGCACCGTGAAGCGCGTGGAAGGTCCGGACCTGATCGTGGACGTCGGCAAGACCGAAGCCCGGCTGCCGCGCAAGGAACAATCGCGTCTGGAGAATTTCGCCGTCGGCGAGCGGCTGCGCGCCATCATCACCAAAGTCGACAAAGCCGCCAAAGGACCGCAAGTGATCATCTCGCGCGCCTCGCCCGACCTGGTGGCGCGGCTCTTCGAGATGGAAGTGCCGGAAATCTACGATTCCACCGTGGTCATCAAGGCCTGCGCGCGCGAAGCCGGTGAGCGCACCAAGATCGCCGTACTCTCGCGCGACCGCGACGTCGACTGCGTCGGCGCCTGCGTGGGGCTCAAGGGCATGCGCGTCGAATCCATCCGCCGCGAGTTGCGCGGCGAGAAGATCGACATCGTGCAGCACTCCGACGATCCGGTGATCTTCGCCACGCACGCGCTCAGCCCGGCCAAGATCAGCCGCGTCACCGTGCTCGACGGCCTCAACAAGCATCTCGAAGTCATCGTCGACGACACGCAGTTGTCGCTGGCCATCGGCAAGAAGGGGCAAAACGTCCGCCTTGCCGCCATGCTCATGGGCTGGAAGATCGACATCAAGAGCGAGGAGGAGAAGCGCCAGGAAGTCGAGCGGCAGATGTCCGCGCTCGTCGATACCGGCACGCCGCTCTCCGAGCTCACCGCCCTCACCGAGCGCCTGCGCGAGAAGCTCACCGAAGCCGGCATCACCAGCATCGAACGGCTCGGCGAGATGTCGGCCGAGGACCTCGAGAGCATTCCCGGCGTCGGGCCGAAAATGGTGGAAAAGATCAGCCTGGCTGTGCAGAATTACTGGGAGGGTGGGGGGGAGGCCGCCGCCGCGGCCCCCGTGGAAGACGAAGGGGAACAGGAAGCTCCCGCAGCAGAAGCCAGCTCAGCCGAAGAGACGCCCGCGGAAGCTCCAGCGGAAGTGCCCCCGTCCGAAGGCTCAGAAGGTTCAGTAGAAGCGAGCGACGTAAAGAAGGAACATGCGGATTAACGATCTAGCCCGAGAGCTGGAAGTCAAATCGAAGGCGATCCTCGATTTTTTGCCGACCATCGGCGTCGAGGTGAAATCGCACTCCAGCCGTCTCGAAGA
>CAZRND010000262.1:3237-8033 GCA_964601345.1 uncultured Acidobacteriota bacterium | reverse complement strand
AACCTGGTGGCTGCGCAGCGCGAATACGAGGCGGCTCTGGCCGATGGCCGCAAGGCCGGCGCGTGGGAGTACGTCGTCGAGACGCTGAATTCCGCAGGTAATCCGTACCGCAATCCAGCCACCAAGAACTTGCCGGAGGCGCTGCGATGCTATCAGGAAGGTCTGGCGATCGCCCGGCGCGAGCATCTGGGCTCCGCGCACCTGCTGAAGAATATCGGCGAAGTCTACCGGATGATGGGCGACGACGCCCGCGCGGAGCGGTCGCTCACGGAGGCCGTGGCCGAAGGGGACCGGCGCGGCGTGGGACAGGTCCAATGGATGGCGCGGCTGGCTCTGGCCGCTCTGGTGCGCGGGCCCGATCCGGCTCGCGCGGAACGCAACTTCCGCGAGTGCCTCGATTTGCTGGAAGCAAGCCAGAGCGGCCTGCTCCTTGAAGATTTTCGGGCCGGAGCGCTGGCCGGCGCGATCCTCTTCGCCAATCCGTACGACCAATACATCGATTTTCTGCTGGCGCACCAGCGGCCGGAGCAGGCTTTCTTCGTCGCCGAGCGGCAGCGCGCGCGTGTCTTTCTCGATACGCTGAGCGCTGCTCGCGACGCGCTCGCGCCGCAGGCGCCCGCCGGTTTTGCGTGGGCCGAGGAGGAAATCCTGACGCGCGTCAAGATCGCGCAGGCCGCCCTGCGCAGCGCCGCGCCGAACGAATCGCGGCGCCGCGAACTATTGCGGCAAGTCGAGCAGGATGAGCAGGAGCTGTCGAATCTGCGGCTGCGCTTGGCCGCCCAGCATCCCGCTTTGGCCCATGCCCGCTATCCCAGGCTTTGGCAAGCGAGTGAACTCCAGTCGAGCGTTCTGACTCCCGACGAAGCGCTGCTCAGCCTCTATCTCGGGCCGGGTCATTCCGTGGCGTGGTTGGTCACGCGCGGCAGCTTGCAGACGATCGCCCTTCCAGCCCGCGCGGAGATCGAGAAGCAAGCGCGCGCGGCGCTCGACGAACTGCGCGATCCGGTCGCGCGCGGCGATGTGGCGATTGTGGCGCTCTCGCGCACGCTGGCCGCCGGCGAGATTGCCCGGCGGGCCGGCGCATTCCGTCTGATCGTGGCGCCGCACGGAATCCTGTTCGACGTGCCCTTCGAAGCGCTCGTCGATGACGCCGGACGGCCGCTTCTCGAGCGCTTCGCGATTTCCTACATGCCTTCCGCCTCGTCGCTGGCCTTTCTCCGCGCGCCCCGCCCGGCGCGAGGAGCCGCGCCGGCCACGCTGATGGCGGTCGCCAATCCCATCGTCGCCAACCCGGCCGGCGCCCAGGAGATCCCGACCGCGCGGCTGGCCGGCCTGGCGCATGTCAACCTGCTCGCGCCTCTTCCGTATAGCGGCGAGGAGGTTCGCCAGATCGCCGCGCTCTTCGGATCGCGCGCCCACGTTTTCGAAGGCAAGGATGCCGCGCCGTCCAAGCTGGTCTCGAACGGACTCGAGCACGCCCGTCTTCTGCACTTCGCCACTCACGGCTTGATTGACGAAGACCATCCCGAGCGCTCCGGCCTGGTGCTCACCGCGAATCCGCCGCGCGACGACGGTCTTCTGCAGATGCGCGACATCTATTCTCTGCATCTGGACGCGGACCTGGTGACGCTCTCGGCTTGCGAAACCGCACTGGGACAGAATCTGACGGGCGAAGGGATGATCGGCCTGACGCGCGCTTTCTTTTACGCCGGATCGCGCAGTGTCGTCGCCAGCCTTTGGGATATCGAGGACGCGCCGGCGGCGCGCCTGATGCAGCAATTTTACGCGAACATCCGGCAGGGCTTGCCCATTGACTTCGCTTTGCAACAGGCGAAGCTCGCCTTCCTCCGAGGCGGCGGAAAGACGGCGCGCGCGTTTTACTGGGCCCCGTTCGTTGCCAGCGGCCAAGCGCGGGCGATCCCGTGGCCTACTTCAAAGTAAAGACCCGCCGCTCGGATTCCTGCAACGTCTTACCGTCTTGATCGAGCGCCGCGACGCTCCACCAAAGCTCCCCGCGCGCCGCGAACGACTTTTGTACCGAGTCGGGCGCGGCGAGCCGCGTCGTGCTGGTTTCGACAGTGAAAATCACGCCTGAAGAATCTCCTACCTGCAGGCGGAACCGCTTGGCCTGCAGGCCCCTCGACCAAGTAAATACGACGGGAGCGTCAGTTGCGCCCGAGGGCGTGAGTGCATGGATCGCTCCGCCGCGGAGAGTGGTCTCGTCGGCGACTTCTGTGTTGCGCAGGAAACGCGGCGCAATGACGGCGATCACGATAGCCGCCGCGGCCGCCAGAGGCGCGACCCAGCGCCAGGGCAATACGCGCGGGCGCGCGATGGCGCGGCCCGCCGCCGCGAATTCGGACACTTCGCTGGGGGCTTGGCCCTCCAGGCCGCGAACGCGAATCGCCGCGGCGTAGGATGCCGCGCAGGCGGCGCACTCCGCCAGGTGAGCCACGATGCGTTCGCGGTCCGCGCCGGGCCCGGACTCGCTCCAGCGTCGCATCTCGAGATCGGTGAAGTGCGTCATGGCAAGGCTCCGACGCCGAGCTCCTCGAGCGATGCGCGCAGCCGCCCGAGAATTTCGTCAACGCGTTTCGCGCTGAGAGTGCTGATGCCCAGGGCTCGCTCGATATCGCGCAGACTCAAACCCTCCACATATTTCAGGCGGACGATGGCGGCGTCCTCCGCGGGAAGGCGGCCGAGTGCGCCTTCCAAGCCGGCGTTCATCTGCGCCACGCGCGCCGCGCCCTCGAGATCGCTTCGCGGATCGGCAAGGCGATCGGCGGCCAGGCTCTCCTCGAGCGGAACCGGCGCCTGCGAGCGCGCCGCCAGTGCCAGCAACTCGGCGCGACTCCGGGCGGAAAGGGCCACTTGGATCCGTTCCAATGATTCGAAGACCGCGGCCAGGTCGGCGCGTTTGTCTGGCGGCGCAAGCAATTCGGCGATCTCGCTCGGCGTGTGATTCTCCCAGTAATACATTTCGAAGATTTGCTGATCTTGCGGCTCCAGATCCTTCACGGCTTGAAAGAGCCGCCGGCGTCCCTTGCGAGAGCGGATCCAATCGACAACGGCGTGGCGGGCCACCACAGCCAGCCAGCCGCCGAGGCTGCCGCGTGAGGCATCCTGGGTCCGCAGCCGTTCAAAACGATTCGCCGAAAGTTGTTCGCAGATGAGCACGTAGACATCCATCGCTTCGTCGCGGTCCGAGAGACCGGAGCGGCGAAGGAGTCCGACGATCAGAGGCGTGTACTGATCAATGAATAATCGCCAGCCGCGAGGTGCATCTTCCCGGAGCAGGGCTCGCAGCGCGTCGTCGGAGAACGCGGCCACAGACTAAAAGTCTAGCACCGCCCGCCCTCGCAAATAGGGACGGACACGGCATTTGCGGGCCTCAACGGCTGCTGTCCGTCCTTATCTATCGGAGGGTTCTTTAGCCCATATGACCGCCAATCCTCGTCTCCGCTTCCTTGTTGTCACCCTAATGCTCGCCTTGGGTCTGAACGCTCAAGCCAAATCGCCCCGGGCCTTCGATCGCCTGCCTCTCAGCTTTGAGGCCAACCGCGGCCAGACCGATAGCCGCGTGAAGTTCCTGGCTCGCGGGCCGGGATACACAGTATTTCTCACGCCCACCGAGAGCGTGATGAAGACCCAGACGGAGCGCGGGAAGTTGCCGGACGTGTTGCGCGTTGCTCTGCTTGGCGCGAACCCGCGGACACGCCTTCGCGGCGTAAATGAACAGCCGGGCCGCAGCAACTACTTGAAAGGCGGCGATCCCTCGAAGTGGCGGACGGATGTGCCGCACTACGCTGAGGTCCGCTACGAAAAGGTCTATCCCGGGATTGATCTGGTGTATTACGGCAATCCGCGCGATTTGGAATACGACTTCATCGTCGAGCCAGGCGCCGACCCGAGTGTGATCGCCTTGGCGGTGGATGGCGGCAAAGTCGAGACCGATCCCGACGGCGACTTGCTGGTTCGCGCGACGGATCGCGAGGTTCGGCTGCGGCGTCCGACGATTTATCAGGACAAGGATGGCCTGCGGCGGCAGATTGCAGGCGGGTACGAAGTCCATGGCAATCGCATCCAATTTCAAATCGACGCATACGATCGCTCGCTGCCGCTGTGGATCGTTCCCCCTTTCGTCGTGATATTCACCAAAGTTCCGGCTGGAACGGGAAGCGACAACAATGCTCTGGCGATCGCCGTCGACGCCGCGGGCAACAGTTACTTAACCGGTTTCACCAACTCCACCGATTTTCCGACCGTGAATCCCTTCCAGCGCACCTATGGCGGCGGAGAGGAAGATGCCTGGGTCGCGAAGATCGCTCCCGATGGCGTCACGGTCATTTACGCTACCTATGTCGGCGGCAACGACTACGATTCCGGCAACGCCATCGCCGTGGATTGCTTCGGCAACGCCTACGTCCATGGCGTCACTTCATCGGCGAATTTCCCGGTCACCAGCCTCGCGTTTCAGAAGACTTCCGGAGGCGGCTTCCAGGACAGTTTTGTCTTCAAGCTGAATCCGGCCGGCAACCAGCTCGTATATTCGAGCTACCTGGGCGGCAGCCAGGGGGAATTCGCGACCGGCATCGCTTTGGGAACGGATACCAGCGCTTTCGTAACCGGCTCGGCGCTGTCGCCCAACTTCCCGACGACCGCGGGCGCGTACAAGACCACGCTCCCCGGCTTTCAGCACGCCAGCATCACGAAAGGAAAACCCGCGGGCTCGGGGATGACCTACTCCCCGTTGCCCGGCCGTGCAATTGCCCATTGGGGCCTGCCGATACCCCAAA
>CAZRND010000262.1:0-3227 GCA_964601345.1 uncultured Acidobacteriota bacterium | reverse complement strand
CTCGAGAACACCCTCAAGGAGAGCCCGGCGGCGGGCTCGCACCGCGGCATCGACTCCGCCCAGCGCGTGATCTCGAACGACGTGAACGACAACATCTCGGTCGCGAACCTCGAGGGCCACGCCGGCGCGGTCTACTCGCGCGTCTTCTTCCTGCTGATCCCGCTCGTCCTCGAGAAGAACCCCGCGGCCCACGACCCCGAGTTCAAAGCCCTCCCCGCCGAGCCCCTCCTCCAGGTTGCTCGGGGGCGCAATTGCGGATTGGGGCTCGGCGATCGCCGTAGACTTGTCGGGCAACGCCTACGTGGCCGGGTATACGCAGTCCAGCACCTTCCCGACGACGACCGGCGCTTTCCAGACCGTGTTCAAGGGGAGTCCCGCGTACGTAGCGAAGCTGAATCCCGCCGGCAACGGTCTGGTTTACTCGACCCTGCTCGGCGGCAGCAAGCAGGAAACATCTCACGCCATCGTGCTCGACGCCGCGGGCAACGCTTACGTCACCGGCACGACTACGTCGACGGACTTCCCCACGACGAACGCGGCGTATCAGAAAACGCTCAAGGGTACGAGCGACGCATTTGTCGCCAAGCTGAATCCAACCGCTTCGGCGCTCGTGTTCTCGACGCTCGTGGGCGGCAGCGGAGATGACGACGGCCTCGGGCTGGCTCTCGCCTCGCGCAACGCCGCGATCACCGATCCCGCAGTGTGGATGGTAGGTGACACCAATGGCCAAGCCGATTTTCCAACCGTTGGCCCGATCACGACATGCGGGTCGGGTACGTGTCCCAATGGCAAATGCCATTCCGGGATTGTTACGCAGTTGGCCGCCGACGGTTCTTCGCTGATCTTCTCCACATGCATGGGACCCGCGGGCACCGACTACATCGTGAACGGCGTTGGTGTCACATCCGATGGCATCCGGACCGCCGTGAAGACTTTTACACCCGCGAGTGGCGCGAGTCCGACACGTGTCTCCCGTTCCGAAGCTGCGGCCGCGGAATTTCCAGACTTGGTAGCCTTTCTTGATTCTTCCGCTGGACTCACTTCGGTCTCGCCCTCGAACGGTTGTGCGGCGCTGCCGGTCCTGGTGGGCCAGGCGGGGACGGTGGGCGCCGCATCTGGCGGCAAGTTGGCTCCCAGCGGGATTACCAGCAGCTATGGACTGGGAATGGCTACCGGCACGACTGGCGCGTCCGGCATTCCGCTGGCCACGCAACTGAACGGCACGAAGGTCACGCTGATCGGAGGCAAGGCGCCCGTTGACGCGCCGCTCTTCTTTGCCGCCGCGGGCCAGATCAATTTCCAGATGCCCTGGGAACTGCTCGGGTCGCCGATGGCATCGCTCATCGTCACCAATAATGGATCGAACAGCGCGCCGGTGATCATCAACCTCTCCACTCTGGCGCCGGCGATCTTCACTCTCAACAGCCAGGGCACCGGCCAGGGCATCGTGCTTGTTTCCGCGACCGGAGAGTTCGCGGCGCCTTCGGGCAGCATCCCCGGCGTGCCGGCGCGGCCCGTCCGCGCGGGCGAGTTCATCACCATTTATTGCTCCGGCCTGGGTGACGTGAGCAACCGGCCGGCGACCGGCGCTGCTTCGCCGGCCAATCCGATATCGAACACGTTGCAGCCGGTAACGGTGAGCCTCGGCGGCGTGCAGACGCCCGCCAGCTTCGCCGGACTGACGCCGGGTCTGGTGGCGCTCTATCAAGTAAATGTGCAGATTCCGAGCAACGTGGCGCCAGGCAGCGCCGTGTCGTTATCGCTGACCATCGGCGGAACCACGTCCAACACCGTGACGATTGCGGTGCAGTAAATTACTTGACGGCGATCGTCACAGGATTCGACGATACGCCGTTCACCGTTGTGTTCAGCGTTACGACTCCCGTCGGAGCGTTGGCGGGGATTTGGATATTCAACTGATAGAGAGCCACGAACGTGGGAGCGAGCCCGGCGAACGTGACGGTCGCATCGACGCCGCCGATCTTCGCCGTCACCGGCGTCAGTGTGGACGACAGCCCCGTCGTGGCCGTGCCCGAGGCGACCGGCGGACTCACGGGGCCGTAGCCGCTGGCGTAGACCGTGACGATCCCGCCGCGCGGGATCGGATTTGCGGCGGTGATGAGCGCGCCTGTGAAGGCGTCGGTGATCAAGCCCGCGCCGGTTCCGGTCGCGTCCTGCGTCAGGATGCCGGGAGCCACGGCAACGACATTTATCGTGCTCGTGGAACTGATTCCTCCCAACGCGGACACCGACGTTCCTACGCTGCCGATGGGAGTCTCAAATGGCAACTGCATGTTGATCTGGTTCGGCGAGACAAAGAAGAGCGGCGCGGCAACGCCATTCACGAAGACCGTCGTGCCGCTGAGTTGCGAGGGCAGGGGAATTGCCTGGGCCGTGGCCAGAGTTCCGAAGTTCGTCCCGAAGACCGCCACTATCGAACCGGGAGCGACGCCCGATCCCTGGAAACTCGCGCCGTTTACAACGCCGCCGGCGTTCACCGTCGGTGGCTGTCCGCCGGCGACTCCGCTGAGAGTGGCCGTGAAGTTGAACGAGCCCGCGGACGTGGCGTAATTCACGAAAGCAAAGTAATACGTGCCTGCCTGCAGCGCCGGCTGCGACGATGTTCCGATCGCGTAGTTCGTAAACTGGGGACAACTGAAGTAGTAGTCGTATTGGAGCGCTCCCGCATCGTTCAGAGCAACGGGACTGCCCTTGCGCACCAGCACCATGCCGTTCGTGCTGGTGGTAGTCGCTTGCAGAGCCAGCGAGGCTTGCGCCGTCGGCACAGCGAACGAGAACTGCGTGCTCCCGAGCGTTCCCACTCCATTCAGTCCCGCCGAAACCGTAGTTTGCGTGGCCGCGCCGGAGACAAGCGGCGTCACCGTGGTTGAACTCACCGCCGTCGAGTTGAGCGACGCGCTCAGGGTGAAGCTGGCGTTCTGCGTCGAATCGGTGTTGTAGACGGCGATATAGTAAAGCCCGGGTTTGAGTCCCGGGACGCTCTGCGCGGTGAGCGTCAATGAGTCCGACCCCGAAGACAATTCTTTGTACGCGTCGGCGACGGGCAGGCCTTCGAGACTCAGTGCCACCAACTGATCCTTGCGGACGTAGACGTTTGTTGCGGCGCTGGATTGCACGCTCACCGTCATGCCAGTCGTGCCGGCCGGAACCTGGATCGCGAATTGCCGCGAGTTGAGCACGGTGCCCGGAGGAACCTCGCCTTCGAC
>CAZRND010000261.1:0-8042 GCA_964601345.1 uncultured Acidobacteriota bacterium | reverse complement strand
GATCGAGGAAGTGCGCGAAGCAGCCGAGAAGATGAAATCGTAAATGGCGGGCCGCATCAAACTCGAGATCACCACTCCCGAGCGGCTGCTGGTGAGCGCCGACGTGGAAGAAGTGCAGGTCCCCGGGCAGAACGGATACCTGGGGATCCTGCCGAACCACGCGCCGCTGATTTCGGCGCTGCAGCCGGGCGAGATCAGCTATCTCGCGGAAGGACGCAAGGAGCGTCTGGCCGTGATGTGGGGATACGTCGAAGTGCTGCCCGAGCGCGTGACGGTTCTGGCCGAAGCCGCCGAGAAGGCGGAGGAGATTGACGTGCCCCGGGCGGAAAAAGCCAAGAAGCGCGCCGAAGATCTGATCCAAAAGCCGAACGCCGAGACTGACGTCAACCGCGCCACGATCGCTTTGCAGCGTGCCATCGCCCGCCTGCAAGTAGCCGGCAAGAAGCTCTAATCACTTCACGACGCACTTCACGCCTTTGTGAAGTGCCAAGTAGTTGAAAGAAAATCAGTTAGGTCCGTACTTCACGGATTTCGCTATTGTATACTTCGCAAAGCAGTGCTAGACTTGTGGAGTGACAGGCCGGGGCAGAGCCTAACTTAGAACGACAGCAGTACATCTATGCTACTGTCTGCTTGCTTTTTTCTTTTGGCGTGCTACACTTTGAATGTCTGGTTCCGGGCTAGAGGCTGCTCGGTGGCCCATCCACCGAGCAACCAATCTGATGTATTGGGGCCGTTCCCCGGAGCCAGACGCCACTATGCTTGATTATCGTATCTGACAAGCATGGTATCTTGTCAACTTGCATGGAGGTAATCAGAATGAGTACCAGCGCCCAAACAAGGGAAGAACTGGTAGCCCTAGACGAAGGTCTGGATGCGTGGCGCGACGAGCTACGCGCGGCTCTTGCCGCCGTAGAGGAAGATGCGAGTGCGGTTCATAAGACCCTGCTCTTACTCGGAGTAAACGGCAATGGCACCAAGATGCGCTTCCCGCGTCTTAGCCTTGTGGGGATGACCCACAATCAAGCATTCGTCACTCTCGCTAAAGCAAACGGCGGCCGATTACTTGCCAAAGTTGCGCGCCGAGCTCTCCTCGATGCATCCCTGCTCAAGAATCCCAAGACGGCATCCAGCGCCGTGTTCACTGGATTGACTCGGTCTAAGGATTTCGAAAAAGTGGGGCCTGGAGAATACAAGCTGGTAGCCGATGGCGAACTCCGTTTCGAACCAGACGATTCGAAGCAAGAATAGCCACGTAAAAACGCTCAAGAGTCCCGTCGTTTCGCTATTTTTCTTTGGCCTTCTTTGGTCGCTTCGGATCTAGCTTAGCGCGCAAGAGCATGCGCAAAGCGTCATCCAGTTTCATGGGGTAGAGCACGACGGGCTTGGCTTTGTTTGCCACGGCCCGATTGTAGCACTTTACGCTTGGCTTTGTTCTCGGTGACGAGTAATTTGATAGGTCAGGCGTTTGCCCTCGAAGCCTTTTAGCGCTTCTAAGGCCCGCTCGCCGTCTGACGAATCGCGATTGTTGTAGCGGTAATCAAACTCTGCCAAGTAGCGGTGAAGATGCTGCTTGCTGACATGGTGAAAGGTTCCATAGATGCCGCGCTTCACCAGAGGGAAAAAGCCCTCGACGGTATTGGTATGAATCTTGCGACGTGCAGCATCCTTGTGTTCGCTGCGAACGTACTCACCGATGGAGTGATTCACGCTGCGGTGAGACGGGAAGCGTAGTTTCAGACTGCGATAGAGCGCGGAATCATCAGTATTAACATGAGCGCGCAGCGCGATGTGTGCTTTCAGGATCGGAGTGACGTTGTCAATGGTCACGCGCTCCATCACGAAAGAGCGGACGCCGCCTTGACGCTGAACCAAGGCAACAACCGGAATCTTTTTGCTGTCCGGCCCGCGATAGTGGCCGCTCCCGACTCCCTTTGCTTTTCCGCCGATATAGGTTTCATCCACTTCGACAGTTCCGGTCATCTTCGGCGGCAACGGCGAAGCTGGCTCGGTCATACCGAAGCGAATCCGATGCGCCATGAACCAAGCGCTCTTGTAGGTCACTCCGAGCATGCGGTGAAGCTGATGCGCGCTCATGCCTTTCTTGCTGGAGCACATCAAGTGAATTGCGAGAAACCACAGGTTCAAGGGAATGTGCGAACCCTCGAAGATGGTCCCTACGGTTGCGGTGAACTGCTTGCGGCAATCGCGGCACTGCCAGACGCCTTTACGCGCATGGGCCTTTGCCTTGGGCTTTGGTTCCAGCTTCGCGGCATTGTCCACAACACCGCAATGCGGGCAGTAAACGCCATCGGCCCATCGCATGGCTTCGAGGTATTCGCGGGCCTTGTCAGCATCGGTGAAGTGCGGAGTCTGTAGGTCTGCTTTGCTCATGAACCAAGTATAGCAAGTGGCCTATGCTTTGTCAAGTATATAATTACGACGGATTTGTCGCTTCCCATCCCTCGGTGATATTGTGGAGTTCCGCGTGGACAGAAGGAAATAGCTCGTTCGAATATACGCATTTTATTTGCCCCTGTCAAGGGGCATGGGGCAGTGTCTCAGTCGGAAATTCTCAGTAAGAATAGCAGCAGCCGCCTAGCAATCGAGCGGATAACAAGGCGCACTCTCGATGCCTTGTCGCATTGTTCCAGACCCACCCTTTTCATGATTGAACGGTCTGTTCCGGCATAGCGGAAACAGGCGACACACGACGCGTCGAAGGCCGCAAACGCTTGCTCAAGTTCGGAAGGGGTTTCTGGTTGTTTCTTCCAAACGCAATGGTCAAGCGTGTGAGGGTCAGCCCATCCAATCAAGTCGGGCGCGGCGACTTGCGGTGCGCCGCAAGAGACGCAACACCGGTCTGCCACATAAAAGTCGCCCGGGGCCGTGCGTGGATGACGTTCGAACTTCATTTAGCCATTAAAGTGCAGCTCTGCATCCCTCAGTTTGAGATCATACGCCGAATCAGTTGAATTGCGACATTTCCGAAAAATGGTAAACTGTGCGGCGCGAAGGGAGCAGTCATGAGCGAAAACAATAAGCAAATCTTTCGGCGCTGGTTTAAGGAAGTGTGGTGCGAGGGACGCGAAGCGACCATCGACGAGCTCTGTTCCACGACGGTCGTGGCGTACGGGCTGGGCGATGTTGAGCCCGTGATCCACAGCCCCGCGGAATTCAAGGATTTTTGGCGCAACCTGAGGGGAGCGATCCCCAATATCCAAATTAACGTGGAGGATCTCATCGCCGAGGGCGACAAGGTCGTCGGCCGGGTCGTGGTCAGCGGCGTCCACACCGGCGCGCATCTCGGCATACCGCCGAGCGGCAAGACTGTTCACTTGAAGGGAATCGTAGTGCTGCGCATCGCGAACGGCCAAATCGCCGAAGCCTGGAACAGTTGGGATCAGCTTGGACTGCTGCGGCAGACGGGCGCGCTCGCGACTCCGAGCCAGGACCGCTTCATGGCCAGGAACGCGTAACTTGCCTGACGGAATCATTGGGGTCTCGGATCACGGCGGCTGGGCCATATTCGTGACCGTCGGTCGCGATGGAAAGCTGCTCGATCGCCGCCGCGTGGAACTTGTGGGCGCAGGCCTGCCGAAGATTCCGCACCACAGCGAAGGCCAGCGACTCCCGGTGGACGAAGCTGTGGCGTTAGTCGAGCGCGTTCGCGCGTCGGCTGAGAAGCATGCGGCGCTGGCGCTGGACTCGGTGACTAAAACGGTGCCGCGCATTCTCGGCGTGGCCCTTCGAATCTGTCCAGAGCTACCACCGACGATTGCGGAACGGATCAAGGACTACCGCGCACAGAACGTCGCCGACTGGGTGATGTACCGCCAGGCGCTGGCGGCAGCGGCCGAGGCGCGCGGCTGGCCGGTCCACTGGTACGACGCGAAGAAGGTGCTCGCTTCAGCGAGTGGACTGTTGCCCGCGCGGAAGATCGTTGGTCCGCCCTGGAACAACGATCATAAGCTCGCCATGGCGGCCGCGATCTCTGTGCTACATCCTGGCGGTCGAGCCGCTACGCATTAGGATAAAGCGCCGTACCGCGAATGCTGAGAAAACGAGGAAGAACAGAACGTTGTTCCCATTAGGTCCTACGCTGACTATGTTTGAAAGCTCGCGCACAGCGAGGAGCGCCATCACGACCATCAGAACGATGTTCAGAATCTTCATTGAGCTTCCCCCTTGTTCGGCATAGTACCCCCGCAGCCGAAAAGGATCAATTACCTTGACGACACTTCTCGCGGATCACCCGGAAAGTTCGTTGAATTCTTCTCAACACTATAGTCGCGGCGAGAGCGTTTGCTTAGATCACCGACGCACGGGCAATATTCAGGCAGTCGATGGCGGCTTTATCGAATTGTTCCTCCAATGCCTGATAGCCATTGAGTTCCGCAAATGCAGCCTCGCGCGGTGTTATCGGAAGGGCCCACAAGAACCGGATGCAGTTGAGGTCCAGCTTGAGCCATTCTAGTTTCGGTCCGTAGGGATACGGCAACGAGATGAGGAAGTGGTCACAGGTTGAACCGGATATCCACGGATCACCTATGCCGACGATCCTTCCAATGTCCAGCCTATACCGAGGATCGGCATGGAAATGTGCAAGCATGATCAGCATCTTCGTGACTTCCGGAGTGCTTTTTGGCGAAATCAGAAAGAACTCGCGCTTCACATGCGCCGCCTCCACCATAAAGCAACCGTTCGTTACGTAGATGTGCGGGCGATTAGCCTCTTGGGCAGACAAACGTAGGATCTCAAGTCCCGGGATGCTCTTGTCGATCGGACCGGAAGGGACCTTCTCGCTCTGAAGGGTGCTATTGGGCCAAAACCCTTTGAGGTGCTGCCGAATGGCCGAACGAATCTGAGCGTCTTCGCCTTCTCGCATCTCTTGCATCGTAGCCTGTGAGCCTGATCTCTGGCCTTTTAGGTCCGTTGGCGCTTCTTCTGTGATCCTGACTTTGAACTTCACTCAGGGAAACACCGCCAGCCCGTGGCGGCGGCTGGCCTCCGCAAGGCGGCGGTCGTAGGTGACCATCGTCTTGCATCCCGCGTCAAGAGCCAAGGTCAGGTGCAACGCATCGGCGGCGCGCGCTTCGACGCCTTCGACGGCAAGCAATCGCCGCTCCGTGTCCCGATGAACCTTAGGTGTCAGGTCGGCTAGCCGGAACACGACCTCGGTATTCTCGCGTAGCTTGCGGTAAGCCCGCAGCGCATCCTCTCTGCTAATCGATCCCTCACGCCGGCGGCGGCACAAGGCCGAAGCCGCCTCCGTGACGGCGAGATCCGATGTGACCAGGTCGGAGCAGCGTTGCAAAAAGACGTTCAGCTCGTCGCTTCCAGTCTCAGGAACGTGGCATTTCACAAGCGCGCTGGCGTCGACATAGGACGGATCGAGCGGCCCGCCGTTAGTAGGAACTCTCATCGCGCTCCTGCATGACCGCATCGGAAATCGATCCGACGACCGATTTCAGACCTCGCCGGAATGCAGAGTTGTCGGGAAAGGGCTTGCGTACCTGGACTGGCGGACCCACCAGCCGGGCGACCGGCTTGCCACGGTCCGTGATGACGATCTCGCGCCCTTTCTTCACTTGCTCAATCAAGGCGGTGATGTTCTGACGCACTTCGCGGATACCGGCGGTTCGCATGGAATGGATTATGCTACATGTAGCACAATGGCGTCAAGGATTCGCTGCTTGCCGACTTCCTGTTCCTGCTGTCTTTCTCGAATCTGTCGTTCAGGAGTTCTGTTTCGGAAATGCTGCGCGACAACTCAAGGGATTGAAAAGAGGGAAGTGGGGACAGATCAGGCCAGGCTGCCGATACCGGTCCACATACAAATTGGACCAACCAAGTTGTACTCCCAAAGTTCGTTTGATGGCCCAGTTTTATTTTTTATTTGCTTTACGTTACGAAGCATAGCATAATTGATATATAGGTTGTTGTGGACAAAAGAGCTTTTTTGCTATACTCTTATGTGGAGAATCTACGAGTACCTAGAGAAGGATGGTCTCAGCACGATCAAGCATTGGCTTCGTCACGAAGCGGTCAGTCAGCGTGATCGCGGACAACTAGTGGCCAAAATGGACATGCTTGCGATGCACGGAACGACTCTGATGAGCGGGCTTCTCGCGGGACCGATAAAGTCCAAGAAGCAACCGAAGAACTTTCAGTCTCACATCTACAAGCTCGTGATTCACGGCGACAGGATGCTTCGACCGATGCTTTGTCGCGGACCGATTGACATGGATGGGGAGTTCACGATGCTCATCGGCGCTATTGAGGTGGGGGGCAAGCTGAACGTTGATGCGACGGAGGCTGAAGCCCGGCGACAGGAAATTTTGAAGGACTCAAAGAGGAGGGAGCTAAATGGCCGCTATAAACGATCTCTTGCGGCGGGACCTGACCAATCCTGAATTCTCTGAGGGCTATGCCGAGGCATTCGAAAACGCTTATATCGCTACTCAGATCAAGGTGCTCCGCGAGCAGAATGAATGGACGCAGACTGAGTTGGCCGAACGGCTTAGCACAAAGCAAACTGTCATTTCCCGAATAGAGAACGTGAACTACTCGAAGTGGAACATAGGTACGCTAAGGAAGCTTGCACGAGCTTTCCGCCTGCACCTTAAAGTATCCTTTGAGACTTATGGCTCGTTGATTGAGGATGTCGAGAACTTCAGCCGAGAAGGATTGCGGAGGCCGCCACGTGAGAATGACATAGCTCTTGCAGTCGGCCCTGAACGGCACCAGTCAGCTGCTTTTGCGCGACTCGCCATCCCGGCGGCAGTTACGACTGTCGTCACGGGGTATGCTCTACCAACCGCGAATGTTGGATACACAAGTGGGCTTGTGACAGATACCAAAGAAGCGATTTGGGGATCCTGCTTGAATCTTTTGGGACGACGCGAAATTCCTGGATTCGCCGCCGGACAGTCTGTGGTGGAAGAGTCAACCACAACGGTGGTTCAGAACGCTCCCCAGGCCATTGTTTCTTGTGCTCCAGCGTGGCATTTCGTTCAGAATCCTTCAGGACCGCTGCCGCCTAAGATCAATGCTGGAATTTCGACAGAACTAAGGAGACCTCCCGTACCTCCGAACCCTATAGTCGTAGACGAAGCTGAGCGATAAAGGAGAACAACACGATGCCAGACACCGCAGGAACACCGCAGCATAACATCCAGAGGCCGAGTGGATTTGCATTTCGCTATGCAAACAATGTTTTCTTCGAGCCAAGCGAGTTAGATCTCAAGATGACGTTCGGCGACACCGAGTTCAGCAAACATGTAACGGACCAACACACGGGAATTGCCCTGTCATGGCAAGAAGCGAAGATAATGCTCCTCTTCCTCCAACTCAATATCGAGTCGTATGAGTCTCGTACGACCACACTGGCGATACCGAAGTCCGTGCTCGCCAAAGATGTCCAAGATATGCTTGCGGAGTACCCTGCGCATATCCCCTACCATATGGCACTGCAAACCCTGAAGAAAGCGATGGCGGGGGAGGAAAAGCATTCTTAGTTTGCGTACTGCCCAATTCGCCACCTGTCGAACATCTAGACACCCTCACGGGTTTGTGGCGGCAAAGCTGTCCGCTTGCATCGGAGAGGCTGCCCGATTTAAGATGCCCTCCAAGTCCCAAGGAGGTAACTCATGTCCACACGACGAGGATTTCTAACTGGCACCACTGGTTTGGCGATTGCTGCGTTTCATCCTGAGGGTTTCGAGCGTTTAGAGGCCGCGGTTCGATCCGTCGCGGGCGTCGCGCCTGACAAGACGGCGGCCGATGAGGATTTCTGGCTCGAGGCGCAGAACGCTTTCACGCTCGATCGCACCTACATCAACCTGAATAACGGCGGCGTCAGCCCGTCGCCGCGCGTCGTCCAAGAAGCCATGCGCCGCTACCTCGAGTACTCGAACCAGGCCCCCGTCTACCACATGCAGCAAATCCTCGAGCCGCAGATCGAAGTCGTGCGGCGGCGCCTCGCCGGGGCGTTTGGATGCGATCCCGAAGAGATGGCCATCACCCGCAACGCCAGCGAA
>CAZRND010000260.1:0-8043 GCA_964601345.1 uncultured Acidobacteriota bacterium | reverse complement strand
GCAACTTCGACGAAGTGCTGCGCGTGGTGGATTCCATCCAGCTCACGGCCAAGCACAAGGTCGCGACGCCGGTGAACTGGAAGAGCGGCGGCGACGTCATCATCCTGCCGTCTGTGTCGGACGACGACGCCAAGAAGAAGTATCCCAACGGCTGGAAATCGCCGCGTCCGTACCTGCGGATCATCCCTCAGCCGAAGTAAGCTTCAGAACGACGCTTTGAGGCGCAGCGCAAAGCTGCGCCCGGCGTCGAGCGCGGTGCCGGAGAGTACGCCGGCGAAGTTGATGAGGTTCAAGCGGTCGCCCAGATTAAAGACGTCGGCTTGAAGCGTCAGGCGGGTCTTCTCGGGCGGCAACAACTCAATCCCCATCGATGTATCGATCGTTGCGGAAGGACGCACCCTGCCGCGATCGAAATTCACCTTGCTGATGATCTGCGGTCCATACTGCGCAACGATGAACGCGCGGTTGGTGGGCCCGTCGATTTCAAACGGCAACCCGCTGTTGTACGCTCCGCCGAGCGCGAACCACACGCGCCGGTGCGGCTGGAACTGGAAACGCGAGCGGAGCGTGTTCCGCTGGTCCTGCGTGATCGGAGCTGTGCCGCGGCTGTTTACCAGGTCCCCCGCGTTGTCGCCGAGGAACAAGCCGCCGGCGACCGGAAGCGTCCCGGTTCCATTCATGTTCGAGTAGCTCACGAACACGCCGAACGGACCCCAGGCCGGTACTTCGATCTTCGCTTCATAACCGTGGATCTCGGCTTGTTGGAACGCGATCGGAAAGCTGACGCCGGTATTCAGCAATAAACTGTCGTCGGCGAAGTTGTCGACGCGGCGCCGATACCATGTGCCGTCGATGCGCAGATGTCCGAACCAGCTCTTCGTAAATCCCGCTTCGACGAAGTTGCCCCGCCCCGGCCGGAGCGGTAAAAAAGCCCCGCCGCCGAGGCTGGCCGCAAGGTCGGTGCTGGCGAGCAGTACGTTTTCCGTCGCGGGAACCTGAAAGACGCGGTCGTAAGCCGCGCGAATCACCAAACCCGCGCGTGGAAAGGCGTAGGCCGCGCCTAGACGCGGGCTCCACGCCGATTCGTTCTGCGCCAGGCGGTAATGATCGAAGCGCAGCCCGGCGTTGAGCGTGAAATTGCCGGCGTGCCACGAGTCCTGGACGAACGCGGCTTGGTCGCGACCGTCACCACGTCGGTGGAACAGGAAATCGCGCGGCAAGTCGCTATCGAAGACGCGGACATTTCCCGGATTCACGCGGTACGTGACAATGTGATACGAAAAATCCTCGCGGATGGCGCTGAACAGGGCCTCGCCGCCGGCCTTGATTTCGTGGCGTCCCTGGTGAACTGCAACGCTGCCGCCCACGTAGGTCTCGCGGAATCCGCGATCCTGCAGGGGCGCGATCGGCGTTGAGAACGGATTCGACCAGAGCCTCGCCGACGTATCGCGCACCATCATCCGCACCTGCGCGAGCACGTGAGGCGAGAACAGGTGCGTGTGCGAGACCTGCCCCAGCGTCTCACCCGCGTTGCGATCCTGGCGCTGTCCCGCGGCTTCCTGGAGTTGCTCGTTCGGGACGAGGAAACCGAAGCGGCGGCTGTTGAAGTAAACCCGCGTAGAATCGTGGATCGACCAGTTGCGAGCGAAACGCACGGCGAAACCCGCCCCGGATCCGTGGTTGGTGTAATTCTCCAGGACCGGCGGATCGAGGTAACGGTCCGTCGTCATGCCTTCGCCGCTCAGCGCAAAGGCGTTGCGGCCGCGCGCATACTCGACCGATGAGAACGAGCTCATCTGCGCGAAGCTGCCTCCCTGCACATTGAAGCGTCCATGCCATCCGGGCGGAGCGTCGTGTGACGTAGCCACTTCGATGACGCCGCCAAGCTTGCGTCCGAACTCGGCTGGATAACCGGCGGTGCGAATGTTCATAGACTCGAATTCGTCCACGCCCAGCGACTGCGCAAACGCCGGCGAGCGGTTGTCGTAGAGCGGGATGCCGTCGATGACGTATTGCACCTGGTACTCCGAGCCGCGCGGATGCAGAACGCCGTTCGCTTCGAGCAGCCATCCCGGCTGGGTATTCGCCAGGTCGGCGACGGAGTGGCCGGGACTCGACCCGGCGCGATGGTCCAGCGCATCCGCGCCGAGATAGCGAGTCGCAGTCGGGCTGCGTGAATCTGTGAGCGTATCGGCTTCTCTCACTGTTACCGTGGTTTCAATCGGCGCCACGCCGAGCGTTACATCCTGCTGGAGCGGCGTTTCCGTGCGGACCTCCACCAGGATGCTCGACGTAGCGAAGCCGGCCTTCTCGGCAGTGATCCGATATGGTCCGAAGGGCAGTGCTCGAAAAACGTATGCGCCCTGTGCATCGGTCTCGAAGCGCCTGCTTACTCCCGTAGCGAGGCTGCGCAGAGTTCCGGCCGCTTCGAGCGCGGCGCCGGCGGCGTCCTTCACCTGCAAGTGGATCTCGCCTGCCAAGCGTTGACCGAACGCAGTTCCGCAAGCCAGCAGGATGCCGAGGCACGCAGGGCGATAGCGGAACATTCTTGGCTACTACTGTATCTCACTCCAAGCGGCGTCTGGCGGTCATCACAACATCAGGATCGTGGACGGTCATGACCATGTTGGTTCCGTCCTTCGCGAACTTGATGCGAACAGCCGGCGCGCCGGCGGGATAGAAGGCGTGTTCCCCCGCGTGGTAGATCGGCCGGCCCGTTGTGCCCCGGCGCGTGAAGGTGAGCTGCTTGTTTTCGACGGTCACGTCCACCTGCTGGTTGGATGCGGGACCGAACCGGTAGTTCCCAAGAATCGCGGCGCGGTCGTCATCTGGGAGAGGGACTTCCGGATCAGGGCCGGCGCCATCCAGCGTCTGCAGGTATTCGAAGACCTTGCGCGCCGGGTCGCCGCCGAGCTTTGCGTGGGCCAGCAAGGTGATGCCGTGCGGACCGCGAATGCGATGCGCCCCCGGCTGCGCCGCGAGGAAGGCCTGCACGACGTCCATTTGACCAAGCATCGTTGCCGAGAACAGCGTCGGCCGCGCCCCTTTGGAGATCAGGTACTCCGCGATGGGGCGATTGCCGGTGTGAGAGGCGGCTCCGAGTCCGTCTTCCCAATCACCGAAGCCCCAGTCCCAGCAAGCTCGCGCCATGGACGGCCTCGCGTCCACGATCTCTTTGACCCGTTTCAGGTCGAAGTGCGAGACGATCACCAGTTCGCGCACGAGTTCAGGTTGGTGCGCCGGAAAGGCGTCGATCACTGGGGCCGAAGCCGTATCCAGCGCAGGCAAAGGTAGTGCAGTTGCAGCGAGAGCTAACAGGTTGCGTCTATTCATGTCTGCCATGAGAAACCGGCGCCTTGGAAAGTACAAGTGAGAAAGATATGAAACCGCATGTCCCGCCGAATCAGCGCTTCAGACCCGGCGATGAGTAGCCGTTGCGGATGTCGGCGGCGACTCGCGCGGAAAAATCGGCGGAAATCTGCCCGGCCATTTCTCCTTCCGGTACGTGATTCAAGCGCTTCACCCAAAGATGCGTCTGCTCCGGCAGCCGGATCAAGTGTGCCAGGATCAGGCCCTCGGGCTTCACCTGCCCAATGACGATGTACTTCGCGTGCAGAGAAGTGGCGATTGCGAGAAGATCGCGTTGCGAGCGGGGCGCAGCCAGAATCCTGGCGTTGCCGGTAACTGTGTAGCGGCCATTACTCGCGTTCATCAGGCGCTCGACCACGTTATCGGTCAATCCTAAGGCGAAAGGCGCAAGATCCGGATTTCCCGATTCGTTGTCGAAGCGGGCCACGGCAACGATCGGCAACGGACCCGGCGCCCATCGAGAGCGCAACTCGAACCCGCCAACGAAGCCGACAAGGATACAAGCCGCCAGCGCCACCGCGGCTACGATCAGGCGGTTCCGGGGCGCTGGGCGGCTCGGGCTTTCCACGGGCGCGACGAATTGATATCCGAGCTTGGGAACGGTGCGGATGTAAAGGGGAGAAGCAGCATCGTCCCCCAGCGCCGAGCGAATCTGCGCGATGCAGAAGTTCAAGCCGGCATCGAACTCTACGAACGTTCCGTTTCCCCACACCGCTTCGCGCAGCTCGTCGCGCGAGACGACACGATCGCGCCGTTCGAGGAGACAGGCCAGGACGCGCGCCGGCTGCGCCTGCAGGCGCACGACGTTCCCTTCCCTTCGCAAGACAAGTTGGGCGGCGTCAAACTCGAACTGCCCGAACTGAAAATGCGAATTCACGGCTGTAACGTTATTGTCGCATGCATATACTTGGTATGTGCCTTTATTGATCCTGCTTGTCGCGCTCCTTCAAGTCCCCGAACATCCCTTCGCCGGGATCACGTACACCGAACACTCCTATACTTCGCCGCGCCCGATGCGCGTGAATGTAGTGAAGGTCGATCTCACCGCGCCCGGCATTCATTTCAAGCTGACCGCTCCGAGCGGCACGAAGGAGACCGTCCGGCAGACGACTCTCGAATTCCTCGAACAGGAACACGCCCAAGTGGCCATCAACGCGCACTTCTTCCTTCCCTTCCCGTCCGAGGATCTGAACTGCGACCTGATCGGCCTCGCCGCATCGGAAGGCAAGGTCTACTCCGCTTTTGAAACGCCGAAGCAAAGCTACGCCCTAATCCCGAACGCCCCGGCGATCAACATCGATGCGAAGAACCATGCGACGGTGGTGACTTCGAGCACACTCGAGAAAGCTTCGCTCTGGAACACGGTCTCCGGATCGGCGCAGATTGTCACCTCCGGCGTGAAGACCATCCCGACTTACGGATCGGGACAGCTCACAACGGGCGGCCCGCGCAATTACTCCGATACGAACTCCTGGTATGACCTACGCCTCGGGCGGACGGCCATCGGCATCACGCGCGACGGCGCGGCGCTCGTGCTTCTCGCCGTCGATCACGCTTCGGTCGGCGAGATCGCGGACGTTTTGATTCGCGATTACGACGTCTCCGACGCCCTGAACCTCGACGGCGGCGGATCGACCACGCTGGCGATGCATGATCCCGCGACCGGGCGCGGGAAGATCGTCAACGTCTCTTCGGACAATCCGAAAGGACGCAAAGTCGGAAGCAATCTGGCTGTGTTCGCTACTTCTTTATCGGCTGATAGTCGAGATAACCGATCATCATCTCTTCAAAGGTCTGATCGCCCCAGCGCACTTCCTTCCCCGGGTCGGGATTGAACTTGTTGCCCGGAGAGTTGTCGTAGTGCGCCGAAACCTCGACCTTGCTACCCTTGGGTACAGTCAGCGGATCCTGCAGCGTGTAGTGTAGCTGCCAGTTGAAATCGTAACGCGGCACGCTGAGCAGCACCTCGGTTCGTCCGTCTGGATAGATCACCGTGTACTTGAAATCTTTCCCGCGCAGATGCATGTGCGGCATCATGCCGGTGAGTATCACGTCTTCGGGCGCGGTCCAGGTGGACTTCACCTCAAAGTTCCCGTCGCCGGGCGGAATCCGGAAGGACGTGTTCATGATCCCGGTGCTTTTGGCCACGATCGTCGGCGGCTCTTTCGCGAAGTAGATGCCGACGTAGGAGCGGTCGCTCGCCGCCGTTCCGTTCGGCGTGTAGTGCATCTGGAACTGGATTTCGGCGCCCGCCTTCACCAGGCGCGCCGAACCCTCGCGATAGAGCGACGGCTGCAATCCTGGGGCTGTGCCGCCGAGGCTGCCCAGACGTCCGCCGGTGCCCGGCTCGCGCAAGTTCAGAATGATGTGATGCACAACCTTGCGGTTGCCCGGCCGTACCTCAATGCCGCGGATCCATTTGTCCTCGGTGAATCCGGTCGGCGCGGTGAAGTACTTGTACGGGATCACGCCTTCGGCCGGCACGTCATACGACGCCGGCATCTGGATCACGACGTCGGGCTCGCCCAGCACCCAGCCTTCGGTGTACTTCGGCGTGGGCGGCATGTCTGCAGCATTGCCTTGCGGCGCGCCCGCGTCGGCCCACTTGCCGATCGTGTCGATTTCGGCCTGCGACAAGCGCCAGTCATTCGCAAAGTGCCCGATATTCGGCTCGGCGAACCAGGGCGGCCTCTTGCGAGTTACCACCCCATCCTTGATGGCCTTCGCCCACGGCCGCGTATCCTGATAACTCAGCAGCGACATCGGCGTATTCTCTCCGGGCCGATGGCAGCCCGAGCAATTCTTGAAGAGAATCGGCGCGACATCCTTCGCGTATGTCACTGTGGGTTTCGTCGCGGCATTCACCGACACCGCGGCAGCTAGCAAAAGAAATGCCCCTTTGGAAATCATGAGTCGATATTAAGGCAATCCAAGGCCCGATGTCCAGTTACCTGCTCGTGTAGTATCCGTCGCGGGCCTGAACGATCAACCCTCGTTGTTTCGTCGTGACGTGCAACCGGTGGTAGCCGCTCTCTTCTCGATCGGGAGAATATCCCAGGCTGTACTGGTTTCGCAGCTCCTCCTCGATGCGCTGATAGACCTCTTCAATCGGATGCTTCTTCGAGACCTCGAAGAACCCGCCGCCGGTAAACTTGGCCAGATGTTCCATGATCTTCTTGCCGTTCTCATGCGACGGCTGCTGGCCGGGGCCGGGTCGCCCCATGCCGCCTCCACCGCCCCCACCACGACGTCCCATCCCGCCGCGAGGATTGAAAACGCCGGAATTGCCATAAGCCTGCTCGTCGGAGAACAGGATCGTGTAGACCAGCGTATCGGCGCGCTGCGCCGATTCGATGGCGTTCTCGAGACTCTCGATACTGCCGGTGTCGACGCCGTCGGAAAGGACGATGAGCGCCTTCCGTCCGGTCTGCTTGCGCATCAGCTCGTCGGAAGCTAGCAGGACCGAGTCGTAGAGCGCCGTGCCGCCTCCTCCGCCTCCGCGTCCGCCACGCCGGCGCTGCTGCGGACCGCCGGGGCCGCCAGGCCCGCCTCCGGGATAACCTGTGCCGCCGCCCGAGCCGCCTCGATTCAACTGCGGGCGCTGCTGAGGCATCTCGAGTAGTTCGAGCGCCGCCTGTAGTTTCTGGCGCGACGAGGTCAGATCCTGCAGGAGCTCCACATCGAAATCGAAGTGGATCACGAAGGCCAGGTCCTTGTCCTCGCGCATTACCTGATCGAGGAAGCGGTAGCTGGCGCGACGCTCATCGGCAAGCACGCGCCGCTGGCTCATGCTGGTGTCGACCAGCAGTCCCAGCGTCAACGGCAGGTTGCTCTCCTGCGAGAAATACTTAATGGTCTGCGGGCGGCCGTCTTCGTCGAGCTTGAAATCTTCCTGCCGGAGGTTGCGGACTACAGTGCCCTTCGAGTCCCTCACCGTGGCGAAGACGTTCACCACTTTCACATCCACGGAAAAAGGTTTGTCCTGAGCCCCCAGCACCAAAACAGTTAAGCAGAACGAAAGAAACGTACGCATGTGTTACTCCCATAGACGGCCGGCCTCAGACAGCCGTTTCACAAAACGCATGACATTTGACTCGCATCAAAATTCCGCCTAACATGGCCGGATGTTCACCACTCGAACACGCTTCCTGTTTCTGATTCTGGCCGCCGCCGCGTTGCTGCTGGCCCAGCAAAGCCAGCCCGTCACCGGGTACGATGACACCCCGATGCTGCCCGACGGAAAGTGGCATGTGCACGACGGCAAGCGCCCGCGTCCGCGCGTTGTCACACCGGGCACGGCCAGCACCGCCGACGCGCCCGGAAAACCGCCCTCCGACGCTGTCGTCCTGTTTGACGGCTCCGATCTCTCGAAGTGGCAGTCCGCCAAAGACGGCCCGGCGCCCTGGACCGTCAAGGACGGCTACTTCGAAGTGAAGCCGCGGGCCGGCGACATTGTCACGAAGGACGAATTCGGAAGCAGCCAGCTTCACGTCGAGTGGCGGACGCCGGCGCCTCCGAAAGGAGACAGCCAAGGGCGCAGCAACAGCGGCATCTTTCTTTTCGGCCTCTACGAGGTGCAAGTGCTCGACAGCTTCGAGAACCCGACCTACGCCGACGGACAAGCCTCGGCGGTCTACGGGCAAACGCCGCCCCGGGTGAACGCTTCCCGCCGGC
>CAZRND010000259.1:5896-8050 GCA_964601345.1 uncultured Acidobacteriota bacterium | reverse complement strand
CCCAACGGGATCCAACAGTTGATGACATCCCCAACACGCCGGATTTTCGCCATGCGCCGCGAGACGCGCGGGCATCGAGAGCGCCTGTCCGGTGCTGCTCTTTTCCTGGAGCGCGGGCACGGCCGGCAAGGGCGGAGGCGGCGGGACACCGAGGAAATTCGACATGATCCATTTGCCGCGAATCACCGGCGACGTGCGGTTGGCGTAAGACGTAACGGTGAGAATGCTGCCATGACGGAGCAGTCCGCCACGAATTTTGGAATCGGGGCCGGAATTGCTGAAACTCACGCGACGGAAATGGCTGCCGTAGACATTGGGGACACCGTAATGCTTGGCGAGACGCTCGTTCAGGAACGTGTAGTCGGCGCGCAGCAGGTCGAGGATGCTGCGGTCCTCGCGCATGATGCTTTCGAAAAACATCTCCGTCTCGGTGCGGAACGCTTCGCGCAAGTTGTCGTCGAAATCGGCGAAGAGCCGCATGTCTGGCGTCGCCGAGGCCAGGTTGCGGAGAAAAAGCCATTGGCCGGCAAAGTTATCCACCAGCGATCGTGAGCGCCGATCGGCGAGCATGCGGCGGATCTGTTTTTCGAGCGTCGCCGGCTGGTGCAGCGTCCCTTTCGTTGCGGCGTCGAGAAGCTCATCGTCGGGGATGCTGCTCCACAGAAAGAACGAGAGGCGCGTGGCTAGTTCCAGATCGCTGATCCTGTACGCAGCGGTTGCCGTCGCCGGCGGATCATGCTCGACACGGAAAAGAAAATCCGGGCTGACCAGGATCGCGCGCACCGCCATCTCGATGGCGGTATCGAAACTTTCCTTCCCCTGCACGCGCGCTTCGCGATAGAGCTTCAGCGGCGTGGCGAGATCCGGTCCGGTGATCGGACGCCGGTAGGCCGCGCGCGTCAAATTGGCGACGATCTTCTTCGCGCAGGGATCTTCCTCGCTCGCTTGCGACGGATAGCAGACAAAGATCCGGCGGCGGCTTGGCGTGTCGCCGGGACCTTTGGCTTGATACGGCCCGACGATCGAAAGCTGATACAGCGCCGGATGAATGCGCGGATGTCGATCGTTGTTGAAATGCACCTGATACGGCTGGCGCTCGGTTTCGAGAAGAGTCGACGTAGTCTTGGGAAACGCCACGCCGACCAGATGCGGTCCGGCCTTCACCGGCACGCGGATCTTCAGGTCCTTGTCGGCCATCTGGTGATCGGTGGGCGTCGAGGCCGGCTTCACGGTGAACGTGGCGACGCGAACGTCGTCGAGGAGCAGCTCGACATCGGTCGCTTCGCGCAGACCCTCGACATGCTCGTTGCGATCGCGCGTCAGGCGCATCGTGAACTCGTATTCGGCGTCGAGCGGGAAGGTGTAGGGAACAAGCCTTCCGCCGCGCGTCCCGAGAGGCAATCCCTCGACGTGCTCCTCCTGCGTAATGTCGGGGGGCAGAACGATGGTGTCGCCGTTCGGCGCGTGGATCGGACTGCCGATCGCCAGCCGGCTGACGCGCGAGGCGGCGGTCAGATATCGCTCCAGCAGCGTCGGCGACAAGTCGCCGACCGTGGCGCTCTCGAATCCAAAAGAGGATTCGTCGGCGGGAAGCAGCGCCGCGGCGTCCACCTCGACCCCGAGCAGGTCGCGGACGGCGTTGCGGTACTCCGTGCGCGTGAGCCGCCGGAACGTATCGGTGCGTCCTGGATTCGGCTTGGCCGCCGACGCGGCGTCGAGCGACGCAGCGAGCGACGCGACCACGGCATTGTAAGTACGCTCGTCGGGACGCGGCAGGCCCACGGGCGGCATGTATCGCGCGCGCATCTTGCGCACAACTTTTTCCCAGGCCTCGGCGTTAGCGCCGATCTCTTTGCCGATGATGGAGTCGAGCGCCAGCCCGCCGGACTTGGTTTGGGAATCGTGGCAAGCGACGCAGTATTTCTGAAACACGGCGGCGTTCGGAGCGCTTTGCGACTGGACCCCGGCAGCGCCCAACAACACCACTGCGGCTATGGATCGGATACCCAACTTACCCCTAGCATAGCGTATCCTGCTCTGTAGGAGGAGGGCACCGATGAGGTTCACGCGTCGCCGGTTCCTAAAGGCTTCTGCCGCCCTGGTGGCCGTTCCGCCGGCGCAACTGTCGAGCCCTCCTCTGCCCCTGGCACCAAA
>CAZRND010000259.1:0-5886 GCA_964601345.1 uncultured Acidobacteriota bacterium | reverse complement strand
ACATACACACCGAGTACTCGTAGTGAAGCGATGCCGGTGTGAGCGCGCACCAAAAAGCGCTGGGCGTGACTCAAACCGTGCTGCTGCCCGCCGGCTCGATGTACGGCCTCGATGCGCGTTGCGGCGGCAACGAGAGCGTAGTGAACCTAGCGCAAAGAGATCGGACCGCTTTCTCGTTCTTCTCGAATGAAGTGCCGACCCTTCCGGAAGCGCGGCGAGAGATCGAAAAGTATCTCAAGCGCGGCGCCATCGGCATCGGCGAACAGAAATTCAAGGTCGAGTGCGACTCGCAAGCCATCGAGATGGTCGCGGAACTGGCGCGGGAACATCGCGTGCCCGTGCTGATGCATTTCCAGCACGCCGTTTACAACACGGGAATCGAGAGGTTCGACCGCGTGCTGAAGAAATATCCCACTGTCTCCTTCATCGGACATGCCCAGACCTGGTGGGCGAATATCCATCGAGACGTGGAGCAGACCGAGATGTATCCCAAAGGGAAAGTCGTTCCCGGCGGCATCTCGGACCGCTTGCTGTCGGAGCACGCCAATATGTACGGCGATCTCTCGGCCGGCTCGGGACTGAACGCGTTGCTGCGCGACGAAGATCACGCCCGCCGGTTTCTCGAGCGCCATCAGAACAAGCTGCTATGGGGCAGCGATTGCGACGATCACGACATCGCGAGCGATCGTTGCCAGGGCAGCCACTGCCTGGCCGCGATTCGCCGCCTCGCGCCGAATCAGCAAATCGTGGAGAAGATTCTGTATCGCAACGCCGTGCGCGTGCTGAAGCTGAAGCTATAGTCCGCCGCGCAGGTAGGCAATCAAGTCCGCCAGGCCCTGTTTGCCGATTTTTTCCAAATCGTCGGGCATCAGCGAGATCTTCGAAGCGCGAATCTCGGCGATGTTTTTCCGCAAAATGGTTTCGTCGCCCGCTTCCAGTCCGCCTCGCAGAGTGATCGATCCCGGCGTTTCGTTGGCCAGAATTCCGTCGTGAATCTGTCCGTCCTTGGTGGTGACGATGTAATTCACGAAGCGGTCTTCGATGGCATAGCTGGGATTCAGGATGGAGTTCAGCAGCTCGGCCTTGCTCTTGTTATTGATTCCGGAGAGGTCGGGACCCACGCGCTGGCCGCCCAAGCGCCGGGGCATGTGACAGCGCGCGCACTGGTCCTGAAACACTTTTTGCCCTCGCGACGGCTCGCCTTTCATATCCAACACGTCGGAGTAAGCCGTTACGACCTTGGCGCGATCGCCGGCGTCGCTTCGAAATACGCGCCGCGCGCGATCCGAAACGGCCGGGTCGGGATGATCGAGCAGGCGCGCCCGTGCGGCGGCGTCGAGCCCGGACCGCTCGACCCGGCCTTGCTCGATCGCATCCAGCAGAGCCGGCGCGCGATCGCGGCGGCTCAACAGCGCCTGTACGGCCGTCGTGCGCGCGGCGGGGCTGTAGGCCTGCCAGTTGGCGAGCAGGGCGCGAGCCACGTCCGGCTCGTCGAAGATCGCCAATGTTTCGAGCGCGGCCGTTTGCAACTCCACCGTCTCTCGCCCGTTCAAAATCTTGAGCAGGACTGGCGACGCGCGGACGTAGCCCGCTCCGCGCAGCGCGCGAAGCGAGACGGCGCGCTTAGCCGGCGGCGCTTTTTCATCGAGCGCAGTGGCGGTCGCCCGCTGCGCCAGTTCGGCCAGATCGAAATAAGCCGCCACTTCCCAAGCCGCCTGCTGCACGGCGTCGGACTGGTTGGCGAGCGACGCTTCGAGCGCGCGGACCGCTTCCGGCGCGCGCAGTCGCTGCGCATTGACCAGCTTCAGGCCGCGCCGGAGTCCAACCAGAGCCAACTCGGGCTTTTCGGACTTCGCCGCCAGAAGCAACAAGCCGGCGATTTCTTGCGGCTGCTGGCGAGCGCCGATGATCGCGGCCGTCGCCCCGAGCAATTCCGGCGGGACTCGATCGCCGTGTCCGGCGCGGAAACGTGTGAGGAATTCCCAGGGGAAATCGTGCGCGGAAGCGAGCACGGCGGTTTGGAACCATTCGTCGGAGCTATGTTGCGCGGCAATGGCCACCAGGGCATCGAGCGCGCGCGGACTCTTCGGCGCGCGGCCCAGCGTGAAAGCGAGTTGAAACTGCACGCGCGGCTCGGAATCGGATGCCAGTCGCAGGACGGCCGCTTGCATCGCGGGCTGCGCCAGCCACGGCTCGGCCAGTCGCAGCGCGTTTTCGCGGATGTGCGGATCGCGATCGCGCAACGCGCCGGTCACCAGGGCGGGGGAAAGCGCGCTAAGGCCTTCCAGCGTCCACAGGGCGTGCAACCGCGCCTGGGGATAATCGCTCTTCGCGACCTCGAGAAGCGCCGGGACGGCGGACTTGTCCTGACGCTCCACGATCAGCCGCTGCGCCGTGAAACGGTGCCAGCCGTTCGTGCTGGTGAGTTGTTGCGCCAGCGCCACGCCCTCCATCGCTCCCAGGCCGGGTTTGAGATCCCGCGTCTTCAACGGATGGTTGGGCACGATCCGGTAGATGCGACCGAGCGTGTCGCCGCTCCAGAAATTCAGGTCCTTCTTGAGAGCCTCGGGAATGGATTCGGGTGTCTCGATAAATTCCCGGTAAATGTCCGGCATGTACAGATTGCCGTCGGGAGCGTTGGAAAATCCGCAAGGACGAAACCACGGATCGGTCGAAGCGAGAAACTCCACGTTCTCGCGAGCCCGGCTCGCCGAAAAGGTGACGCCGTCTGCCTTCAGGATGTCGCGGTGCACCAGGTTCCCGCTGACGTCGGCCGTGAATACGGAGCCCCAATATTCGCGTGGAAACACGTCGCCGTTATACACGGTGCTGCCGGTGGCCGCGGTGATATATCCGGCGGCGAACTCCTGGCGCCCGCTATGCTGCTCGTCGTAACGCTGCTGACGAAGCTTGGTCCGCTCCACGCGCCAGTGCTGCGCTTGCGTGAGCGGAAACATCCGGACGTTGGGTCGTCCGTGATCGGAAATATCCTGAGCCACGGCTCGCACTTGCAGAAACGGCGCATGGGCAAGATATTCCATGGGCGCGACGACGTGGCGCAGGTGCACCGTGTTGTGCGTGATGAAGCGGTTGCCCCAGTCGTCGAAGGTCATGCCGAATTGCGCGGGTCCGGATGCCGGCTCAGCCAATCCGCGGCCGGGATGGAAACGGAAATCTGCGCCGCGCACCAACACCGGCGGCCGCTCCGGATGATCGGGCGCGCTGATGCGGCCGTCGCTGCCGTTGTTGGCGGCGTAAATCCAATTGTCGATGCCGTAGCGAAGATTTGTAATTCGGCCTTCCGGATTCACCAGAGGAAAGCCGGTGTAAAGCACCTGTCGAACGTCGGCTCGGCCGTCGCCGTCGGTATCCTTTAAGAACAGGATGTCCGGCGCGGCCGTCACCAGCAAGCCGCCCTTCCAGGGCATCATGCTGCTCACTTCCAGCAGGTGCTCGGCGAAGATGACGCTGCGTTTGATCTTTCCGTCCTCTGTCTCGAGCATCCGGATGCGCGATCTGGCCGGCTTTCCGGGCGGAGGATCTTCCGGATAATCCAGCATCTCGGCGACGTAAGCGCGCCCGTTTTCAGCGAAGACGATCTCCACGGGATCGACAACGTCCGGCTCACTCGCAAACAGTTCGACGTGAAAATCCTCGCTGAGATGAAAGGTCTTCAGGGCTTCGGCGGGCGCGAGCGGGGCGAACCGTTCGCTCTTCCTTCCGCAGGCGCAAAGGCCGAGCGCCAGAGCGAGGCACAGAACGGATCGCCGCATCGAATGGAGTATACTTCCTGCAAAGGAGTTGGACGATGAAATCCCACCGGCGTGATTTTCTCAAAGTAGCAGCGGCGGCCCCGCTGATTCTTCCCGCTTCGGCTCTTGGAGCGAACGATCGGGTCGTCTTCGGACTCATCGGAGCAGGCGGCCGCGGGCGCGGCGTTACCGGAGACTTCAAAGAACTGGGCGCGCAATGCGTCGCGGTGTCCGACGTGTACGAACCCAACTTGGCCGCCGGCTTGAAAGCGGCGGGTGAGGGCGCATCCCCCTACGCGGACTACCGGGAGCTCCTGGCGCGAAAGGACATTGACGCCGTCCTCATCGCTACGCCCGATCACCACCACGCGCCGATGCTTTTCGAAGCGCTCCGCGCGGGCAAGGATGTCTATCTGGAAAAACCGATGTCGCACTCGATCGACGAAGGCAATCGCATGATCAAGGCCGTCCGCGCGACCAAACAAATCGTGCAGATCGGGATGCAACGGCGCAGTTCTCCCTCGGTGCTGGCGGCTCAGCGGTTGGTGCAGGAAGGTTTGCTGGGCAAGATCTATCTGGCGCGCGTGCAGTGGTTCTGGAACGTCTCCAAGCCGCTCAATAATTCTCCGCTGCCGGGAAAACTCGACTGGGAACGATTCCTGGGAAGCGCGCGACAGGTTCCGCTGGAGCCGAAACGCTTCCGCTACTGGCGTTACTTCTGGGACTACTCCGGCGGCAACATGACCGACCAGGGCACGCACCTGATGGACGTAGTGCAGTGGTTCACCGCCGCGGGCACGCCGCGCTCGGCGGTGTGCCAGGGAATCATCGGCGGGATGACGGGCGCGGAAACCCCCGACCTGTTTGCCGCCAGTTACGACTATGGCGGAATGATGGCCACCTGGACGCTGAACTACAACAACGCTTATCAAAACGGCTGGACGATCTTCCTGCACGGCGATCGCGGGACCATGATTCTCGACAACGACGGCTTCCGAATCCATGAGGAACCCTGGCAGAAGCACCCGACGCCCGTCTACGAATTTAAGGGACCGATCTCGACGCAAGCCCACGTCGCCAATTTTCTGGAATGCGTCAAGAGCCGGAAGCAGCCGAACGCGCCCGTGGAGGTCGGACATACGGCCGTCTGCGCGCCGCACTTGGCCAACATCGCGTTCCGGAAGAAGAGCGAAGCGACTCTCAGTCCGGACACGTTGGCGGTCGGCTAAGCAATTCTGACGAAACAATCCTCGAGTCCCCTTCGTATGGTCCATTAGGGGGACCAAGTAATGATTCAAGATCAAAAGCCGCTGCGGCTGTGGCTCGGCGTGTTTGCCCTGGTGATGGGACTGCTCTGGTTTGTCGTGCCCCGGCTCTGGCCCGAGGCCATTATGGTCGCCGCACTAGGTGGGGTCTTCGGTTCACTTGCGATTGTCGTTTGGTGGGTATTTTTCGGGCGCGTACCTTGGCCCGAACGCTGGGGCGCCCCGGTCCTGATGATCGTTGCGGTGCTCGTGACCTCGCGTCTCATCAGCAAGTCGATTGCCGCGAGTGGAAGGGGCGTGGGGTTCTACTTTTACTGCGTCCCGCCTCTGGCCATGGCCTTCGCTGTCTGGGCGATGTTTGCGCCGCGCCTCTCGGATCAACTCCGCCGCGCGACCATGGTCGCGACGATTTTGCTGGCAACGGGAGCATGGACCCTCCTGCGGTCCAATGGCATTAACGGCAGGATGACAGGGGATTTTGCTTGGCGTTGGGCGCCGACTTCCGAGGAAAAGCTTCTGGCGCAAGCGGACGGTCACCTCTCGGGGCTTCCTCTCGTTCCGTCCGTGGTGACTCCTGTTCCAACCCCCGTTGCGACTCCTGTCGCAAAACCCGCGCTCCTCAAAGCGGCGGCGATCGCTGAGTGGCCTGGATATCGCGGACCCCGTCGCGACGGCGTCATATCGGGCACGCGGATTAACACCGACTGGTCCGCGTCACCGCCCGTTGAACTGTGGCGTCGGCCGATCGGGCCAGGCTGGTCTTCCTTCGCGGTGCTCGGCGACCTGATCTATACACAGGAGCAGCGCGGCGACGACGAGTTCGTTACTTGTTAAAACGCGACGACCGGCAAGCCGGTGTGGGCGCATCA
>CAZRND010000258.1:0-8114 GCA_964601345.1 uncultured Acidobacteriota bacterium | reverse complement strand
GCGATTGCGCTCGCGGAAGTAAAACTCGCGGGAGAGCGAAAGGTGTACGGCTACCGAACCCGGTCCGTTCAGGATACCGCGGCCGGAGTTTCCAAACCGGAAGGCGCTGTCCGCAACGGTAGGGAAGGCGGCTACATCGAACCAGGCGTCCTTCGAAGGCTTAGCGAGCGAGCCGTTCGAGAGGCGGTCGGGACGCGTGGCGAGCCCGAGATCGGAATTCGGGCCGGAGAGTTGCGGCGTCAGAGGCTGGCCGCTATAGATCCCGCCCGTTCCCGCGAGCTGCCATCCGCGCGTCAGGATACTCCGGCGAAAGGGCGATTGCACCGCGAAGTTCATGCTGAAGACATGCCGGATGTCGTAGTCCGAGCGGCCGCGCTCGGCGAAGGGCGCCTGGCTGTTCTGAGCGCCCTGGTATCCGCCGGCGCCGGCGTAGTTGAAGCCCGAGTTCTCGTCGATGGATTTCCCGAACGTGTAGTTCGCGCGGAAGAAGAGGCCGCGTTGCGCGCGTTTGCGCACCGTCAGCGTCCCCGCCTCGTAGCTGGAGTTAAAACCGAAGGCGTAATACTCGATGTCGGTGAAGCCGGGATAAAGGCGCGTCGAACCGCTTGCGGTCCGAATCGCCTGATTGACATCGTACTTGCGGCCCAGGTGCGTTCCTTTCGATCCGGTATAGCCCGCTTCCACAACCACGCCGCGATACACATCCCGCTCGACGGTCAGGTTCCAGCTCTGCAGATAGGGCGATGGCGGATGCACTTCGTATCCCGCGGTGGTGGTGACTCCCGTCACTTTGGCCAGCGCGTCCGGGAAGGGATTGCCGCTGGTCAAGGCGTTGGGATTGCCGGACACGCTGGTGAACGACTGGCTGATCGAGAAGGGAAATCCGCCGGTGATGTCGGTGCGCATCGCGCTCAACCTCGAGCCGGTGTAGAAGACTCCATAGCCGCTTCGAACCACCGTCCGGTTGTCGCCGAAGGGACGCCAGGCAAAACCCACGCGTGGCGCGAAATTGTCATGGTTGGTGTAGACGAGACCAAGCGGCAGTCCATAATCGCTGGCGACGCCGATCGAACCGGTGAGTCCGGCGCTGGCGGTGACGGCCGCCAGATTCGGGACGGTCGCGGCGCTGCCGATGATCGCCTTGCCGAGCGAGGGCACGTAGCTCGTCTCCAGCCCGTCCTTTTCGTACGGCTGGCCGAGAATCTCGTAGCGCAGGCCGAGATTCAAAGTCAGGTTCGGCCGGATCTTGTAATCGTCCTGTACAAACGCCCCATAGATGTTCTGAAGGATATGGTTCGTTACCGTGCCGATCTTGCGCGAAGTGCTGCTCGGGTAACCGAGGAGCACATCGGCGATGGCGTGGTTCGACGACTTGCCGTTGTAGGTAAACGTACCGTTGAAATTCGAGTTGGTCGGCTGATAGTACTGCGTGCGAAGCATGCTGCCGCCAAATTTAATCAGATGCTTCCCCTTGTTCCAAACGGCGAAGTCATTCAGGTCGTAATTCGTGACCGTGTAGCGGATCGGGTTGGACGTGCTGTCGCCGATCGTCTCGAACCCGGTGATGCTGAATTTTGGAAATGCTTCGAGCTTCGGATCCGTCGTCGTGCCGGGGATGCCGAGTTGCTGCGCAAAGTTCGTCCCGGCGTGCCAACTGACTTCCCCGCTTACGGTGCGCGTCACACCGAGATGGAATTCATTGACGAGCGCGGGTGTGAAGACGTGAGTATCGGAGATTCCATAGAGCTCCTGCGTGCTGTCCGTGGTAGCGCCGAACTGGCCCAGTCCGGTCCCGGAGAACGGGTTGGTGGATGTCCCCCAACGGATGAGCGCGCGAACCGAAAAGTTGTTCTGCGCGTTCACGCGCTGATCCACTTTGAAGAGAAAGTTGTCCCAGTTGTCGCCGTTCACGGCGTTGGCGATGAAGTTGTTGGGCCCCACGAGATTGGGAAGCGGGAAATAAGCCATCAGCCTGCCGCCGATGGCGTCGAGCCTCGCCGCGGGGATGGTGTTATTGGCAAAACAAGCGGTCTTGACCGTCGCGGAACAGGTGCCGGAGAGAAGAGGGTCCTTGATGGGCACGGCGAAGACTCCGGACTTCTCGAGGGCCGTCGGCACGACTCCGAGCTGGTTGGTGCCTTGGACCTGGCGGTAGCTCTCCCAACTGACCAAGAAGAACGTCCGGTCATGTCCGTTGTAGAGCCTGGGAATGGTCACAGGACCGCTCAGCGTTCCTCCAAACTGGTTGCGGCGCAACTCGCTCTTGCCGATGTCGAAGAAGTTGCGGGCGTCGAACATGTCGTTCCGCACGTACTCGAAGAGGGACCCATGCAACTGGTTCGACCCGCTCTTCAGAACCATGGTAATGACGCCGCCGGCGAGCCGCCCGTACTCGGCGGAGTATCCGGAGGTGAGCATCTTGAATTCCTGGAGGGAGTCGAGCGGCGGCCGCGCTTGAGCGCTGGCGTCACGTGGCGTCTGGTCGTTGATCCCGTCAATCAGAACGTTGCTGGCATCGGCGCGCGCTCCATTCACGACGTAGGGAGATCCCTTGGCGCTCTGTTCGGCGGGCTGGACGCCTGCCACGTTGAAGGCCAGGTCGTTAAAGTCGCGGCCGTTCAGCGGCATTTCCGCGATTTCTTTAGGCGCGATCACATCGCCGCGTGACGAAGTCTCGGTGTTCAGGACGGGCGCGGTGGCCACCACTTCGATCCTTTCGGAGATCGCGCCGATCTCGAGCTGCGCGTCGAGGCGGGCCGTCTGACCGGCCTGTAATTCCAGTTTGCTCTCGCGAAGGGGCTTGAATCCGTCCTTCTGGAAGCGGACCTCGTAAATCCCCGGCGGCAGACTGGTGATCGTGTATTCGCCGCCCTCCTGCGATTGCGCTGTCCGGACCTGGTTGGTATCCACCGCCCGAATCTCGATCGCTACACCGGGAATCACCGAGCGCGACGCATCCACAACCCGGCCTACAAGGGTCGCTGTGGGCGACTGACCGGCAGCGATGCCGGCATAGAGGACCAGCAGCAGAACAACAGACTTGATTCGCATATCCCCCTCCTCGCTCTAAGGCATCGGCGCGGGCGCCCTTGAGGAAGGCACCGGCTTGCCACTCAACGTATTCGGTTCCATCAACTCGACCCTCGTTTCGTCCGGATCGTATAGGTTGACTTGCCGCTTGCCATTCTGTCCGACCCTGATTTCCATTGGCCTGCTGTAGCCTGTTTTGACCCGCCGCGACTCGAGAATCGCCACGGCTCTCTCAATGTCCGGAACGAACAGGCAAATGTGATTCTTGGTGCCCTTCTGGGCCTTGGTATCCACTGGCTTCGCAGGACTGTAGAGCATGAACTCCAGATAGTTCGTGCCGTCGGGCACTCTCATGTTTACCCAACTCAACGTTTGGGCATTCGGCGGTCCGCGCCAGATGTCTTCAAAGCCCAGGATGTCTCCATAGAACTTCATGGCGGCGCTCAGGGAGCCGATGACCACTCCCATGTGCGCCATCTCGGTCGAGATCCGCGTATCGGGAATGAACTTCCCTGTCTCGCGGCGGGTCCAGCCGTCGCGCTCGTATTGGACAATCTCCACAATATTCCCGTCCGGATCGTTGATATTGAAGTTGGAATTGCCGATTTGCCCTTTGCCCACCTTTTCGGGGACCTTCACTCCGCGAGAGGCGAGATAAAGGCGCATGGCTGCGGCATCGTCGGTGGAGAAGGAGATGTGGTTGAGTTGCAGGCCTTCCTCGCGGGGCTTTTCGGCGAAGAGCTCCAGGTACTGATCTTCGTTGATCTTGATGAACGCGATCCGGTCCCGGTCGCTATCCTTGGCCTTCAGGGCGTAAGGCTCCGCATAGCCGAGGAAATCCTTGTAGAAGACTCGAGCCGCCTGGAGATCGCTGACGTAGATCGCCATATGGGCGTCGCCAGGTACACGCGGCCGCTTGGCGTCCTCTGCGCCGCACGACATAGCCGCCAGCACAAGTGCCAGGAAAGAAAGACCAAAGTTCTTGAGCGGCATTCACTACCCCCAGTCTCGCCCAAGTTTACCCTAGACGCGTCCGGCCAGTCGTACGCAGTGAATTCACTGTAAAGAGGCGCGTAAAGACCCGGTTATGAGGGGTGCTACAATTGGGGGCAATGCTGAAGACGGTGGAGGGGCCGCAGCTCAAGGACGCCCGAAAGCAACTAGTGGAACGGGTGGCTGCCAGCCGGTATTTCGGCAAGTCGGCGCGCCTGCGAGACCTGCTGCTCTATCTGTGCAACCGCGTACTCGATGACGAGGCCGCCGAGATTCATGAGCCCGAGGTGGGCCACAAGGTCTTCGGACGTCCTCCCGATTACGACACCACCATCGACAACATCGTTCGGGTTCACGCCTCCCAATTGCGCAAGCGGCTCGAACAGTACTTTGCGGGCGACGGCCGCGACGAAGAGTGGATTATCGAAATCCCTAAGGGCAACTATGCTCCTGTGTTCTGCTTGCGGCCGGCAGGGGATACTTTACCGCCGCCGCCCACCGACTGGGGAATGCGTGTCATTGCCGCGTTGGCGATATTGTTCGCTGCCTCCACAGCATGGCTGCTGTTCGTTCGATTGCAGGGCAGCCGGGCAGCGAGCGAGTCATCGGACAAGCCCGCAGTGCGCGCCTTCTGGTCGCAGCTCTTCAAGCCAGGGCTACCGACCGACATTGTCCTCGATGACGCCACGGTCGGCCTTTATCAGGAGCTGACCGGACGGCCCGTCAGCTTGAGCGAGTATTTCGACCGCAGCTATCTTCGTAAGCTGAGCGAGCCTTCTTCGAGCGGCAAGCTGGACCCGACCCAGGCCGAGGCACTCGTTACCCGTCGGCACTCCTCCTATTCCAGCGCGCACCTGCTGTGGCGGCTCTTCCAGGCCGCGGGACCGCTCCAATCACAAACCACAGTGTATTTCTCCCGCGACTACACGTTTCGAGGACTCAAGAGCGACAACGTGATCCTGCTCGGCAACGCCAGCGCGAATCCGTGGATGGAACCTTTTCAGAGCCGGCTCGGAATCCGCTGGGCTTTCCAGGACAAGTTGGGAATCTACTATCCCGTGGACACTCGTGAGAAGCCCGATGCCCCGAGCCAGGTGAAGATCCCTAACGGGCCGGGTGATCCCCGCGAAGGCTACTGCACGGTCGCGCTGCTGCCCAATCTGGGCGAGACGGGCAGAGTGTTGATCCTATCGGCCACTGGGGGCAGCGCCGCAAACGCGGGCGGAGATTTTCTGGCCGACGAACAAGCGCTGGCCCATTTGCGATCGATGCTGGGATCCCAACAGGGAGAATTGCCCTCGTTCGAAGCTCTCTTGCGGATCAAGAGCCGCAGCTCGCTGCCGAAAGACGTTTCCGTAGTGTTGTGCAGGCGGCTCGGAAGCTAGCTCTTCTTCTTACTCCCGCTCTTTTTGCCCTCGCTGCGCATATCCTGCAGCTTCTTCCACTGGTCGCCGGTAAGGATGGTTTTCATCTTCGTATCGGTGTCCTTGCGGACTTCCTCCGACTTGGCCTTCTTGTCCGCGGCGTTCAAAGCAGTGTCGGCTCGCAGCGAACGCAACTTCTTGTTGGCATCGTCCAGAATCGGATCGAGCTTGGCCTTCTGGTCGGCGGTCAGGCTGAGCTGCGACACCATGCGCTGGTCGCGTGAAGGGGCTTGCTTGGCGAAAACGCTCGCGCAAAGGCAGAGACAAAGAGCGAGAATCAAAGTATTTTTCGTCATGCTGTTTGAGCGAGTGCCTCCCGCACCTGTTTCAGGAACTCGGGGACCACGGCGTACGGATCGTAGGGCTTTCCGCGCGGCGAGAGAGTTTCGATCGGCAGGTAGCCGCTGTATCCCGACTTGCGGACAATGGTTATAAGCCGCTTCAGATCGGTGGGAACTTCACTCTCCTCGCCCATGGGACTCTGCTTGATCTGCCAGTTGAGTGCGCGCGGCGCGACCAGGGCGATGTCGGCGTAGGGATCCTCGGTCCGGAAATATCCGGTGTCCACGATGGGACCGCACCAGGGCGAGTTCACCGCTTGGATCAAAGCCATCAATTCTGCGCCGGTCTTGAGAAAGTCGCCATGGTTCTGCACGCCGATGCGAACACCGAACTTCTTGCCGTGATCGGCGCACTCCTTCAGATGGCCGGCGATCCACCCCTGCACTTGCGCCCGCGCGGCGCCCTTCGAGACCGATTGCCAGGTCTCGGCTCGCATCTGCGTGTCGGCAAATACACGGATCACCGGCGCTCCCAACCTCGCGGCGACTTCCACGAACTCCTTGATGTGCTGCACGCCTTCTTTCCGCACGGCCTCGTCAGCCGTAGTGAAGTTGTTGCGCACGCCCGTGCCGCTGATGCCGAGACCGGCGTCGGCGGCGCGCTTCTTGAGGGAGTCAATGTAAGCGTCCCCCGGAACTTTCGGATATCCGGGAAAGAAGTATGCGGTCGGATCGATCCCGTCAAACCCCGTCTTCGCCGCGAAATCCACGAGCTGCAGCAGCGTGACGCCCTCGCCGCGTCCGCGGATCGCGTCGTTGAGAAGCTTGTTGAAGGAGTAAGCGTTCAGAGAGACCTTCAGCGTGGCGCGTTTCTTTGTTTGTGCATGGGACAGGGCCGCAAAAGCCAGGGCGCTCGTCGTGATGAAGTTTCTTCGATTCATGATCCTTACCTTACCGCTTTTATGGGAGGAACGCCGATGGCGCCCAGTCCGCCATGGGTCAAGGTCTCCCAATTCATGTGATGGTTGACGCCAGTGGGCCGGTTGCCTGGAAGCACCGCGGCCATCTTCGGCAGCGCAAAGCCCATGCGGTCGTGAAAATGGTTATAAGCGATCTCCCACGTAGGATGCAGATTGAACTCCAGGTGCGTTGGAGGAGCAGCGCTATTGGGCGGAAGGTACTGCGCCTGAAACTCCATCGCCGCCATGATGCGTTTGCCCTGCTCGGCGTACAGGTCGAGGCCTTGTAGGCGCGCCGTCTCGGCTGCATCCACCATGCCGGCAAATCCGAGCGCGGCGTGCTGTGAGTCGCGGTAGGTCTCCTGCAACAGGCCTTCGACGAATTCCGGCGCGATTCCTTTGTTGCCCCAAATGGCCATGCCGCAACCGGGCGGCTCGACGGGCTTCGGTCCGTCGCTCTGGAGATAGATGTAAGCCGGGGCGCGGCCGCGCCACATCTTCACGCCATGATCGAAGACGGCGCGGTCGTCCAGGAAAACGCAGATATGGATTAGCGCTTCCCTCAACGTGAGTTCCTTTTTTCCGTTCTCACAGGTCCCTCGAACCAGGGACGGCAGATACTGCGTGCGCAGCATGTTCTGGAACTTCGCAATATCGGCTTCCAACCAGCCGGCGTCACTGTAGCGGATGATCTCCGCGGCACGCGGCCACACGTCGCCGGTCCAAGAGGCCTGGACGGGACCGTTGTTGTTGGTGTGTCCGCCCGTCAGCGTGCTGGACCATGCATTCATGATCTTGATGGCGTTCGCCGCGTACGTCTTGCTCCCAGTGATCGACCACAGCAGCGCTTGAGCATAAGCCGCTTCGCTGTCGGCCTGTTCATTCTTGCAGCCGAAATCGGGGCGGGAGTTGGACCCGCACTCGACGGTCTCTCGCGGCGTTGGAGAATAATCGAGCGCGCCGAGCTTGCTGGTTTTCAAGGCTTCAAAAGCCGACTTTTGCGGCTCGGCGCCTGCCGCAACGCGCTTCTTGATCTCAGCGAGCTGGGCGCGATTCAGCAGAACCCCCGGATGGTTAAAGCCGGCGGGCCGGGCCGGCTTGCCGCTCGAATCGGCCGTGAGAACAACCGTGATCGAGGCATACGCCGGATTGCTGGTGTCGTCCGTCGGCTTCTTTTGGCCGGCCAGCGGACCCGCGAACGCCAGGAGCAGCAGAATGAGGGGAAGCATCGTCAATCGTCACTGATTTTACGAACTGCGTCGTGCGCCCGGCAAGTTAATTTACTTGTCTTAACGGTAAAGAGGATAATGGCCAAGCTCATGGCCTCTCTCAACCCCCGATACAAGTGGTATCTGGTGGGGATGCGGTGGTGGACCGGATTCTTCAATTACGCCGACCGGCAGGCGATCTTCTCCGTCTTCCCTTTG
>CAZRND010000257.1:0-8133 GCA_964601345.1 uncultured Acidobacteriota bacterium | reverse complement strand
GCAGGGTCCCATGCATGAGTTGGGCCAATTCAAAGCGCAGTCCTGTCAGGCCCTGGGGCATCCGTTGCGCATTCGCGTGCTCGACGCCCTGCGCGACGGCGAAGTCGGGGTCAACGAGCTCTGCGCGCGCCTGAACGTTGAGCAGAGCACCGTCTCGCAGCAATTGGCCGTTCTCCGGAACCGCAACATCGTGGAGGGCCGCAAGGAGGGCAATAACGTCCTCTACGACGTGCGCGATCCAGAAATTTTCCGGCTGCTCGACGTAGCCAAAAAAATCTTCAACAACCAGTTAGTCGGCATTCGCGAGCTGCTCTTGCAGATGGGGCCCGGGAAGACGCGCAATAGGTCCTAAGCCGGGTAGAGTCCCATCCCGCCATCCACGCGCAACACTTGCCCGCTGATGAAGCGGCTCTGGTCACCCGCCAGAAAAGCCACGGCGTCGGCGATCTCCGAGGGCGCTCCGTAACGCATGAGCGACGGACCTTCCTGCATCAGGTCCGGATCGGGCTTGCGCGTGGCGAGAAAGCGCGCCGTCTTCGTCGGACCAGGGCTGACGGCGTTCACGCGCACGCCTGCCATGCGCATCTCGAACGCCAGGCAGCGCGTGTAGTGAATCACGGCGGCCTTCACGCATCCGTAGGCCACCTCCGGCGAGATGCCGACATGCGCGAAGATGGTGACGAAGTTGATCACCGATCCGGAGCGGCGCGCCGCCATTCCGGGGCAGACGGCGCGGCACATCAGCATGGTGCCGATCAGGTTGCGGTCGATCAGGGCGCGTACGTCGTCCATGCGGATTTCGAGCGCGTTGTTTGGACTGGGCTTGTTGCCGGCGGCGCCGATGTCGCCGCCGGCGCAGTTCACCAGGATCGAGATGGGCCCGAGCTCGGACTCGGTCTTCGCCACCATGGCGCGGACCGCCTCTTCGCTCGAAACATCGCCGGCGACGGCGATGGTTCGTACGCCCAGCTTGGCAACGTCCGCGGCGACCACGGCGAGGCTCGGCGCCTCGCCGTATCGCGCGGGCGAGGCGTCGGTGCTCCCGTGGATCACGATGTCCGCGCCTTGCCGCGCCAGCGCCTCGGCGATGGCCCGGCCGAGTCCGCGCGCGGACCCAGTGATGAAAGCGATTTTCCCAGCGAGCTGTTTTTCCATTTGGTAGAGTCTACACTGAGCGTCATGCAAATTGACCTATCCGGTAAGACGGCGCTGATCACCGGCGCCAGCCGCGGCCTTGGCAAAGCCATGGCCGTGGCTCTCGCTGCAGCGGGCGCCCGGGTTGCCTTGGCAGCGCGCAACGTCGAAAAGCTCGAGAGCGTGCGACAGGAAATCGAAAGTGCCGGCGGCAAAGCGAGAGTCTTTGTCGGGGATGTCACGCGCGAAGCCGACGTCGCGCGGCTGGCGGGCGAAGTGGGTCGCGTCCAAATCCTCATCAACAACGCCGGTACGAACATCCGTAAGAATCTTCCCGACTTCACGCTTGCCGAATGGAACACCGTGATGGACACCAACGTGACGAGCGCGTTTCTCGTCTCGCGAGCGTTTGTTCCTGGGATGAAGGGCGGGGGCTACGGCCGCATCCTGAACCTGACCTCGATCATGAGCCATGTCTCGCTGCCGGGACGCGCGGCGTACTCCGCCAGCAAGTCGGCGCTGCTCGGGCTGACGCGCGCGCTGGCTCTGGAACTCGCGCCCGAGGGTATCACGGTGAACGGCATCAGTCCCGGGCCTTGCGCGACGGAGATGAATACGCCCATCCTCCAGAATCCGGAGCTGAACGCCCAGTTTCTGGCGAACATCCCCGTGAACCGCTGGGGGAAAGTCGAAGAGATCGGAGCGCTGGCCTGCTATCTCTGCTCCGAAGCCGCGGGCTTCATCACCGGAACCGACATCGTGATCGATGGCGGCTGGTGCGCGCGATGAACGCGATCTCGCTGGCCGCCTGGTCTTTCAGCGGCAGCTTCTTTCTCGACAAATGGAAACTGCTCGATTTGCCCGGCATCCTGCGCGACAAACTGAACATCCAGGCCATCGAGCACGTCAATCAGTTCTTCGAGAACCCGACGCTCGGCTATCTTCAGAAACTGAAGGCCGCGTGTGCGGAGAGCGGTGTGCGCTCTACGATTCTGATGGTCGATCACGAAGGCTCGACTGCGTCGCCGGACAAGAGCGAACGAACGCTCGCCGCCGTGGCGCACCGCAAGTGGATCGACATCGCCCACTACCTCGGCTGTACGTCCGTGCGCTGCAACGTCTACGGAGGCGCCGCCGAGTGGAAACAGGATACCGACCTCGTCGGGCGCGCCGCGGAGACGATTCACAACATGCTCGACTATGCCCAAGGTTCCGGTCTGAGCATTCTCGTTGAGAATCACGGCGGCGCGTCCTCCGATCCGGATGTGCTGGAGGCGCTGGTGAAAGAACTCGGCCATCCGAGATTTGGCCTACTTTGTGACCTCGGGAACTGGCTCCCAGGCGACGACCGCTACGTGAATGTGCGGAAGATTCTGCCGTACTCGCATGGGCTTTCGGTGAAGGGGACTTGGGGAGCAAACACGGACCCTGCTTTCGATTGTGAAAAGTTAGTGCGCACGGCATTCGAAGGCGGCTACTCTGGCTACTGGGGGCTCGAGGTAACGCCTCGCCGCGCGGACGGCGTGAAGTTGCCGGCCGCGGAGCAGTTCGATCTCGAAGTTCAGACCGTGCGCGGAGCCCAAGACATCACGGAACGGATTGTCATCCAGAAAGGAAAATAAAATGATGACTCGCCGGCGGTTCGCCACTCTTGCTACAGCATTCACGATCGTTCCGCGCCATGTTCTCGGCGGCGCGGGATACACGGCGCCGAGCGATCGCGTCTCGATCGCTACCATCGGTCTCGGCCGCCAGGGAATGGCCGTGACCATGGACCTGCTGGCGCGGCCCGAAGTGCAGGTGGTCGCGGTTTGCGATTGCAACCGCGCCGGCAAGGACTACGCCGAGTACAGTGCCAATGCTTTGCTCACGGCGGAGCGCCGCCTGCTCGGCGCGGGCTTCGAAAAATGGGGCGAAGATCTGACCTCGCCCGGGCAAGTGAATCTGACTCATACCTTCCGCACCAGCCTCGGCTGGGCCGGGCGCGAACCTGCGCAGCGCATGGTGGAGGCGTACTACGGCGCGCGCAATGCATCCGGCGCGTATCACGGATGCACGGCCTATCGGGATTTTCGCGAGCTCCTGGAAAAAGAAAAGGACCTCGATGCCGTCTACATCGCCACGCCCGACCACTGGCATGCTCCGATCACGATGGCGGCCTTGCGCAAGCGCAAACATGTGCTCTGCCAGAAACCGATGACGCACTCCGTTGGCGAAGCCCGACGGGTCGCGGCACTGGCAAGGGAAATGAAGACAGCCACGTCGCTGCCCGTCAATAATCCGTCGAGCGAAACGACGCGTCGCATCTCCGAGTGGCTCGATGACGGCGCCATCGGCGCGGTGCGCGAGGTGCACAACTGGTCGAGTCGTCCGTACTGGCCGCAGGGCGTCGGGCGTCCCGCGGAAACGATGCCCGTGCCGGACGGCCTCGATTGGGATATGTGGCTCGGCCCGGCGGCGGCGCGTCCCTACAACAAGGCTTACTTGCCGTTCGTATGGCGCGGTTGGCACGATTTCGGATGCGGGTCCTTTGGCGATATGGGCTGCTATAGCTTTGCCGGCATCTTCAAGATTCTCGGACTGACGCCGCCGGTCGCGGTGGAAGCTTCGGCCAGCGAGTCGTTCGAAGAGACATATCCGGCCGCGTCCATCGTCAATATGGACTTTCCGGCGCGAGGCTATAAACCCGAAGTCCGCTTGTCGTGGTATGACGGCGGATTGATGCCGCGGCGTCCTGCGGGACTCAAAGAAGAAGAGCAGCGCTTGTTCCGGCGCGGCGGCGAGGGCGTCATGTACGTGGGGGACAAAGGCTTCCTCATCGCCGGCTTCAATGGACAGAATCCGCGCGTGTATCCGGAATCGAAGAAGTATGTTCTGCCGCCGCGAGAGCGTCCGGCCGACACGGCTGGTCCGTCGCCCGATGCCGCCATCAGCCTGTGGATCGCGGCGTGCAAAGGCGCACAGTCGGGTCCCGCGGATTTCGGATCGCAGAGTCCCGTGACCGAAGCGTTTCTGCTTGGGTGCCTGGCGCAGCGCCTTCCCAACGAGCGATTCCAGTGGGACACCTCGGCGATGCGCGTGACGAACTCGGACGCGGCGAACCGCTATATCGATCCGCCGTACCGTGGGACATGGGCATGAAGGTCGATCGGCGCGATTTCCTGAAGACAGCGATCGCCGCCGTGCCGCTGTCGAATTCGCTGCGCGCCGCGGCGACAGGCAGTCGCGTTGTCGCTGAGTCCTTCGACTATCAGGGTGTGCGCCTGCGCGAGAGCCGTTGGCGGCGGCAGTATCAGGAAGCGCGCGAGTTCTACCTGGGCCTTTCGGATGACGACATCCTGTACGGTTTCCGTAAGGCCGCGGGACTGCCCGCGCCGGGCAAGCCGCTCGGCGGTTGGTGTCGCGAGACCAGCGCGTCGGTCTTCGGCCAGTGGCTCAGCGGGATGGCGCGCCTGTATCGCGCCACCGGCGACACGGCCCTTCGCGACAAGGCCTCGCTGTTGCTGGCGGGGTGGGCTGCGACGGTCAAGCCCAACGGCGATTGCGGCATGCGGCATTATCCCTTCGACAAACTTGTCTGCGGGCTGGTCGATATGCAGCGTTACGGCTCGGTGCGAGAGGCCGCGCCGCTCCTCGAGAAAACAACGGACTGGGCGCGCAAGACGCTCGATCGCCAGAACATGTTCGTGGATCCCAGCCACAATACGCACTACTACGGCTTGCCCCAGGAGTGGTACACGCTCTCGGAAAATCTTTACCGCGCCTACGAGCTGACCGGCGATTCCAAGTACAAATCCTTTGCCGAAGTGTGGCTCTACCACAACTACTGGGGCAAGTTCGCCGACACCGCCGCTCCGACCGCCGCGCAGGGCGTCCATGCCTACAGTCACGTGAACACGTTCAGCGGCGCAGCCATGGCCTACGCCGTGGATGGCGATCCCAAGTATCTGCGGATCATCCGGAATTTTTACGACTACATGCGGAACACGCAATGCTACGCGACCGGAGGTTACGGTCCGAACGAGCGCTTCATGAAAGTGGACGGAAGCCTCGGGAAGGCGCTCGAATCGCGGTCCGACACCTTCGAAACTCTCTGCGGCTCGTGGGCGGCCTTCAAGCTGTCGCGCTACCTGATCTCTTTCACCGGCGAGGCGAAGTACGGCGACTGGATCGAGCGCCTGCTCTACAACGGCGCGGGCGCGGCGCTGCCGTTGCGTCCGGGCGGCCGAAACTTCTACTACTCCGATTACCGCATCAGCGGCGGCATCAAGACCGACTATTGGGAAAACTTCACCTGCTGCTCGGGCACGTACATTCAGGACGTGGCTGCCTATCACGACTTGATCTACTTCCGCGGTCCCGCGACGCTCTATGTGAACTTGTACCTGCCGTCGGAAGTGGATTGGGACGGCGTCAAGCTGGTTCAGGAAACGGCGTATCCACAGGGCGAGACCAGCGCTTTGACGTTCGACATGAAGCAGAGCACCGCTTTCGCGCTGAAGCTTCGCGTTCCGGCGTGGTGTCGCGACATGTCGGTTAAGGTCAATGGGTCGCCGGCCGGAGTCGCCTGTGCGCCGGGAGAGTGGGCCGTGATCTCGCGAACGTGGGCGCCGGGCGACCGCGTCGAGGTGCGAATGCCGATGCGCTTGCGCTACGAAGTGGTGGACTCGTGGCATCCGGCGCGCGTAGCCGTGCTGCGCGGGCCCTTGGTCCTGACGCTCGATTACAACTACCACGCGCCCGCGTTCGAGCTACCCAAGAGCGAGGCGGACTTGAACAAATGGCTGGTGGCGGACGGCGCGCCGGACGTCTTCCGCGTCGCGCGGCCCGATGGCCGCGCCGTGCGCCTGAAGTTCCGGCCCTTCTACGAAGAGCCGGAAGATTTCCCCTACCTCATGTATTTCGATCTGGGGGCGCCGCCTTATGCTCTCTGGTAGTCTCGGATAGCGTCGCCCGCGCCCGAGAGATTCGCCAGCTTCATTTCCGAATATTTGCGCGAGAGCAGGACGCCGTGCGCATCGGCGCTCAGCGCGGCGTGCACGGCCGCTTTGGTCCCATGGGGCGTGCTCTTGCTATGGCTCGCCGACGTAGGGATATCGATGTCGATGCCCGGCCAGATCAGAGTCTTCGTCCCCGCGACGCCGGCGAGAGCGCGCTTCGTCTCGCGATAGACGTAGTCGTCGGAAAGACCGCTTTGCGGGATCGCCGGATAGGCGCCTTCCTTGTAATTCATCACTCGATAGTGGAAGTCCAGCGCCTCCTGCTCGGAGAGATCGCCGTAAACGTTCTTCGTGACGCTCGAGATGTAACTCGCCATGCGCTCGCCGCCGCAGTTGTGGTAGATAACCATCTTGAGGAAATCGGAGTAGGGCGCGATGGCCTGCAAGTCCTGTTCGGCGCGGTAAATCGGGCTGAAGGAATTGTTGTGCCAGATGTGCCATCCAACCGGAACGTCGGGCTTCACGGACTTGACCTTTTCATAGATCGCCTTGTAGGTTTCGCGCAAGCTGTCGGTCCAGAACATCTCCCAAGCCAGCAACTCCGGATAACGCAGCATGAGACGCCAAAGTGTCACGTAATAGCCGTCCACGGGACGCGTGCCGGCGCGGCCCGCGCGGACAAACTTTTCAAGCTCCAGGTAACCTTCCTGAACGCGCGCGAAATTGATTCCTTGGGCGCGCGCCTTGCGCTGGCAGAAGTTGCAGAAGCAGGTCACCTTGCCGGGATCGTGACCCGCGCCGCCGTGCATCGAGCCGAGCGCGTTGCTGAGCGCGCCCTGCCGCTCGGAGCCCCACATCAAGCCGTCGATGTCGTAGCTGCGTGTGTAATCCTCGACCAGGCCCAGCAGGAAATTGCGATGGTCCGGATTATTGAAGCACAGCGTGTTCGCGGAGCGGCCGTAGACATCGCGCTCCTGGCATCGCTCTATGCCCGGCAGGTCCGTCCGCCATACGTCCTCCAGCCAACACATGACGCGCATCCCGCGCTTCTTCGCGGCAGGCAGCACGGTCGCCAGGACGTCGAAGTCGCCGTGATCGGGCGCTTTCAAATCCCTCAGAACGGTGTTGCGATAGAACTCCGGATGCGGCGTCGCGAAGTTGCCGCCATGAAAATTGAGATCGTATTCCTGCCTGCCGTGGTCGGGCAGCGGCTGGCCGGGAACCTGCCGGCCGGCGATCCCGCGACCGTATGTGAAGACCGCCAGAAAGAGCGTGTTGACCGCGCCGCGCTGCTGCAGGATGTCGAGCACCGGCTCGACCCCTTCGTCGACGAACGACACCGCGCCAATTTGGATGCCGGCCATTTTCTTCGGAGCTTGGGGCGCGGCGACCATGTTCGAGGCCAGACCGGCAAGGGCAGCTTTCAGAAAAGTTCTTCGTTCGGTCATGAGGTTTTCTCCGGGTAGAGATTCCGCTTCGGCGCAAAGGCCCGCTTCCAGACCATCACCGTGCGGGTCGATTCGATGACGGTCTTGCCCTCCTGCTGCAGGCCGCGCGTACGCACCTTGATGAGGCCTTGTTGCGGGCGGGATTTCGATTCGCGCTTTTCGAGCACTTCGGATTCGGAATAGAGCGTGTCGCCGGCGAAGAGCGGGCTCAGCATCTTCACTTCGTCCCAGCCCATGGCGATGCCGTTCTCGCTGATGTCCGCCACGCCCATGCCGGTGACGAGCGCGAGCGTGAAGAGGCTGTTGATCAGAGGGCGCCCGAACTCCGTATGCTTCGCGTATTCCGAGTTGAAGTGGATCTGATTCGTATTGCAGGTGAGCAGCGAAAACCAGATGTTGTCGTTCTCCGTCACGGTGCGGCCGAAGCGGCAGCGGTAGACGTCGCCGACGCTGAAGTCTTCGAAATAGCGTCCGTCCCAGCCCTCCTTGACAGCCATGGGGCATTCCTCCCTAATACGATTTCGGCATTCCCAGGACTTTGTTTCCGAGGAACGCCAGAACCAGATTGTTGCTCACCGGCGCGATGTTAAAAAGCCGGGTCTCGCGGAACT
>CAZRND010000256.1:0-8154 GCA_964601345.1 uncultured Acidobacteriota bacterium | reverse complement strand
GTCGGCGTTCTTCTCGGCCGTCGGAATCCGCGCCGGATATGAGGTCGGCGAGGACATCGTGTTCGATCAGCGCGCTGACTACGAGATGAAGCATCCCAAGGACGGGCACGTCGTGAGGCCGCAGTTCATGATCGCGCCGAGCGGCGTTCCAGTTCCCGACGGCCCGGAGCGCCGCGATGCCCTGGCCGAATGGATCACCTCGAAGGACAATCCGTTCTTTGCGAAGGCAATCGCCAACCGGATGTGGAGCTACTTCATGGGCAAGGGCATCATCGATCCGGTGGACGACATTCGCGCCTCGAATCCGCCCTCGAATCCGGCGCTGCTCGACGCGCTCACCAAAGACTTCGTCGCGCACGATTTCGATCTGCGCTACCTGATGCGCACCATCGTGAACTCGCGGGCCTATCAGGCGTCCATGGTCACGAACGAATGGAACGCAGCCGATCGCGACAACTTCTCGCACGCCATCCCGCGGCGCCTTTCGGCCGAAGAGCTGATGGACGCGGTCTCAGCGGCGGCCGGCGTGAAGACCCGCTTCCCCGAAGTGCCCGAGGACACCACGGCGTCGCAGCTCGTCGATCCGCACGTCGGCCGCGAAGGCTTCCTCGATGTTTTCGGCCGCCCGCCGCGCGAATCCTCCTGCGAGTGCGAGCGCCGCTCCGACTTCAGCTTGCCGCAGGCGCTGAACCTGGTGAATGGCCGGACCATTTCCGACGCCGTGGCCGATCCGAAAGGACGCGTGGCCAAGCTGGTGCTCAGCGGCCGTCCCGACGAAGATATGGTCGACGATCTGTATCTCGCGGCGCTGAGCCGCCTGCCGTCGGAGGAAGAACGAGCGCACGCGGTTGAATACTTGTCCAAAGGCGCCAAGGGAGCGCGGGCGCAGGATCTGCTCTGGGCGTTGCTGAACAGCAAAGGATTCTTGTACATTTACTGAAGGACACCGACATGCTGAACATTCCCGGACATCGTGGTTGCAATTGCGAAGGGCCGACGCGCCGCGAGTTGCTGCGCATCGGCTCGATCGGCATGATGGGCTTGAGCCTGCCCCACTTCTTCCTGTGGCGCGAGCAAGCCGTCGCCGCGGCCGCCAGCAGGTACGCCGGCGCGCGCGGCTGGGGATCGGCGAAGAACGTGGTGATGATTTTCCTGCAGGGCGGCCCGTCGCACATCGACATCTGGGACCCGAAGCCCGACGCTCCGGCAAACATTCGCGGCGAATTCAAACCGATCAAGACCAAGATCCCCGGCACATGGATCGGCGAGCACATGCCGATGATGGCCGAGCATCTCGACAAAGCGACTCTGATCCGTTCGATGAGCTACACGCCGAACGGACTCTTCAATCACACCGCGGCGATCTACCAGATGCTCACCGGATATCCGCCCGACAAGGTTTCGCCGTCGGGACAGCTCGAGCCGCCTTCGCCCGCAGATTTTCCGACCGCCGGAAGCCAGGTATCGAAGCTGCGGCCGCCGAGCGATCCCGTGGTGCCGTTTGTCGAATTGCCTCGCCCGCTGCAGGAATCGGGGATCATCGGCAAGGGTGGCAGCGCCGGATTCCTGGGCAAAGCTTACGATCCCTACCGCATGTATCAGGATCCTGCGAAGCCGCTCAAGATCGACGATCTCGCGCTGCGCAAGGACGTCCCGCCCGAGCGGTTGAAAGATCGCTTCGAGTTGCTGAAAGGCGTCAATGCGTCGATGTCCGATCTGCAGAAGGCGCTGAACGATTACGCGGTCGACGAGTATTACGGCAAGGCCTACGATTTGGTGCTATCGGGCAAGACGCGCGACGCGATGGACCTCGAGAAGGAACCACGCGAAATGCGCGAACGCTACGGGATGCACACCTTCGGGCAAAGTTTGCTGATGGCTCGGCGGCTCATCGTCGCGGGCACCCGTTTTGTCCAGGTGAATTGGCCATCGGTCGCGAACGGCGATCCGGAGACCACGGCGTGGGACACGCACGCCGCGAATTTCCGGCCGCTCAAGAATTTGCACTGCCCGAAGCTCGATCGCGCGCTCTCCGCCCTGCTCGAAGACATGGATCAGCGCGGATTACTCAACGAGACGATCGTCGTTGCGGTCGGCGAATTCGGTCGCAGCCCGCGCCTCGGCGTTTCGACTTCGGGGAATTCGAATTCGCCCGACGGCCGCGACCACTGGCCGTATTGCTATAGCGCGGTAGTGGCGGGCGCGGGAATTTCGCGCGGCCGCCAGTATGGCGAATCGGACGCGACCGGGTCCTCTCCCAAGGAGAAGCCGGTGCATCCCGCCGATCTGCTGGCGACGGTTTACTTTGCCCTGGGCATCGATCCCGACATGGAAGTCCGCAACCACCTCAACCAGCCGCGCGAACTCGTCAAAGGCAAGCCCGTCGCGGATCTTTGGGGTTAGCATGCCCGGGCTAACATCGTTCCTGCTCGTTTCTAATTGTTCTCCGGTAACGCGTAGATCGCGCGAGCGCTTGGAACTCCCAACAAGCCTTCGACCTTCTTGAGGTGGTCGACACAGACGACGACCGCAAGACCGCGTCCAGCCATCTGACTTGCTGCAAGGTTGCCGGTGCGGCAATGCCGCCCTTGGGTGTAGGATGGACTTGAAATGGAACCAGTTCTCCGAAGTCTTACCCTAGTAAACTACCGCAGCGTTATCGCCGAGCGTATCGAGTTCGACAACCCAACTTTTTTCGTCGGTCCGAACGCTTCTGGCAAGAGCAATATCGTAGATGCCATAGCCTTCTTGGCGGAGACTATGGCTCAGCCCCTCAGTTCCGTCTTATCGAAACGTGGCGGATTCCACACTGTGAAGAACCGGGTCTCAGGCCAGTCGGAGTATGGACTGTGCATCCGTGCCGAACTAGCGGGAAGGCATCCGGGACAATCCGCTCACTATGCGTTCGATATTCAAGCCAGTCAGACGAACGGGTTCCTCGTACGTCGCGAGCAGTTTGTCGTCAGGACGTCGGATAGGATTGTTTGGTTTGATCGTCGCGCCGACGGGATCATCAAATCCAACCTACCCGGCCTCGATCCGCTACCAACGAGTTCCAAGGACCTTGCCATTGTTCTAGTCGCTCGAGCGCAGCCCATCACGGAATACATCGAAGTACTCAGGTCGGCGCTTGTATGCGCGAACCTGCATGGCTCGCTCAGAATTCCTCAGCAGAAAGACGACGGCCTATCATTGCAGAGTGACGCTTCCAACAGCGTCAGTGTGATTCGTAGAATCCTCGCCACAGAGCGGGGGCGCGAGGCAATGGCGGCCAAGCTTGGGGCGTTCTTGCCAGGATTCAAGAGCATTAACCATAAGTTGGACACCAACGAAATCAGGTTAGAGTTTGAACAAGAAATGAAGGGCATGCGAGTAATGTTCGAGCCCAGGTCAATGTCAGAGGGGACATTACGAGTCTTGTTGCTCTTGACGGCGGTTATGCAGGAAAAGAAAGCGCAGCTTCTGGTGATCGAAGAGCCGGAGGCTTCAATCCATCCCTCGGCCGCGATGGGAATTCTTCAGGACATTCTTCGCAGCTATTCCAAGGAACGGCAGATTATCGTTACGACTCATAACACAGACTTGCTCGACGCCCAGTGGATCGAGCCTAATCATATTCGAATGGTCTCTTGGGATGACGGAGAGACACGCGTCACGCCAGTCTCGAAGCCAACGGAGAAGGTTCTTCGCCAAAGACTGGACTATCCTGGCAGCGCTCTGCGCGCAAACATCTTGGTCCCCTCGGAGCCACCCCAAAGGCCGCCCGATGCGGGGACGATATTCGACGACCCGAGCGGCTTTCCCGCCTGGCCGCGTTCTGATTTGCCAACGAGCGCCCCCAATGACAATACAAGTGATCGTTGAGGGGCACGGCGACGTTCGGGCGGTCCCTTTGCTCCTGAGGAGACTAATCCAGGAGGCTAATGCGTATCCCCTGCAGATTGGCCGTCCGCAGCGGCGGCACAAGGCGGACCTTCGGAGGCGAGAGACGATTCACAGATTTGTGCAGATCGCTCTCGTACAGGACGAATGTTCTGGCGTCCTTGTTATCTTTGACGGCGATGACGATGAAGACTGCCCTAAGGAGTGGGGACCGAGAATAGAGGAGTGGATGCGCGAGGTCGCACAAAGTGTACCGTGTGCCGTTGTCATTGCGCGGCGAGAGTTCGAAGCTTGGGTTCTTGCCGGAGTTCGAACAATCGCCCCAAATTCTGTGCATCACCACGATCCCGAAGGCCTCAGGGACGCAAAGGGAGCGCTTGAGGAGCAAATAGGAAGATCTTACAACGAAGTGACCGATCAGCCCGCTTTCGCCGCACAGTTTGACATGGTGGCCGCGTATCGATCCTGCCGTTCGTTTCGCCGAATGGTTCGAGCGTTTGGGCTGTTTGCGCAACGATGCGGAGTGCTGCAGGACCCGTGGCCCCCTCATGAGTGGCTGGAGGCGGACGCAAGGTAAGTCTGGTGGCGGGCTAATCTGGTGGCGGGCTATCGTGTAGGCCCTAATAACTGTTGAGGGCCGCCCGCTGTTCTACTCCAGGAAAAAGCCTGCGATATGCTGGTCGCCCTGGCCAATCAACCCGACAAAATCGTGGACTCTCAGATAATCGATGATCTGATCCGACTCGAACCTCGAAAGAAATCTCAGATCAATCGTCAGCTTCCCAGAGTGCCCGGTTGACATCCTAAGATAGAGACTTACGTGCTCACGGGTTCGGTTTTCCACCACGACCGTATGGAACTCCTCTTGGTCAACGAAGATTCTGTTCATTTGCAGGTACGTAAACACAGGTCTTAAGTCGGGTTCGGCCGACGCAAACATTCGCCCATTTTACTACGAGTGAGGCCTAGTGTAGCCGCGAGGACGGCGAAGCCCCAGGCTCGTCGGGAATCCAGGCAAAGGGTACCCAATCGAGCTTTGCGTCGCTGGGATATGAGCAAGTCTCGCACTGGAAAGCCTGGCCCGGCAACAGATTGCGGACCCGGCCCTCAATGCGTTGCGTGGACAACATCGTGATCTCCACATCCCAAGTTGTTGGACACAGATTCGTAATTCTTCCAGGGCTACCGTCGTACTGGCAATCCGACTTCACGTGCTCTTTGCCGATGTATTTATCGCCGGTTTTGGTTAACTCACCGTACTGTGATGCACCACGTGATTTGGCTTGAGGAGTGAGGACAGTCTCCGTATAAATGCGGTCGCCCTGAATGCGCACGACCTTCCAAAGACCACTGGAAAGGGAGCGCCACACCTTAGGAAAGCCGTTCGGATTGGGGGGTTCGTGAAGCTCAGGCCGAGATGCCACAACTGGGGTGGATGAGGCGCCACTCACCGGAAGCCAGAAAAGTCTTTCCGCAAATTGGGCGTGAGCGTCGACAGCACGTACGGTAAAGTAGGTTCCTCCAGTTGCTGCCACGCTAGGCGTTCCCGAGACCGTCCCCGTCTTCGCGTCTATCACCAATCCAGCAGGCAATCGAGTTGCCGACCATACGTATGGAGCTACGCCGCCAGTGGCCTCAAGAGATGCACTGTAGGAACGGCCGATTGCGGCGGGTGGCAAGTCAATTCCTCGCGCGTTTGGCACAGCGATCGAAATAGTCTCATTCGCGAGTTGGGCCGGTGAGCGTCCTTCCATCGATGACTCGCGGTCCGCCACGCCGACTTTTCCTACTATGTACTTGGTACCGACGCGGAAGGAATGTTCGTAACCAGTCGTGTCTTTCAAGTAAAGCGTCTCGCCGTGTTTGTCACTTTCAACTGCAATTCCCACGCTTTGCTGAAGAGGCGCGTCGATTTCGCGCATTGGGGTACCCGCCCAGAGGCCAAATGGGTACTCGAGCACTTTCTCGCAAAACCACAGGACATCGCCCACCTTCACGCGAACATACTGCCTCACCCAATACCTAGCGATCTGGACCTTCCGCCCGCCCCAGATACCAAACTCATTGTCCTCCCTTGTTCCCGCATACTCACGTGTCGTCCAGTTCTCAACGACCGCAGCCGGTCGATAGGCTCGGGCCGACTGCTTCTCCCCGCCCCACATATCGGAGTTAAACAGTAAAGACAGTAAAATGGTGAAGAACAAACTAAGGCGCATCTCCACCCCCTGAAGAATATTGTGAGTATATCGGCTTCTTCAACGGACTGCAACGGTGCGAAGGACTCTAATTTGACTCGAGTCCCGAAGTTGTCGTTCCATTCCGCCAAGGGCCGAATTGCCGTCGCGATCGCCGCGACTTCGAGGAGCATTCTATCGGGCTGGATCGCCCACTAGTCTGCCGAACCTGTTCGGCTAGCGCGAGAAGGCCTCGCGTATCCTGCGGCTGAGCATGTACCAGGCAAAGAAAGCGCAGAGTCCAACGCGCAACCCGAGGAGCCCTAGCGCCGTCGCGCTGCCGTCGGCAACGACGCCGCGAACCGTCGTGAGCACAAAGACAAAGCTCACCGCAATCGCGCCGAGAGTCAAGAGCCGCACCCAGTTCTGCAGTTTCCAGAGGGCCCAGGCCATCCACACCGAGAGCGCCGCGGATAGCAAATAGTAGACCGGCAGGAATCGGCCCATCCCTAGGTGCACGTCCGCCGGGCCCGAGCCGCCGGGGCTGAGACCGCGGAGGATGCGGGCCATCAACTCCATGTTCGTCAGAGCCAGCACGGAAAAGACGGTATATTGCGCCGCGCCCACGAGCGAGAGCGCGGCCAGGATGGTGATTCCAACGGGTCGCTTTTTCATAATGTGAATGTGATTCTACTTTTACATTATGGCTTTGTCAAGAGGCCAGTCTATAATATTTTCCGCATGCCCCGCCGACGCGCGCCTCGACCACCGCAGCAAACCCGCAGCAGGGAGACCCTGCGCAAGATGCTCGACGCCGCCGAGATCGTTCTCGAAAAGCATGGACTCGAAGGCGCCACGCTGCAGCGCATTGCCCGACTGGCGCGCCTGGCGCCGGCGACCGTATACCGCCGCTTCCCGGACAAGGACGCGTTGATGGCCGCCGTCTTCCAGCGCTTCTACGACATCGGCGCCGAAGCGACGTCGCAGCCCATCGACACCGAAGCGATCCGCAAGATGGGAATTCGCGCCTTCGCGCGGCAATGGGTCTCGGCGATGATCCAGGGCTTTCGGACGAGGACCGGCCTCATCCGCGCCTCCGTGCTTTACGCGCAGGATCACCTCAAGACACCGTCCGTGCATAGGAAGGAAGCGCAAGAGATCGAAGGCTTCCGGCAAGCCGTAAAGCTGTTCCTTCTCTGGCGCGACGAGATCCGGCATCCGGACCCCGAATACGCCGTCAGCTTTGCGATGGTGATGGTGTCGCTGGCGCTGCGGGAGTTGATCCTGTTCGGCCACGCCGAAATGTTCGGGAAGCTGATCCCGATGAACGATGAGCATCTGCGCGAGGAGTTACCGCGCGCGTTCTTGCGCTACTTGGGCGTGGAAGAGTAGACTCGCCTTAGAGGACGACTCGGGCCTGTAGCTCAGCGGTTACAGCAGCGGACTCATAATCCGTTGGTCGCTGGTTCAAATCCAGCCGGGCCCACCAACCCCTCAAGCCATCAAGTGCCGGAATAGCGTCAGATATTGCCGCGCATTGCGAGTGATCACAAATTGTTCCTTGACGTGCTCGTGTCCCTGCGCGCCGAGGCGTTCGGCGATCTGCGGATTTGAGAGCAGGAAGCGGATCTGATACGCCGCACCCTCCACCGAATGCGCCAGCAGTCCGGTCTGCTTGTGGATCACCTGCGCCGGAATCCCGCCTACCGCGGACGCCACCACCGGCTTGCTTTTCCAGAGCGCCTCGGTCACCGTCAAGCCGAAGCCCTCGCGCAGGCTCTTCTGGATCACGATCGTCGCGGCCCGCTGCAGCGCATTGATCTCAAGCGCGCTCCACGGCGGCAGCTCGAGCACGTGAACGTCGGGATCGCCCGCCACAGCCTCGTTCACCTCGGCCAGCACCGCGCCGCCCTCGGGATCGTCCGCCGCGCCGCCTCCCGCAAGCACCAACTGGCAGTCGAAATAGTTCTTCACCATCCGGTACGCGCGCACCACGCCGACGGGATCTTTCAACCGGTCGCAGCGCGAGATTTGCACCAGGAGCGGCCGCTGGCTGGCGACCGGGAATCCATCGTGTACGCAGCGGACCGCCCCGGGC
>CAZRND010000255.1:858-8162 GCA_964601345.1 uncultured Acidobacteriota bacterium | reverse complement strand
TCGCTGATCGGAATCAGTTTCTGAACGCCGAGATTCAAGAACGGACCCACGGATGGATCGCGGATGTCCGGGAACCGGTCGGGCAGCGTGCGGAACTGATTGGTCTTCAACTGCGTGTAGCAGGTCTTATCGTTGTTGAACCAACTGTTCTCATTCTGCGCGGCCGCATGCCAGTTGCCGCAATTGTTGACGAGGTTCGGCCAGCCGGTCGGGTTACCAGACGCGTACGTCAGCACCCAGTTGATGCTCCAGTTGCTGACAAAACCGCTGCCTACCGGATTGCCGACGTTCAGGAACTTGCGTCCCTTCCCGAGCGGCAGCTCCCAAACCCCGCTGAAAGCCAGATTCTGAGCCTTGTCGGTGTTATCCATCTCCTTGACGGGTTTCGATTCGTAAATGTTGATGAAGTGATTCGCCTCAAAGGCCTTGCTGAAGGCGTAGGACACGACCCAGGTCATGGCTCCGGTGCTGGCGCTCCCCAGTGTCCGTTTCTCGATCCGGACTTGCAGTTGATCGGAACGGTACCAGCCCAGCGGATTCAAGTTGTCGGTCATGCCCTGGAAGATCGGATCCGGCCGCAACAGGTTCTGAGCCGAGATCGTCGCTGTCCCCCCCTGGCTGCTGGTAATCGGCAAAATCCCGAAAAAAGGATTCGAAAGCGTGCGGCTGTAATAACTGGGATCGGCGATCGCCTTGAGCTGGTCGGCCAGAGGTTGGGCGTTGGTGTCGTATCCGAACTGGATGTGGTTCTGGAAATTGCCGGCATACGATACTTCGGCAACGATGGCGCCAGGCAGAGCCCGCTGGATTCCGAAAGAATACTGCCACGTACGCGGCAGGATGAAATTCGTGGGGTCCCAACTGATGCCGTTCCCCACGTTGGTCAGAAGGCCAAGGCTCGATCCGGTCGGGGACGCAAAGCCGTTGGGGAAAGGATTATTCAAGGAGTAGGGGCCGTTCAAGCTCGCGCCCGCCGAAGGATGCACGCCACCATCGAGGGACGTGGTGTAAGGAGTGGACTGCGAGAATCCGGTCGTCGTGCCTCCTTGAGTGCTCGATTGATAGTAGAGCCCGCCGCCCGCTCGAATCACCGTTTTATCGCCGATCCGGTAGGCCACGCCGATGCGCGGAGCAATGTTGCTCCAATCGGTGTCGTATAGCCGCTCGGGACGGCCGCCAACTCCTGGGAAGAGGAAGCCGCCGTAGAAACCGGAAGGCGTTGCCGGATACGGATACGTCGCATTTGGATTGGCCTTGTCAAAGGCTGCTTTGGCCGCGGCCCAAGCGGCCACCAATTGGTCGCTCAGCGGATTCTTGATGGTCCGATCGAAGCCGCGGTTCTCGCGGTTGTACCGCTCCTTCCACGGAATCTGCACGTCGTAACGCAAGCCCAGGTTGACGGTCAGGCGTTCGGTGACCTTCCAGTCGTCCTGTAGATAGGCCGCGTAGTAGGGACGCGTGCGGTAGATCGTGTCGTTGTAGGCAATGCTGCCGCTCGTCGGATAGCCAAGCAAAAGAGTGGCCACACTGCTGCCGTCGAACGTGGTCTGGGTGCTCTGCGACCGGGCCGGTAGCTGCTGCGTCCAGCTCGTGCCAAATGTGAACTGGCCGTTCGACGATCCGGTGCTGACGCTGCCGTTCATCACGTAGTTCCATTCGAAACCGGCGCGCATCGTGTGCCTGCCGCGCGTCATGTGCACGCTGGGCGCAAAGTTCCACTGGTTATAAGAGCTCCACGAGAACGCCGTGCCGCTGGAGAGAATCGGATTGCCGTAGCCGTTCACCGTGATCGAAGGAGGAACATTGCCTGGAGAAGTCGGAGAAGGCGTGAATCCGGTCATACCCAGGTCCTTGGCGCTCAGGCTGAAGTCGCTGAAACCGGGAGTCGTTTGAATGAAGCGGCCGAAGGAGAGGCGCACATCCAGAACCGTGGTGGGTGAGACGATGTGCGTGCCGCTCAGAATCGCGTTCTGATCGGTGCGCTGGTTGTTGGTATTGCCCGTGGCGGCCGGTCGGGGAAAGCCGGTCGTAGAGCGATACTCATAGCCCTGCTGGCCAGTGTAAATGAAGTTCAATTTGTTGTTCGCGCTGAAGACGTGATCCCATCGCGCCATGGGCTGCTCGTAGTAGTAGCGACCGAGATTCTGTCCGGCGACAAAGTTGTTGCTGTTGTTGACGCCCGGAGCATTGGGCGCCGGGAAAAACGAAACGATCTTTGCTCCGATCGGGCTGATCCGCGCTTGCGGAATCACGTTGTTTGGAAATTGGTTGGCGATGTAGGTCTGGCCCTGGCACGGTTCCGGCGCCGCGCAAACATGCGTGGTAAGCGGATCGAAGATCTTGTAGCCCAGCGCAGAGAAGCCCTGCCCGTCGCGCAGAGCCGGCGGAGGCGTGGTCGACAGCGCCGGGAATGGCACTACCTCCTGCCACCCTTCGAAACTGCCGAAGATGAAGTCCTTGTCTTTGCGAATAGGACCGCCGGCCACGCCTCCGAACTGGTGCTGGTTGTGAAAGCCACGCGGTTGACCGGCATAATTGTTCTGGAAGGTATTCGCATCCAGAATCCGGTTGCGCCAGAATTCGTAGACGTCGCCGTGCCAGTTGTTGCTTCCCGACTTGAGCGTGGTGTTGACGACTCCGCCTCCAAAGCGGCCCACTGAGGAGTCGTAGGTATTCGTCATCACCTTGAACTCCTGCACCGCCTCGACGTTGGGCGCGACTTGCCAGGTGCCGCCATTGTTGCTGATCGGCGCGCCATTCAGCAGGAACAAGTTCTCACCCGTGCGGGCGCCGTTGATCTTGTAGCTGCTGTTTACGTCCCATCCGCGCGTACCGGAAAAGCCGCTGGCGCCGAACTGTTCCTGCGTGAACACCACGCCGGGAGTGAGCGACAGGAGCATGTAGGTCTGCCGTCCGTTCAGCGGATATTGCTGGACCTTCAGCGGGTCGAAGACCAGGCCGCGGTCGGCCGAGGCCGTCTCGATAATCTCCTGCTGCGCGGTCACGGTGACCGATTCATTCACCGCGCCGACTTGCAGGGACACAGAGAGATCGAGTTTGTCGGCCACTCGGAGAACAACGTTCTCGCGCCTCGATGTCTTGAATCCGTTCGCCGAAATCTCGACGTTGTAAAGCCCGGGATTCAGATAAGGAACACTGAAGCGCCCTTCGGCGGTCGCCTTGGTCTCCTCGGTCTCATTGGTATCGATCCGAGTGGCCTTGATCGTCGCGCCGGGGATGGCCGCTCCGCTCGGATCGGTTACCTGGCCCGTGATCGTGGCCCGAAAATCCTGCGCCGCGACGCCCGTCGCCAGCAGCAAGAGCACCAGTCCTGTAATGCAAATAGATCGACCCATGTGTCCTCCACCTCACCCAAATGCTGGTAGTATACTCCAACCAAGGTAACCGGGTGGTGAATCATGGCGTCCAACCGTTTAGGAGCAAAAAAATGAGGCGACCGACTCTTCCGCTCGCAATGATTTTGGCGATCCTGGCCGGCACACTCGCCGCGCAGGATCGCGCTCAGGACGATCCTCCCGCCCGCGTCGCCCGGCTCAGCTTTATGACCGGCAAGGTTTCGTTGCAGCGATCGGGCGAGAACCAGTGGAGCCAGGCGTCATTGAACTATCCTTTGACGACCGGCGACCGCATCTATACCGATCAGGACAGCCGCGTCGAGATCGAGGCCGGCTCCGCGACTGCGCGCATCTCCGAGACCACCGACCTGACCATCACCACGCTGAACGATCAGCTCATGCAATTCGGCCTGGCTCAGGGCAGCGCTCGCATCCGTGTCTTCGAATTGACGCCGGGAACGACGATCGAGATCGACACGCCGAACGGCGCATTGACCGTCCAGGCGGCGGGCGACTATCGAGTCGACGCCAGCCCCAGCGACGGCGCCACGCTCGTCAACGTATTCAGCGGGAGTTTGGAACTCAGCGGCGGCGGAGTGACGCGGCCCTTGCGCGCGGGCCAGGCCGTCCGCCTCAGCGGCAACGCCTCCGTCGAGGTTGCCGCCATGTCCCTCCCCGAATCCGATTCGTTCGACCGCTGGAGCATGGAGCGGGATGGCCGCTATCAAGCCGCGGCCGCCAATTCCGGCCAGTATGTAAACCGCGAGATCCCCGGCTACGCCGATTTGGACGATTACGGTCGCTGGCAGGTGACTCCGCAATACGGACCGGTCTGGTATCCAGTTGCAGTTCCCGTAGGCTGGGTTCCCTACCGGCATGGTCATTGGGCTTGGGTCGATCCTTGGGGCTGGACTTGGATTGAGGACGCGCCCTGGGGCTTCGCGCCGTTCCATTACGGCCGCTGGGTGTTTGTGGGCGCCGGATGGGCCTGGGTTCCCGGGCCGATCGTCCACCGTCCCTGCTATGCACCGGCTCTGGTAGCTTTTGTCGGCGGTCCCAGCTTTTCGATCGGCATCGGTTTCGGACGCGGCGGCGGAGTTCATGCTTGGTTCCCGCTTGGACCGGGCGAGCCTTTCTTTCCCTGGTATCACCACGGCGACGGATATCTGCACCGCGTGAACGCGGTCAACGTCCGGAACGTGACCAACGTCACCAACGTGACCAATGTCACGAACATCACGAATATCCGGAACGTCAACGACATTCACTACGTGAACCGGGGGAACGGTACGACGGCCGTCCCGACGCCGGTCTTCCGCAGCGGACAATACATCGGTCACCAAGCGATCCCGATTACCGAGCGGCAAATCGCCACGGCGCAGATCGTGCCGCATCCCGAGGCGACTCCCACGGCGCAAGCGGCCACGGGCGGACGCCCGGCGCCTGCGCCGACGCGCACCTATCATTTGCCGGAGATGCGGCAGGGATCCATCTCCGCCGAGAGGCCGGCGGACCGGAACCGGGTCCAAGTGATCGGACGCGATCGGCCCCGCGAAATGGACTCTCGCGCGCAGATCCGGCAGCCTCAGCAACAGCCGCAGCAACAGCAGCAACCGCAGCCGCAAGTGATCACGCGAACTCCGCCTCCGCAGCCGAATCCGCCGTTCCAGAAGACGGAACCGGCGTTGCGCGAGCATCCCGGCCGTCCGCTCGAACCGCAGCAGAGAGGAAATGTCGCGGTCGGCAGGCCGGCGGGTCCGATGCGCGACCGCGAATTTCCGCCGCATCCGCAGGAACAGAAGGCTGCCAAGCCCGAGAAATCCGAGAAACCGCACGAGCGCGCCTCGAACCCAAAGAAGAACTAGCCGCTAGTTGGCGATTGTCAGAGTGCGAGCCGCCGTGATTCCAAACACGGCGGCGGCTCCGGCGGCGCGCAACGCGCCGGCGCAGGAATCGAGCGTGGCGCCCGTGGTCATCACATCATCCACCAGCAGAATCATCCGGCTGTTGACGATGCTCTTGTCCGCGGCGAAGGCATCCTGAACGTTCTTGCGACGATCGTCGCGCGAAAGTCCCGATTGCGGCAGCGTCGCGCGAATCCGGCGGCACGCATTGGAAAGAACGGGAAGCGCCAGTTGGCCGGCGAGGGCGCGCGCCAGGAGTTCGGCCTGGTTGTATCCGCGCTGGCGACGGCGCGCGACTTCGAGCGGCAACGCGACCACGGCGTGGCAGCCGGGGAGTACTGCCGCGGCCTCGGCCATGCGGCGGGCGAGCGGCGCGGCCAGCGGCGCCATGCCCTGATACTTCAGCAGATGAATCAGCTCGCGCAGATTCCCGCGATACTCGCCGTAGCTGCGCGCCATGTCGAAGCGCGGCGGATTCTCAAGACACACGCCGCAAACGTCGGCCGTTGCGGGGATGCCGCATTTGCCGCAAAGTCCGACCGCAGGAAGGGGATGAACGCCCGCCCAGCAATCCGCGCACACCGGAACCCGCGTGATTTCGTGCAGAAGCTCGCCGCAAATCCGGCAAGGGGAGGGAAAGAAAAGATTGAGGATCGAGGAGAGGACCGTCCCCGGCGACACTACGCCCGCCGTTCCTGATCCTGTTCCTGTTTTTCCTGGCAAGACGTGCAGAGGCTCGCCCAAGGCACCGCCTCGAGGCGCTTGGGCAGCATTTCGCTGCCGCAGGACTGGCACTCGCCGTAACCACCGTGTTGCAGGCGATCGAGAGCCTCGACAACCTGCACCAGCATGGCGCGGTCCGTATTGCTCTGGCTGAAGAGGAATTCCTTGGTGTAGGAGCTGGCTGCTTTGTCGACCAGATCCTGCTCGGGTTCTTCGTCCACGGAACGCCCATCGTGCTCGATGCGCGAGACCATGGTCTGGAGCTCTTCTTGTTTGGCGAGCAGGCTCTTTTTGTAATGCTCCAGATGCTTCTTATCCATAGTCGGTTCCGTCAGCAAGTTCCGAAACAACCATGTTAAGTACCTTCTCCACGGCCTGTCAACAGGATTGGATGTGGTAAAATCCTCGCGTTTGTTGCACCCCGAAGTTTACCCGCTGGCGCCTTCATGATCGCTTCGCTATGATCGCATCGCTGGTCTTGGCCAAACTGGAAGAGCAAGTGGACCGCGCGTCCCGCCTCGCGGCTCTGGTTCCGCCGGAGAAACACGAGTGGCGCCCAGACCTTCCCGCGCTCCGCCTCGACAAACTCCTGATCCACATGACCGATTGCCTGGCAGGCGTTTGCGCCGCGCTCTACGCTGCCTATCCGGAGTCGCTCGCCCATTTCAACCGCCTGCGCGACAAGAAGGGATCGAGCTTCCCGGACAGCCGCGAGGTCTTCATGGAGCACATCCGCGAGGGCTTCGCTCTCGTCACCGATCAGGACTTGTCTCGTCCGATTCCTACGGTCTTCGTGCCGCAAGGCGAGCCGCTTCTGACGCTCTTGCTCGGCAACATCGAGCATTTCATGAATCACAAATACCAACTCTTCTTCTACCTGAAGATGATGGGTGTCCCCGTGGGCACGCCGGACCTATACTGCTTGCGGAGGTAGTCTTTGCTCGAAGTGCGCCATCTCAGCGTGTCGTTCGCAGGCGCGCGAGGGACTGTCCCCGCAGTGCGCGATGTTTCTTTTCAGATCGCGCCGGGAGAAGCGCTCGGCCTCGTCGGCGAATCGGGATCGGGAAAATCCGTCACCGCGCTTTCCCTGTTGGGCTTGCTGGAGCCCAGTGCTCGAATTCTCTCCGGCGAGATTTTGTTCGACGGGCGCAACCTGCTGCAGGCGACTGCGGCGGAGATGCGCGCCATCCGCGGCGCGAAGATTTCCATGATCTTCCAGGAACCGATGACCGCGCTCAATCCGGTTATGCGCGTCGGCGATCAGATCGCCGAGGCGCTCGTGGCCCCTGGAATGGGCTGGACGGAAGCGCGGACCCCCGCC
>CAZRND010000255.1:0-848 GCA_964601345.1 uncultured Acidobacteriota bacterium | reverse complement strand
ACGATCCGGAGCGGCGCATGCGCCAGTATCCGCACCGGCTCTCGGGCGGGTTGCGCCAGCGCGCCATGATCGCGATGGCCCTGGTCTGTCGCCCCGCGCTGCTGATCGCCGACGAACCCACGACGGCGCTCGACGTCACGATTCAAGCGCAAATCCTGGCCCTGCTGGCGGACCTGCGCCGGCGCTTCCACTTGGCTCTGCTGCTGATCTCGCACGATCTGGCGGTTGTGGCACAAGTCGCCGAGAACGTGGCCGTGATGTACGCCGGACGCATCGTCGAGTACGGGCCGAGCGAACAGATTCTCCGCGCGCCGGCTCATCCGTATACGCGCGGGTTGCTGGCCGCCTCGCCGTCCCTCTTCGCGCCGCGCCAGACGCGCCTGCCTTCGATCCCAGGCGTCGTGCCCGATCCGCGCGCGATGCCGCCGGGCTGCGCGTTCGAGCCGCGCTGCGGAATGCGCATCGACGAATGCACGCGCGGCATTCCGCCCTGGCTGGCGCTCGACCCGCATCACGGGGCGCTCTGCCTGAGAGCCAACGATCCCCATGCTTGAGCTACAGAATCTCGTGAAGCAATTCGGCGACATACGCGCCGTCGACGGCGTTTCCCTGAAGATCGAAGCGGGCGAGACGCTCGGCCTGGTGGGCGAATCGGGCAGCGGAAAGACCACTCTCGGCCGCTGCGCGCTTTTACTCGAAGAGCCGACTTCCGGCGAGATCGTTTTCGAAGGGAGGCGGCTGCGCGGCCTTTCGCGCGGCGATTTGCGGCGGATGCGCCGTCACATGCAGATCGTGTTTCAGGACCCGTACGCCAGCTTGAATCCGCGCATGACCATCGGACGAATCCT
>CAZRND010000254.1:0-8177 GCA_964601345.1 uncultured Acidobacteriota bacterium | reverse complement strand
CAAACCGTCGACGTTCGATCCCTCGAAGAGGTACCCGATCATCAACCGCATCTACCCCGGCCCGCAGACGGGCAGTGTCGGGAGCCGTTCGTTCTCGGCGGCGCGCGCCGACGCGCAGGCGCTCGCCGAGCTCGGGTTCATCGTCGTGGAGATCGACGGCTTGGGAACGCCCGGACGATCGAAGAAGTTTCATGATTTCTCCCACGGCAACCTCGGGGACAACACCCTGCCCGACCAGGTCGCCGGCATGAAGCAGCTCGCGCAGAAATATTCTTGGATCGATCTCAACCGCGCCGGAATCTACGGGCACTCCGGCGGCGGCTATGCCGCGGCCGATGCCATGTTCCGTTTCCCCGACTTCTTCAAGGTGGGGATCTCCGAAGCGGGCAATCACGACAACCGGGTCTATGAAGACGATTGGGCCGAGAAGTGGCAGGGCCTGCTCGAGAAGAAGCCGGGCGGCGGCACGAACTACGACGACCAGGCGAACCAGAACATTGCCAAGAATCTGAAAGGACGCCTGCTACTGGCTCACGGCACGATGGACACGAACGTGCCGCCCTACAACACGCTGCTAGTGGTGAACGAGTTGATCAAGGCGAACAAAGACTTCGACCTGCTGTTGTTGCCGAACCGCGGTCACGGCTTCGGCAACGAACCATACATTGTCCGCCGTCGCTGGGACTATTTCGTGCGCCACCTGCTCGGCGCCGAGCCACCCGAAGGCTACGAATTGCGCACACCGCCTCCGGCCGGCCCTCCGGGATCGTAACGCGGTCAGCCCAAGAGCGCTTCCAGGTCGCGCGCGCCGTGAAGGACGCGGATCACTTCGATTCCGTCTTGCACCGGCCGGTAGAAGATGATGTGCTTTTCGAAATCGCGCATCGGCAGTTCCCTGACTCCGGCGAGCCGAAGGCTTCGGATTCGAGACGGTTTGCCGAGAGCGGGGTGCTTCAGCAGTAGACGGTAAGCGGCTTCTGCAGCTTCGAGGAAACGGTAGGCAAGTTCTTCGTTTGCCTTTTCTCCAAAATACTCAGCTTGGGAAACCACATCACGGTGCGCCGACGAGCGAACAATGATGCGTCCGGTCACTTGCGCCTGGATTTGAGCTTTCGTGTCAGTTCACGGCGCGTATTCTTCCAATAATTTGCGTCCACGAGGATCGGCGGCGAGTTCAGTCCCTCTTGAACAAGAGACACGATTCTCTCATCGGCTTGGCGCTTCAGGTCTTCTCGAAGAAGATCCCGGACGTACTCGCTGGGCGTACTGTAGCCGCCCGCCGCCACCCTCCGCTCGATGAATTGTTTGAGGGCCTGGGGCAACGAGATATTGAGTGAGCTCATTCCCATAGAGATAGACTAGCATAAACTGCCATTAAGTGAAGGTCGGAATGAAGGACGAAAACACTGGTAGAATAGTGTAGATCGGGGCGTAGCGCAGCCTGGTAGCGCGCCTGCCTTGGGCGCAGGAGGTCCGCGGTTCGAATCCGCGCGCCCCGACCACTCCCACTTATTTATTGGTTTCGAGCGCCGACCTTGCTTTCTGGATCTCGGCTGCTTCCGGCACACGTCCCGCGAAGCAGCCGCGATAGAAGCACTCGACTGCTTCGAGGCTCGCGACGCGAAGCGGCGCGGGCACCTGCGCGGGCAGACTCTGCGCGTGCTCGAGAGGACCTCGCGACGCGGGACGCGCGTGTCCCAGCGACGACCATTTGTCATCGAGGCTCTTCAAGAGAGCCTCGAGGGCTGGATCGAGTTTCTGGATCGGTGCGACCGGCCAGGCCTTCACGGCCTGGGTCTTCCGCTTGCCTTTTCGTTTCTGCCACCGGCGCAGCACCCACGCGGCGAGGAAGCCCAGAATCGGCGCGAGCGGAAGCGGCAGCAGCAGCGGCCAGTAGTCGTTCCACAGGCCGCGCCAGTCGCCGTTCACAATCCGCTGCCACACTCCGGAGGCCGTCATCTGGATCCATTCCCAGACCTTGTCGAACCAATTCGCGTTCAGGCCCTCGACCATCGCTTCGTACTCGCCGGGCGGCGTCGGGTCGGCTTCGATCCAGCCTTTGCCCGCGATGTATACCTCGATCCAGGCGTGGCCGTCTTTTTCGCGCACGACGTAATGGTTGCCGTTGCGATTTCCCTCCTGCACGCTGTAGCCGGTGACGTAGCGCGTCGGCACGCCTTGCAGGCGCAGCAGCATTGCCGCTGAGGTAGCAAAATACTCGCAATAGCCCTTCTTCTTTTCGAAGAGAAACTCGGCCAGCGGATCGAACGTGCGGAACTTTCCGGGCCTCAGCGAATAGGTGTAGCCGTCTCGCAGATATTCCAGAGTTCGTCGAACGCGGTGCTCCTGGCTATCGGCGCCCGCGGCAATTTTCTGTGCCAGCTCGCGCACGCGCGGATCGACCTTCTGGGGCATCGTCAGGCATACTTCGCGCATACGTTCGCCGGAGTCGGCCCAGAATGGCAACGGATCGTCGCCGGGCCGCACCATGTGAGCATCGAGGCTGTGTCGCGCGATGTATCGCTCCGGCACGACGTCCGCCCAGGTCAGCACCTGATAGGCGTCCATACGCATGCCGGGAACGTTCGCTTGCACAGCGAGCGTTCCCGAAGGCGCAAGGACAAGCGAACCGGGCGTCCGCGGCACGACGGTCGTCGAGAGAACCCGGGGGTCGCTCTTGGCGAGGGCGATCACGCCGTCGGGCGTGGCCGGGAACGGGAGCGCGCCCAGCGCCGGCGGATCGGGGCCGCGCACGGTCTCGTTCGAGTGCCAGGTGCGGCCGTCGAAGAACGGGTGGACGCGCCCGCGCAGCTTCTGCGCCCGGTCGGTCCAGACGCGGAGAACGACCTTCGACGAGAGCTTCAACTCCTCGAGCGAGCCGAGCTCCGAATCGGCAAACTGGCCCGGCGAGAAGAGCGATGGCGGCGAGAAATAAGCGATCAGACTGCGGTCGAAAACGTCCTGCGCGAAGAACAAACCTCTCACGCATCCAAAGGTGAGCAATACGGTGAGACCGGCATAGATCGCCAGCCGCGTCAACTTGCTGGACAGGAAGCCTTCGGCGGTGAACGCCAGGTAACCGAAGAGCCCGGCCCCGGCTACGGCGAGAGGAACAATCATGCTGACATGCAGCTTGTAGAAAGAGATCACTAGCAACGCGAGCGACAACGGGATCACGCCGCGAGCCGGCGGCCAGACCTTCGATCCCAGCAGGAAGATCGTGATGAGCAGCAGGATCCAGTCGCCGATGACGAACATGCTGCGTTTTGGCCCGAAGTCCTGGGTGATGGGAAGGAAAACGAAGACCTGGATCAAAAGGACGGCGGCGAAACAAGTGAGATTCGAAAGAGACTGCAAGAGGCGCACCAGCCACCTCGGCGCGCTCTCGATCCGCCACCAGAACAGGGCGGCGCTCGGCAGCAGCACGAGCCAGGCAGGCGTGGCATAGGCTAGCGAGAAGGCGGCCGAGCCGGCTCCGGCGACGATCAGCAACAGCAAGATCTCGAGCGTCATGTCTTCACCGGCGCGGCCTGCAGCAGAGTCTCGACCTCGGCCGCGGTCATCTGGCTGATTTCTCCCAGCGCGTCCGTGGCCGGCTCCCAAGGATGGGCGGTCGGGCCGTCATGCACGACGATGGCGCGAACGGCGGCGCCCAGAGCCTTCACCTGCCGCAGAAAGTTGAATCGTGCTTCATCCCAATCCTGGAGCACGGCGACGACCGTCGTAATCTGCTCGAGCTTGTCGAACAGGTGCGGCCCGATCGCCGCGAAGGGTGGTTCGTGGCACGGCTCGAGGCAGGCCAGCACGTCGAGCACGTTTTCGAGATACGCCAGGCTGCGGCCCGCGCTGACTTCGTAAATGTCGGGTCCCGCCGCGAGGATGTCGACGATGTACTCGCTGCGGCTAAAGTAGTCGGTGATCGACGCCACCACCGAGATGGCCGCTTCGAAGGCGCGCGACGCGGCCCCTGTATCCGGCGCGCCCGGAGGAAGGAAGGTGTCGAGGATGATGGCAATGCGGCAGAAGTATTCTTCCTGAAATTCCTTGACGACAGGCTTCCCGCGCCGGGCCCACGAGCGCCAGTGGATATTGCGGATGGGATCGCCCATGCGGAAATCGCGCGTGCCGATGAACTCGATGGAATCGCCCGTATGCGACGAGAGCGGGATGCCGCCCGGCTGGTAGCGGCGGCCCAAGGGAACGATGAATTCCTCCATCGTGTAGTAGCGCGGGTAAACGAGCAACGCCTGCGGCGGCAAGGCCCGCGACTGCGTCGTGAGCAGTCGCAACGGGTCCGAGCCGCAGATTCTCACGCCCGGCAATTCGTACTTCCCTCGCCGCGTGGCGCGAAACTCCGCGCGTCCGAGCGCGGGCTCCTCGGGCCCGCAAGAGAGGAACTGTCGCGACGGCTGGAACGCCACATGCGGCCCGATGGAAGGGAACGACACTCGCAAGTCGGAAAAGACCCGGTCAGAGTGCACCGTGAAATTCACGGGCAGCGGCGTTCCCGCCGTGGCACGCTCCGGAAGACGGCAATCGATCCGTACTCGCGGGGCGCGTCCCAACGTAAATGTCACAGCGACGGCCAGTAACGCGGCGCCGGCGCTGAAAAGCAGAAAAATCTGGCTGGCGCGAAGATTCACCGCCAGGATCGTGAAAAGAAAAGTCGCCGCCAGCACATACAGCCCGCGCGACGTGACCCGCTCATCGATCAGGCGAATCACCCACGAGATCAGCGGCAAGTCTTGCAGGCGAGGCACGGTCTTACACTCCTACGGGAGTCTTCTCCAGGATTTCGAGAATCACATCCTCTTTGCGGATTCCGGAGTAGCGGGCTTTCGTTTCGAGCGACAGGCGGTGCGCGAGCGCGGGAACGGCCACGGCCTTCACATCTTCCGGGACGGCATACTCGCGCCCGTCGAGGAACGCGTGAGCCTGGACGGTGCGAAACAGCGTCAACGTCCCGCGCGGCGAGCAGCCTACTTTCAAACTAGTGTGCTTGCGCGTGGCGTCGGCCAGATCCACGAGGTAGCGCGCGATCCGCTGATCCATTTTCACTGCACGGACCGCGGCCTGCGCGGCGAGTACGAAGGCGCCGTCCACCACGGGCTGGGCATCGTCCAGCGGATGGTGGTCGAGCTGGCTGTAAAGCACTTGGAGCTCCTGCTCTTTGGCGGGATATCCGAGATTGATCTTCATGCCAAAGCGATCGAGCTGCGCCTCGGGCAATGGATAGGTCCCATGAAACTCGATGGGGTTCTGCGTGGCCAGAACGAGAAAGGGTTGGGGCAGCGCATACGTCGTGCCTTCGATCGAGGCCTGGCGTTCGCTCATCGCCTCGAGCAGCGCCGATTGGGTTCGCGGCGAGGCGCGGTTGATTTCGTCGGCCAGCACGATGTTTGCGAAGAGCGGACCTTCCTTGAACGTAAAGCTGCCGTGCAGCGGGTTGTAGATGGACGATCCCAGGATGTCGGTCGGCAGAAGGTCGGGCGTGAACTGAATGCGCTTGAACTGGCAGGAGAGCGACCGCGCCAGGCCTTTTGCGAGCGTGGTCTTCCCGACGCCCGGCAAATCTTCCATCAGCACATGGCCGTTGCTGAGCAGCGCAATCGTGAGGTTGTCGATGACGTCGGCTTTACCGAAGATGATTTTGCCCAGTTGTTGACGAAGAAGCTTCAAACCGCCGTGCAGGTCGGACATAACGGCAAGAATGTTAACACGTCGGAACGCTAGTAATCCAAGTCAAGAACGTCGCGGATTGCGTGGCTGATGCTACTGAGCTCCGCTGGAGTTGCTGCGCCGATTTTCTCTTTCAGGCGTTCTTTGGAGACCGCCCGAATTTGATCGATCACGGCCACGCACTTTCGTCCGGAACAAGTCAGCCCCACGCTGATGGGCGGATGGGCAAGCGGGGAAGTGGATAGCGGGACGACGACAACGGTACGCCGGTACTCATTGACAGTGTCGCGTCCAACGACCACGCAGGGCCGAGTCTTCGCGATTTCCGATCCCTGCGTCGGGTCCAGCGCCACCCACCAGAACTCACCGCGTCGCGGGCTCATCCCAAGGCTCCGCGATTTCGTGGTGCAAGGCGTCAAATTCCTTCTCGATGGCCTCTCCGTCCTGGTCCTGATTGGCGAGCAGGCACGCTCGGGCAATCGCCTGATCTGATCGCTTGAGGCTTTCCCTCAACGCACGAGCTACATATTTTGAGCGTTCTCTGGCCGGCACTTTTCTGGTTAGCTCATCGGCGAGGTCGGCGGGCAGAGACAGCGTCACTTTTCGTATTGCCATAATGCCATATTACCATAATTCTAATCTGCTCATAATGTTGTCTCTAAATATGCGACTTGCTTCCCTGGCTGTCCGCCGCCAACGCTGATCTTCACTTTGCCCTTCGGCAGCTCCTTCAACTCGAACTGCACGTCGCGGGCTTCGCCGGCACGGAAGGGGATGCGCTGGAATCCCTTCAGTTGACGGATCGCATCGTCGGGAGACGATCCGGTGGTGACGTAGAGCTGCACGACCTCATCGCCGTCGCGCGTGGAATCGTTCTTTACGTACACGGTAATTCGGGTGCTGGCGGAATCGCGCTGGGCGCGCAGCCGCGTGTAGGTGAACTTTGAATAGCTCAGGCCGAAACCAAATCCATAGAGCGGCTCGCCCGTGAAGTAGCGATAGGTCTTGCCCTTCATTGCGTAATCATCGAAGGGCGGCAACTGGTCCACGCTCTTGTAGAACGTCACCGGCAACCGGCCCGCGGGATTGTTCGTTCCCGCGAGCGTATCGGCGATGGCCGTTCCGATTTCTTCACCGCCGTACCACGCTTCGAGCACCGCGGCGGCGTGCTCCGCCGCGTAGTTCGCGGCGAGCGCGCTGCCGCTCACGAGCACCACGACGACGGGCTTGCCCGTCGCGACCACAGCCTGGAGCAGCCGCTCCTGCGGCGCGGGCAAGTTGAGATCGGTGCGGTCGCCGCCCTTGAATCCCGGGACGTCGACCGCCATCTCTTCGCCTTCGAGATTCGCGTTCAGCCCCACGAAGGCCACGGTCACGTCGGATTCCTGGGCCACTTCCACGGCAGCTTTCAAGAGCGCGTCCGCGGGCGGAATCCACACCAGTTGAGGAGCGCCACCGACTCCCGGCTGCTTGTATTCCACGCGCAACTTGTACAGCTTGTTTGCTTCGAGTGTCACGCGGGCTTCGCGGACGCGGCTCAGTCCGGTCGTGGAGTTGTCGCCGAGCACTTCGCGCTCGTCGAGAAAGACGTGCATCAGCAACCGCGCGTTGGGACCGACTCCCATCGCGCCCCGCGCGCCGATGATGTAGTCGCCGCTGAGGCGCGGATTGAGAAAGCCGGTCCAGCGCACCGAGTAGTTGCGCTTGGGAATCGCGGGATCGGCGCCGCCGCCATCGAGATACGGGCGGCCTTCGATGCGATCGACCTTGGGCTGGCCTTGCAAGTCAGGATTGTCGAAGTACTCGGCGCGCACGCCGCGTCCTTCGCCGCTCGGAGGACGGAAGGAATGCTCGTTGATCAGTGCATGCGACTTCGCCGTGTATACCGCGCCCATCGCGAAGCTCACCGCCTGCGGCGTGAACTTCTCTCGCATGCCGGCCAGCGGCGTCACGTGCTTCTGGGAAAATCCGTTGTAGTTGCCCAGAAGCCCCACCGGATCGTCGGCCGCCGGACCGACCACAGCGATCGTTTTCAACTGTCGATCCAAACGGCAGAATCTGGTTTTCGTTCTTCAGCAGCACGATCGATTTCCGCGCGGCTTCGAGCGCCAGCTTGCGATGCTCCGCCGAGTCATTCACCGAGTACGGGATCTTGGCGTAAGGCACGCGCTCGGGCGGATCGAACATGCCCAGCTTGAAGCGCGCCACGAAGAGGCGCTCGAGCGAATGGTTGATCTCCGCCTCAGTAATCTGTCCGGCCTTCACCGCGTCCACCAGCGCCCGGTATTCGTTGCCGCAGGTGAGGTCCGTGCCCGCTTTCACCGCCACCGCCGACGCCTCGGCGGCGGTCGGCTTGTATTTGTGACCTCGGAAAATGTCTGAGATCGCCCCGCAATCGCTGACGATGTATCCCTTGAAGCCCCACTCGTCGCGAAGGCGCTTCTGCAGCAGATCGGTGCTGGCGCAATGGGGGTGGTGTGGCGGGCACACGACATCCG
>CAZRND010000253.1:0-8209 GCA_964601345.1 uncultured Acidobacteriota bacterium | reverse complement strand
TCGCCCACGAACTCGAACAAAAAAAATAGCCACGGAGATCGCTCTCCGTGGCTATCGATCTTTCCCAAATCGCTAGAAGCTGAACTTTGCTCCGAACTCGCTCCGGAAAGAGCGCGGGAAGGCCACGCTGTTCCCGCCCGCGAATCCGGTGGGCGTATTGAAAGTGCTGGCGCGGACGTTGGTCTGATAGGCCGTGCCGAAGTTGGCCCGGTTGGTCAAGTTGAATCCCTGGAAGGAGAGCTCCAACTTGGCCCGCTCGCCGAACTTGAAGTTGCGGCTGACGCGCGTATCGAACTGGAAGGACGCGTTCCCGCGCAGGTAGCCGAAGGGTAGCTGGTAGCAGTCGCCCGACGCCAGGCACGTGCGCAGCGCGGCTGCGGCCAGGCCGCTGGTGCTCTTCAGGTTGGTCGGATCGCTCTTGAGAACGATCGTGTGAGTATTTCCTTGGCCGCCGCCGAAACCGAAGGTGTCGTTCACGCCTTCCAGTGGAGTGAAAGCGCGGCCCGAGGCCCATTGCACAATGGGCGCCCAACTGAACCCCCAAGGCAAGTCGACGATGCTGCTCGCGACCCAGCGATGTTTTTCGTCCGCCGTCGTAGGACCGAAGTCATGCGCGGCGAAAATGTCGTTCAAGTCGGTTGGAGCGTTGCCGAACGCGGCTGTGGCTCCGTTGTAGCCCACAGCGCGGGACAACACGTAGGTCGTGTTAAGCGTGAAGTGGTTGCTGAAGCGCTTGCGGTAGGAAAGGTTCATTCCGTCATACCGGCTGCGTCCGATTGGCTCGTTCATCCGGACTTGTCCGAGTAAGGGAAGCTTGGCCGCGGTCAGCGGAGCGTCGGTATTGCGGGCTCCACCGTTGGCCACCACCTTGGGATTGATGACGATGGTCTTCGATTCGTGCAGGCCCAGCACGTGGACGTACTCCACCTCGACCGCCGAGTTGTTGGTCACCTGCCAGGTGTAGCCGGCGTTCCATTGCTGTGTGTACGGATTGCGCCAGTTCGGATCGATCGGACGGCTCACGTCCGCCGGCCCGATGTCGGTTGCCGCAGCGGGCTTGGCCGGCAGCGGATCCACGCCGAAACGGAACTGCGAGAGCGGCTTGCCCGTGCTGGGAACAATCGAAGCCTGCGTGTCGCCCGGCCCTGTGCTTGAGTAGACGACCTGCGTAAAGAGGGTCGGATTGGTCTGCTGCAGCATAAACAAGGGGATGTTGATAAACGTCTGGCCGAAATACAAGCCGTAGCCGGCGCGGAGGACGTGCTTGCCCTTGCCGGTGAGGTCGTAGGCAAAGCCGAAGCGCGGGCTGAAGTCCTTGTTGTCGTCATGCGGCAGACCGCCCGCAAACGGGTTGTTGATGGCCTTGAGCCGTAGATACACGCGGGCTTGGGCCTGCTCCGGACCGCCGTTCAGGTCGTAGTCTCTGTCCCAGCGCAAGCCGAGGTTGACGGTCAAGCGCTTGGAGACCTTCCAGTCGTCCTGGAAGTACACGCCGAACATCTTCGAGCTCAGTTTGAAGTACGGATTTCCCGAGGTATCGCTCATGCTCGTGATGGCTCCCGGCGTGGCGAATGCCTGCGGGTAGGTCACCTTGTCGCTCAGGATCTTGCTCGGGTCGTCCAGGAAGGTCAGAGTGATCGTCGGATTGAAGATGAAGAACCCGCCGAGCACCGGCTCCCACAGATAGTCGAAACCGGTCTTGAAGCTGTGCTTGCCCCGGTTGATCGACAGGTCGTCGCGGAATTGCCATTTCCGCTGGTAGGACTGCTGCGGAACGTTTCCGTTGGTTCCGAAGTAGGCGCTTGGGAAGGTCAGGTTCGGCACCTTCTTGTCGGAATCAATCAGGTTGTTCCAATACTGATGACCGAAGGTGAAAGAGTTCACCACGTTCGACGAGAGCGACGAATTCAGCGTCGCATTGGCGATGATCAATTGGTTGGTAGTGAAGTTTCCCGCCGACAGATCGTTCGTAGTGCCGGACTGATCATTCAGCCCGCTGTTGTTCTGATTCGAGTAGCTCAGCGAAAAATTGTGCCGGTCATTGATGCGGTGATCGAGGCGTCCGTTGTAGCGCCAGTCGAAGTACGGCGTCGGAATCGTGGAAGCCGGCTGCGCCCCCAGGTTTGCCACCAGACTCAATTCGGTGAAAGCTTTCTGGTTCACAGCAATGCTGGTCTGTTCGCGCGCTCGTTCCAGCGCGAAGAACAGGAAGGTCTTGTCCTTCACCACCGGTCCGCCCACCGAACCGCCGAACTGCTGGCGGCTATAGGGGCCCTTGACGCCCGATTGTTTCTCGAAATAGTTCATCGTGTTCAGGGCTTCGTCTCCGCCCCAGAAATACACTGACCCATGAAGGTTGTTGGTGCCGCTCTTGGTGATCACGCTGACCGAGGCTCCCTCGCTGCGTCCATTTACGGCGGAGAAGCGTTGCGTGGAAATGTTGAACTCCTGGATCGCTTCGAGGGGCAATTGCATCACCGGTCCGCCGACGGTGTTGTCCTTGTTGTCGACGCCGTTGACGGTGATGTTGACGTTGCGCCCGCTCGACCCGTTGGTGGCGAAAACGCCGATGCGGTTCTTGGTGGGATCGTAGGAACCGACGCCGCGCGCTCCGGGAGCGAGCACCGCCAGGTTCACGAAGTCGCGTCCGTTGAGCGGCATGTTCTCGACTTCCGCCGGCGTGATCGGCCGGCTGACGTCCGTCTTGGCCATGTCGATCAGGGCCGCGCCACCCGCCTCGACGACCACGGTCTCGGCCTGCGTGCGGGGCGACAAGGTCACGTCGATGGTCGTCGTCCGGCTGACGGTGAGGCCGACGTTGGCGAAGACCGCGTTCGCAAATCCCGACATGGTTACGCGCACTTCATACGTTCCCACCGGCAGCAGGTCGAACCGATATTGACCTTCCGCGTTGCTGGTCGCTTCGCGCGACAGGCCGGTGTCCTTGTTGGAAATCTTGACGGCAGCTCCCGGCACCACCGCGCCGGAGCTGTCGCTGACCGTCCCCGCGAGCGCCCCGGTGGCGTTCACCTGCGCCAGCAATGGGAAGGCAGCCAACGTTAGAATGACAAAAGAAGCAAAGAGTTGTTTGAGCAAGAGTCTCGCCCTCCTAAGAAAAATGTTCGGATTCTAGTAACTTATCTTACGGACAGCCGCTCTGGCAAGGGGAAAGTGAAGCCATGGTTAAGATTGATAAACGATTGACACGGCCATAGATTATGACGTAGTTTTGTTCTTAGGGACAAAAAGGGTTGGGTTTCCAATACGTTGGTTCGCTTACCAAAGGAGCTTCTATGATCTCGTCACGCGCGCTCTTCACAGCGTTGTGTCTGCTCTCACTTTCCTTCGCTTTCGGGCAGACCCTCACGACCGGTGATGTCTCCGGCACGGTGACCGATACAAGCGGCGCGATCGTACCCGGCGCGGCTGTTACCATTCGCAGCGCGGACACGAACGAGGTGCGCACCGCCAACAGCAACTCGGCCGGTCAGTATCGCTTCTCCTTGATGCGGCCCGGCGAGTATACGGTGTCGGCGCAAGCCTCGGGATTGAAGTCCGCTGTGACGCGCTTCAATGTCCAGGTCGGCCAGGCGTTGACCCTCGACCTGAAGATGAGCGTCCAGGGAACCACCGAAGTCGTCGAAGTGACGGCCGAGGTTCCAGCCGTGCAGACAGAGAACGCGAACTTGGCGACTTCCTTTTCGCAGGCGCAGGTCAACATCATGCCGATGGCGGGCGGCGACCTGACTACTTTGGCCATGACGGTGCCGGGCATCCGCGTATCGGTAAAGGGCGGATCGGGAAACATGAACGCCAACGGCGTGCCGGGATCTTCGATTCTGTTCACGCTGAACGGCTTCGACGTGATGGATCCGTACAACAACCTGAACAACTCGGGAGCCAGCAACAATCTGCTCGGCGCGAATGAAGTGGCCGAGGCAGCCGTGATCCTCAACGCCTATAGCGCGCAGTACGGACGCATGGCCGGCGCGCAGGAGAATCTGGTCGGGAAATCGGGATCCAACGCCTTCCACGGAAACCTGCTGCACAACTACAACGACGCTCTCTTCAACGCCAACTCTTTCTTCAAGAATTCGGTGGGCACGCCGAAAGGCCGGGCCGTTTCCAATCAATACGGCGGCTCGGTGGGCGGACCGATCCGCAAGGACAAGACATTCTTCTTCGTGGATGTCGAAGGGTTCCGGTACGCTCTGCCCAACTCGACTTTGGTTTCGATTCCCTCGCCGCAATTGCAGACCTACACGCTGGCCCACGTTCCGGCCACGGCTGTTCCTCTCTATCAACAGGCCTTCTCGCTCTACAACAACGCGCCGGGCTTGAACCGCGCCGTCCCGATCACCACCGGAACGGGAATCTTGCAGGACAGCAGTGGAAATCTCGGCTGCTCGGGCCGGGGCACGTTCGCCAAAACCTTCGTCAGCGGCGCCAGCGGACCGCGGTTCGGCGTGGATGTCCCGTGCGCGGTCGCGTTCGTCTCCGCCAACAACCAGTTGAATACTGAATCGCTCTTCATCGTTCGCGCGGACCAGACCATCAGCTCTCGGCAGAAGGTCAACTTCCGCTATCAGTACGACGTGGGAATCCAGGCCACTTCTACCAGCGCCCTCAACCCGGCCTTCAATTCGGTCAGCACCCAACCGCAGCACCAAGGGCAGATGAACCATACGTTCATCTTCTCCCCGAACCTGGTGAACAACTTCATCGGTGGAGCAAGCTGGTATTCGGCGATCTTCGGCGTGGCCGACTTCTCGAAGACCACAGGACTGATGGCCGAGCGCTTCACGATCAGCGACGGCGGGGCGCAGGGCGGCGGAATGACCGGCGTCGGCGCCGGCTTTCCTACCGGGAGAAACGTCGGACAACTGCAACTGATTGACGATCTCTCTTGGACCAAGGGCGTGCACGCCATCAAATTCGGCGTCAACTACCGCTTCAACCGCGTGACCGACACAAGCATCGCCAGCAGCAGCTCCGTGGGCAGCTACAGCTTCAGCGACCTGGTGGACTTCACCACCGGTCAGGTGAACAGCACCGGTAAGGGGAGCAGCTTCTCGCAGGCGTTCCCGTTGCTGTATGCGGCGCACATCCGGGCTTATTCGCTGAATCTCTACGCGCAGGACGAATGGGCCGTTCGCAAGAATCTGAAACTCACTTACGGAATCCGCTTCGAGCGCGATGGAAATCCCTCCTGCGTGGACAACTGCTTCTCGCGGATGAACGAGCAGTTCGGAACGCCCGCGTATCAGGGTGGAGCGAACATTGCCTACAACCAGACCATTACCACCGGTCTGCACACCGCCTACAAGGAACTCGAGGCGGTGATCACCGAGCCGCGCGTGGGCTTCGTGTACTCGCCCCTCGGCGCGGGAGGACGAAGGCCGGTGCTCCGCGGCGGTGTAGGACTGTTCGCCAACCTCTTCGCCGCTTCGGTTGCCTCCAACGTTTTCAACAATTCGCCGAACAAGTTCACTCCCTCGGTGACCTTCGGCCAAGTCGGAGTTGCCACCGATCCGAACAGCTCTTTGAGCGCCGCGATCGCTTCCTTCAACGCCTTCGAGAACGGCTTCAAGCAGGGACTGACCTTGGCCGGGATTCAAGCGGCGCTCGGAAAGATCTCCTTTGCCGCTCCGAACTACTACTCTCCGCCGCAGCACTTCGTGGCGCCCAAGGTTCTCGAGTGGAGTTTCGAGGTGGAGCAGCCGCTCAGCCAGCACAACGTCCTGGCGCTCACGTACAGCGGCAACCACGGCTACGACCAGGCGCTCACCAATGCCAACGCCAATGGCTGGACTCGCGCCACCAACCTATATCCGAACGGATTCGCCGGACTGCCGCTGGCCGCTCCCGATCCTCGCTTTCTTACCGTGAGCCAGGTGCTCACCGTGGGCGTGTCCAACTACGACGCTCTCACCGTACAGTTGCGACACTCCTTCAGTTCCGGATTCCAAGGCCAAGTGGGATGGGTGTGGGGACACACGCTCGGAATCAGCGGCATATTTGACGCCCGTTACCCGCGCATGGGCTATGGCCCGCTCAATTTCGATACGCGGCACATGCTCACCGCCGACTTCGTTTGGACCGAGCCGTGGAGATTCCACAATCGCGCGCTCGACCTTCTGGCCGGAGGCTGGGGACTCGGCAGCAAGTTCTATCTCTACACCGGGCCGCCCTTCTCGGTCACCAACGGCTCTATGGCGGCGCGCATCAACTCCGGCGGCGGCATCGGCAACACTTTCCTGGCGGATGTTCTCGATCCGAGCATCCTCGGCAAACAGTGCGGGAAGCAGAACATCAGCGTCCAGTGCGTGACGGCGAGCCAGTTCGCGACGGTCACGACGCAGACCGATTTCGGCAATACCGCGCCGCTGCAATTCCGCGGCACCGGTTACTTCAACATCGACACTTCGCTGACCAAAGATTTCAAGGTTCGCGAACGTTACGTCTTCACGCTCGGCGCGCAATTCTATAACCTGCTCAACCACCCCAACTTCTCGAATCCGAGCGGAACGGTTACTTCAGGCGCGTTGGGATTGATCAGCGGAACCGTCGGTCCTCCCACGAGTCCCTATGGATCGTTCCAGGGAGCATCGGTATCCGGGCGAGTGATGGTCTTGAACGGGAAGTTCCGTTTCTAAGCCAAAAAAAAAAGAACCGGGAGTTAGAAACTTTTCCCCCGGCTCTTCGTCTATATCACCAGACCCCGTATGAGGCGGGCGTGCTCACCCCAACCCCAAACCCAACGTCCGCCTCACTTTACAACAATTCACAGGGAAAAACAAGAATCTGTAAAGGACAATAGCAAGGAAAGACACTGTCTTGACTTTCTCCTCCATTGGCCTAGAATCAGTCAAATAGGGGTGCGACAGTGAAAAGGCTTGTTGCTTCCGGTATCGTCTTAGTAGTTGGGCTGCTTGTGGCGGCGACGGTGTTCGCCGGAGCCGACGATCCGTTCCCGCCCGAAAGGCGGAACTACTGGGCCTTTCAAAAGGTCCAGCGCCCTGTTCCGCCACGAGTCCAGCAAGCTACATGGATCCGGAATCCGATCGACCGATTTGTCCTCGCCCATCTGGAAAAGAAAGGCATCGTTCCATCGGCGTCCGCGAGCAAAGCCGTGTTGCTTCGCCGTGTCACGCTCGACCTGACCGGGCTCCCGCCCTCGCCGGAGGAAGTGGAAGCTTTTTTGGCAGACCGTTCGCCCGGCGCTTATGAAAAGGTCGTCGATCGCCTGCTCGCGTCGCCGCAATACGGCGAGCGGTGGGCGCGTCACTGGCTGGACCTGGCCCGCTACGCCGAGAGCGAAGGCTTCAAGGCCGATGAGACCCGGCCCAATGCCTGGCGCTATCGCGACTATGTGATTCGCGCCTTCAACCAGGACAAGCCCTACGACCGTTTTATCCGCGAGCAAATCGCCGGCGATGAGATCTGGCCGAGCGATCCGGACGCGCGCGTCGCCACCGGATTCAATCGCCACTACCCCGACGAGAGCAATGCCCGCAACCTGATGCAGCGGCGTCAGGAGATTCTCAACGACATCACCGACACCGCCGGCGCGGTCTTCACCGGCCTCACCTATGGTTGCGCCCGCTGCCACAATCACAAGTTCGATCCCATTCTGCAGGCCGACTATTACCGCTTCCAGGCCTTCTTCGCGAATGCGCGCGCCGCGGATGACGTGGTCCTCGCGCCGGACGCCGAGGTCCGCCGCCATCGCGAGCAAGCCTCGGTGTGGGAGGAGAAGACGCGTCGCATCCGCGACGAAATGAAGGCGGTCGAGGAACCCAAGCGCGACGAGATGTACAAGGACATCTTCGACAAGTACCCGCCGGAGATCCAAAGCGCCGTCGTCAAACCGGCCGCCGAGCGTACTCCCTTCGAGTGGCAGATGTATTACAAGGCGAAACCTTATTTGGATTTCGATTCCGAGACTGTGGGAAAGGCTTTGCGGGGCGAGCCTCGGAAGCGATGGGACGGACTCAGGACCGAGCTGAATCAATTTGCTTCGCTGCGTCCGGCGGACTTGCCTCTGGGCATGGGTCTCGAAGACGCCGAGGGAGCGCCACCCAAAACTCATGTGCTCGCGGTGGGAGTCTACGATGCGCCCCAGGCGGAAGTTCAGCCCGGCTTTCTGACGATTCTCGATCCAGGTCCGGCCGAGACGCGTATTCCTTTGGTCATGGGCTACGTGCTG
>CAZRND010000252.1:0-8221 GCA_964601345.1 uncultured Acidobacteriota bacterium | reverse complement strand
CCTTATTCACTTACTTTCCGTCAACTTCCCCTCCTCCCTTTACCCCCAGTTTGTACCAGTCAAAGGCAAAACGCTGTGCGACCCGTACTTTGCCGTCAAGGAGGGTTAAGGCCCGGCGATGAATGGAAGTGTTGGATGGCCCGTTACCTGCCGCCCAAGTCCCGCCTCTAAACGGCGGCGTGATGACGACGGGGCTTTCTTTCGACACCAATGTCGGACAACCTTCGACGATTTTTTCCTCGCTGCCGCCGTTCGGATTCGCAACCTGGAATGTAAGCCGATGGCGGAGCGTATGAGGAATCATCGAGTTGTCCACCACGAGCCACAAAAAAACTATTGCACGCATTCCGCCGCCGATGGTGCGCTTGTCAAGCAGACTCCGGGGGGCTCCGGGACGGGAAAGGGACCCGCAGAAGGTGAGGAGGAATGGGGGATTGATCAGGTTGGACCATTAGACGCTCCCCTCGGGCGGAAAAGGCCAAAACTTCGGGATCGGACTTGAATGCAAGTTCGGCCGTTCGCGCCGTTTGGAAGTCAATCGCCGGCTCGCGCCGAAGGGTTACTTTGACGATCGTCTGGTCGATGTCGGCATCGGCCTGAAACCGGACCTTCACTTGGCGGGAATTTGGCGCTTCCGATCAGCCCACTTCTGGTAGAACATCGGATCTTGCTCGCGCGATTGCCGCCGGAGCTCCTCGAAATCCGCTTTGCGCTTTTTGAGGTATGCATCCACTTCGTCGCGATTGGACAGGTAAAAGGCGATGGCTCCATAAGCCGCCTCGAGGGTCAGGCCGTCGAAATTCTGAGCAATCGTTTCCGGCGACTCGCCTCGCAGGAAGCCGTAGACAATGGAGTCGAGCGAGACCTTCGAGCCGGCCACGCGATACGCGCCGTCCTGTTCCACAACGTACTCTCTTTTCGCGACCATGTTCTGCTACTAGCGTAACATAACCCGTGTTAAGCTTTGCTCGGAGGTAGTCATGACCAACCGCCGGGAATTTGTCACGGGAGCCGCTGCCGCTTCCTTTCTGAGATTTGCGGGGCCCGTCGCCGCTGAAGCCAAAAAATACGATCTGCAACTGGGTGTGGCGACGTACTCGTTCCGCAAGTTTCCGCGGGCCCAAGCCATCGAAATGACGAAGAAGCTGGGGATCACCAACGTCAACGTCAAGGAATTCCACCTCCCTTACAAAGACAGTCCGGACCAACTCCGCGCCGGGGTCAAGGAATTTGCCGATGCCGGGCTGAAAATCGTCGCCGGCGGAAACATCTCGCTCAACAAAGACGACGATGACGACATGCGCAAGTACTTCGAGTACGCCAAGACCTGCGGCATGCCCATGATCGTTTGCGCGCCGACGCGCGACAACCTGAAGCGGCTGGAAAAGTTCGTGAAGGAGTACAACATTAAGGCCGCGATCCACAATCATGGTCCCGAAGACAAGCAGTTCCCCTCGCCCTATGACGTGCTCGACCTCGTCAAGAACCTGGATCCGCGCGTCGGGCTCTGCATGGATGTCGGCCACGCCACCCGCGCCGGAGCCGACGTGGTGAAGGCCGTCGTGGACGCCGGTCCGCGCCTGCTCAATATGCATACCAAGGACTTGGCCGACGGCAAGGCCCGCGACTCCCAGGTGGAAGTGGGCCGGGGCGTCATCCCGTTCCCGGCGCTGTTCCGGCAGTTGAAGAAGGTCAACTACACAGGCAGCGTGGACCTGGAATACGAGATTCACGACACCGAGCCTTTCGAAGGAATGCGCGAGTCGTTCTCCTACATGCGCGGCGTTCTCGACGGTTTGAAGCCTGCTTAGTGATAAAATAAGCGGATTGTCCCGCTTTCTCTCGCTCTCATTGGCGATCCTCACCGGCGCGCTCTGCGCCGCGGCGCAGGACCGCCCCGACGTCGCTTCCGGCGCGGCGCAGCGGAACGAAAACGTCAAAGTCAATCTCATCGATAACAACGCGGTGAAGGAGATGCTGTCACGCCTCGGCGCGTCGCTCGCTCCCGTCGATTGGCCGACTCCGGCGCGCAATTACTACGGAGTGGAATTCGGCAAAGCTCCGGCCGAGCTTCCGTTCCTGTCCAAACCGGACGCGGCGGGCTGGAACTTCACGCTCTCCGAGGCCTTGCGGAACAGCGTCTTCAACGCGCGGACATTCTTCCAAGTCGGCCCGGTGCAACCTTCGCGCTCGAATGCCTACGGGATCACAGCCGCAGGCCCCGTCGGCGATACGTTTGTGACGCTTGAGACGTCTCTGCGGCAGGTGCGCGGGATGGTGAACGGCAACGCCCTTGTTCCGGGGGCGAATGAACGCGTGCCCCTGGCGCAAGACCCGGCTATCCGCGCCATCGTGTCGCGCATGATCGCCGCCTGGGGGGCGGGATTGCCCAATCGCCCGGACATCGATCCGCGGATGCGAAACAGTAATTCTCCCGAGACCATCGACGACGACCGCGAAGTCCTGACGCTGGAACATCCCTTCCGGAAGGCGCGACTGGCGGCGCGGTATCAGCGCACCACCAGCCTGATCGATTCCTTCGAGTTCGTCGCCGGGCAAAATCCCGAGACGGCGCTGCGTGCCCATCGCGCAAATCTCACGTGGGAGCAGCCTCTCGCGAAAGGGGTGCTCTCGCTCTTCGCGGGTTTCGACCGGCTGCACTCGCTCCTGACTCCCGATCCAAACGCCTTTGCGTCGCGCGTCAGGGTGGGATTCTCCCTCGAGGATCTCGGCCCTTCATCGGAATTCCCCATCGACCGGGTGCGTAACGCTTTCCGGGGCGGGGCGCAAGCCGTGTTGCCGAGCGGCGATCATCGTTGGGTTGCCGGAATGGACTTCACGCGTTACCAGATCAACGGCCGCGAATCGCTGAATGCTCGCGGCTTCTATACCTTCGGCGCGAATTTTGGGCGCTCCGCGGTCGAGAACGTCCTCCTGGGAACTCCTACGACCTACGAAGTCACCATGGGGAGTACAGATCGCGGATTCCGCAACCTCGATGCGAACTTCTACTTCGGTGACACGTGGAAGATGAGCAAGCGGACGCAGGTCAATTACGGCGTGCGCTACAATCTGCGGACCGCGCCGAGCGAAGTGAACGGCCGTACGCCCATCCCCTACCACTGCTCGTGCAAGGACTTTAGCCCAATCTTCGGCATTGCTCGACAACTCGGAAGCGGGACGCACGACTACGGCGTCGTTCGGGCCAACTACTCCATTTCCTACGGCGAGGTCTTCGACGCAACCTATCAACAGGCGCGCTTGAACCTGCCGGACGTGCGATCCCTATACGCCAGCAACCCCGACATCTTGAATCTGCTCGGGGGCGTGGACCTGCAACGCAGCGGAGCCTTCGTCCTTTCGCCCGAACTCGCCTCGCCCTACGCGCACCAGTACAGCCTGCTCTGGGAGCGGCGCGTCCGAAAGACCTGGAACGTGCAACTGATGTACTTCGGGAGCCGCGGATTCCACCTCATCGATCCGATCATCGGCAACCGCGCGTTGCCGGTGACCGGGATTCCGCTGATTACCGCGACCGTGCAGCAGCGCCGCCCCGACCAGACGCATAACGACATCGTGCGGATCGCGAACGGCGGTGCCAGCTATCTGGATGCGGCGCGCTTGAAGGTGGATCTCCCGACTTTTCGCGGGCTGATGGTTTCGGCGTCCTATACGTTTTCCAAAGCCATCGACGACGGCCCGAGCTACATCTCGACCGGTGCGCAGGGCGACTTGATCCGCGGCCGCAGCCAGTCGGAATTCAACGTCAACGCCGACAAGAAGGGCCTCAGCGATTTCGATTCGCCGCACACGTTCCTGATTCAGGGCGTCTACGACCTGCCGGCGCCTGCGTGGATCGGCGGCCTGCGAAAGATCGTGAAGGGATGGCAAGCGGCCGGCGGCGGCCTGTTCCGCACCGGACTGCCGAGCACTTTATATGTCGGCTCGGACGCGCCCGGTTTCGGCAACGTCGACGGAAGTCCCGGGGATCGGCCTAATCTCGTCGATCCGCGCGTGCTCGGACGCACCGTCGGCAATCCCGACACCGCCACGCTGCTGTTGCCGCGCGCCGCCTTCGACTTCATTCATCCCGGCGAGATGCGCGGCAACCTGGGGCGCAATACGTTCCGCAAGGACGGTATCCGCAATGTGAACGTGGCCGTGCTGCGGATCTGGCGGCTGCCGTTGTCGAACGGACATAACCGCACGCTGCTGTTCCGCGCCGAAGCCTACAATCTCATCAACCATCCGCAGTTCGATGAGCCGCAGCGCAACCTTTCCTCGCCCACGTTCGGCCGCATCACGAACACGCTGAATGACGGGCGGGTCTTCCAGTTCGTTGTACGGCTAGTTTTGTAGCACCCATGATAAGATTCGGGATTCGGAGGAGCATATGAGAGCAATTCGTCTGACCTTGGTGGCGGTGATGATCCTGGCCGGCGTGGCGATGGCCGCGGACAAAGTGGATGTATCCGGCAAATGGCAGTTCCAGGTGGAAACCGGAGCGGGCTCGGGGAGTCCGAATTTCGTCTTCAAACAGGATGGCGAGAAACTGACCGGCGACTACAACGGCCAGCTCGGACAGGCCAAGCTGGAAGGCACGGTGAAGGGCAACAAGATCGAATTCAAGTTCACCATCGACCTCGGCGGACAATCCGGCACGATTGTCTACTCCGGAACGATCAAGGATAACGACAACATGGAAGGCAAGGTCGCCCTGGCGGAACTGGGCGAAGGAGCCTTCACCGGGAAGCGCGCCAAGTAGTGTATCGGGTCAAGGAAAAACTTCGCGCCGGAGAGCCGGTCTTCGGCACGATGCTCACCGAGTGTCTTTCCCCGGAGATGCCGCCGATGCTGGCGGCGGCGGGGCTCGACTTCTTCATCATCGACACGGAGCACTCGCCCGCCAGCATGGCCGAGATCGAAGCCATGTCGCGCGTGGCCCGCAGCTTCAACATCCCGCCGCCGGGTCCCGTCCCCGAAAACCAGTACTTTCTGATCGCGCGCGTACTCGATTGCGGAGCCGCCGGCGTGGTCGCGCCACGCATCCAGTCGGCGGCAGAGGCCCGCAAGGTCGTCGACGCGGTGAAGTACACGCCGCGTGGAAGCCGGGGCTACGGGCTCCGCGGCATCCTGCACGATTACAATATCCGCCCGGCGGGAGAAGTGATGGCGCGCGCCAACGAAGAGAGCATCGTCGTGGTGCAGGTGGAGAGCGGTGAGGCCATCGACGACTTGCCGAACACGGTGCAGGTCCCCGGCATCGACGCGACGATGGTCGGGCCGTTCGACCTTTCGATTTCCCTGGGCGTGCCGAGCGACTTCAACAACCCGATCTTCAAGAAGGCCATTGCGCGGGTCGCGCAGGCCTGCCAAGGCAGCCCGGTCGCGGCCGGCGTCCACATGGGCGACCTCAAGCAGCTTGCCGAATGCCGCCAACTCGGCTACCGGTTCCTCATGTACTCGGCGGATATGGCATTGATGTTAAAGGCGTTAAAGGACGGGTTGAAAGACCTGCGAGGGGGAACGGCGGGGCCTGCTGCCGGGATGTACTGAGTCCTAGAACTTCTTTCTCACGTCTAAAAAACATGTGTAGGGACGGAAGGCCTATTGCAACTTTTTGGGGCATGTTCTAAGGTGATAGACCGATGAAGGGTCTTGCACGAGCACTGTTGAAGTTGACCATCTTCGCCTGGTCGATCTTCGCGTTTCTGATGACCATCGAAGTTGGGCTGCTTCCAGCGCGCCTCCGCGGCGCGGGACTCGCCTTCCGCTGGCAGGTTTGGCTGCTGGCCGGAACCGTAATGGTCGCGGCCTACGATTCCATCAGCGATGTGCGTTGCGCCTGCTGCGGAAGCAAGGACAATCTCTCCGTCATCGGCTGGTTCACCAAGCGCGAGCAACTTTGCCGCACCTGCCTCACCTGGGATCCGGGCGTCGAGCGCAACGCCGAGCTGAACGAGCTGGTCAAAGCCCTCAAGAGCTAATCGATCGACATTAAGTGATAGCCTGATGGGATGCACAGCATCCTAGCGGCCTTTCTGCTTCTTCCCGCCGCCTTCGACCCGTCGTGGAGCACGGCGTCCCTCTGGAACGACGGCAATGCCGAAGTCGCGGTCTACAGCGCGAAGCGCATGCAGTACGGAAAATCGCGCAGCTTCGACGCGGTCCTGATCACGGTGAAAGAGGACTTCAACCGCGCCGTCTTCGCCAAGGCCGAGCCGCCCTATGCCGGCAAGAACCTGCTGCCGGTGATGAAGCTGAACATCGTCACGAAGTACGACACGGAGAATTATCCCTACAGCTATCTGACCAGCGTCTACGTCGACCTGCTCGATCCCACGGCGATCGTCAAGATCACGAACAGCAGCCAGGAGTGGTGCGGGAACACGTTCAAGGAGCTGCGGACCTGGGGAGGCTCAACCGAGATCGTCCATCACTCTTACTGGGACGGCGAAGGCGACGGCATCAAGACGCTCGCCTGGCGTCCCGGCTATCTGGCCGAGGATCAGTTGCCGCTGGCGCTGCGCGGCCTGCGCTTTGCCGCGGGATTCGAACTGAAGACCGGCCTGCTGCCGTCGCTGATTTCGAATCGCATGCAGAACGCCGATCCGGTTCCCGCCGTAATCCGCGTGGAGGGGGAGGAACGCGCCGCCAACATCGATGCCTGGAAGGTCTCGGTGGATGCGGGCGCGCTCAAACAAACCTACTGGGTGGAGAAGGCCGCGCCGCATATCGTCGTGAAGATGACCTCATCGGACGGCCGCGAGATGGTGTTGAAGTCGCGCACGCGGCGGGCATACTGGAACCGGTAGGATTGAGTTAGACTGGCCCATGGCCAATTTCATCAAGGTAGCGTCTCTCGATCAGGTGAAGGCCGATCAGGGACTGCTGGTCGAGGCAAACGGGCAAAGGCTGGCCCTGTTTCGCTCGGGCGAAAACGTCTTCGCCGTTTCCGACCTCTGCACGCACGTCGGCGGCCCGCTCTCTGAAGGCATCGTCAGCGGCGACGAAGTGATGTGCCCGTGGCATGGCGCGCGCTTCAACGTCCGCACCGGCAAGGCGCTCACGCCGCCGGCGCGCGGCGACGTCGCTTGCTTCCCCGTCCGCGTCACCGGCCAGGACATCGAAGTCGAACTTCCGTGAAGGCTTTTTTTCTCCGCAACCCGGGCGAAACGTCGATCTCCGAGATCGCCGCCCCGTCGCCCGGAGCCGGAGACGTTCTGCTCCGCGTGCGGCTGGTGGGGATGTGCGGCACCGACCTCAACAGCTTTCGCGGAATGAATCCGCTCATCTCATTCCCGCGCATTCCGGGACATGAAATCTCCGCCACCATCGAGTCGGCGGGCAGCGAGGTTCCGAGCCGTCTGAAGCCTGGTCTGAACGTCACCGTGCTCCCTTATTTCGGATGCGGGAAGTGCCCGTCGTGCCGGCGCTCGCGTCCGAACGCCTGCCGCGCGAACGAAACGATGGGAGTGCAGCGCGATGGCGCCATGACCGAATACATCTCCATGCCGTGGCAGAAGGTGGTGCCGACGGAGGACCTGTCCCTTCGCCATTTGGCGATGGTGGAGCCGCTGGCGATCGGCGCTCACGCCGTGCGCCGCGGCGAAGTGGCGGCTTCGGATCGCGTGGCGATCCTGGGATCGGGTGGAGTGGGCTTGGGCGCCGTCTCCGCGGCGGCGCATCGCGGCGCGACGGTCGTCGCCGTGGACGTGGATGACGCCAAGCTGGCGCTGGCAAAAAAAGCCGGGGCGCGCGAGACCATCAATACGCGGACGCAGTCATTGCACGACACGCTGCAGCAAATCACCGGCGGCGACGGCCCGGACGTGGTGATCGAAGCGATCGGAACGCCGGAGACGTATCGCGCCGCCATCGAGGAAGTCGCGCCCTCGGGGCGCGTGGTCTACGTCGGGTGGGCCAAGCATCCCGTGGAATATGACACCAAACTTTTTGTGCTGAAGGAACTCGATATCCGCGGGTCGCGCAATTCCACCGCCGAGGATTTCGAAAGCGTCATCGCCGCTTTGCGCCAGGGCCGCTTCCCGGTGGAAGAGACGATCACTCGCGTTGCGCCCTTTGCAGAGGCGGGCGCCGCGCTCGAAGGGTGGGCCCGGAATCCCGCGGCGGGCAGCAAAAACAAGTACCAAGTGTGCACGTGTACAAGCGGGACTTTTTCGCCCCGGGGGTGACTTTTGCCGGGCACCTGGGTATGGTG
>CAZRND010000251.1:0-8258 GCA_964601345.1 uncultured Acidobacteriota bacterium | reverse complement strand
GGCGTCGGCGCGGCGGGTCCGCTGACCACAGCGCCCGCGGCCGGCGGGCCGGCGCCGCCGGCGGCAAAAAGTCCCGGCACGCGCAGACCGCCCAAATCCCTTCCGCCCGCAACAGTGCCGTCTCCGGCGGGCGCGGGACCGCCGCCTCCTTCATCCTGAAGTCCCCCGAGCGAACCGGAGGGCGTGCCTACCGATCGTCCCGGTCCTCCGACACTGAATGCGCCGGCGCGATTTCCCGCAGGAATGTCGATCGGTCCGCCGGGCGGAGCGGGATCGACGCCCATCGCGATCAAGCGCCGCAACTGGCTGCTCGACTGCGCGCCCGATCCGGCGATGCCGGCCGGCGGAGGCGGCGCCGGCTCCTCATTCGGCGGGGCATTTCCAGCGGAGGCGGTCGACGGCGGCACGGCCAGCTTGGGCGCATTATTGACGATGGAAGAGGAAGCCATCTTCAAATCGGAGATCTTGCGCTCGAGATTGGGCGACGGCTGCGGCATGTCGACGTTCTTGCTGATCAGCTCGGCCGGCATTTTCAGCTTGGGCATGGCCTGCTTCACCATGTCCACGGGCGGCCGCGGCGTCTCGATGTCGCGCCACAGGACGACGTTGGGAATGCGCACGTCGCGGGTGATCTTGATGTTCGGCGCTTCGGGCTGGATGATGGTCTGCGTCGCGTTATCGGGATTCGGCGGATTCGAGACGATCATCTGCCGCACCGCGGGCCGCGTAGCCCCGAGCGGCGAGGGACCTTTCCGCTTTCCACCGAGCTCGGACGGCTTGTCCGCCGGCTTCTCCGCGGGACGGATGCCCGGCAATTGCTGAACCTCGCGATACCAGGTGATGCGCTGCAAGTCCGGCCGAAACTCCTTTTCGTCCACGGACCGGCGTGTGGCGGTAAACAACGACGGACTGGTCCAGATCAGCAGGATGAGGGCGGAGTGAGCCAGGACCGACGCCAGGTACGAGCGGTGCGGCCGCCACGGCGTGACAAACAGGACGGGGAAAATATCGCGGTAGTAACGGTTCGGCGGACGGCTCGAAGCGAGCGCGACGGTGAGATTTTCCAGGAATTCCGGCCACGGAGCGGACCATTCCACGCCCAGCGCAGGCTTTCGCGGGCGGCCCATCTTTCCCGCTGTGGAGCGCAGACGAACGCGCATGAATGCCATCGATTATAGCCCATTCACTGCGTGTCTCTAGCCGTCCGCGGGCCGCAGACATGCCTTAAAGAGTTCCCGAAACAGGTCCCGGTGCGCGCGAATCTCTTCCATTCTCAATCGGAATTGCGTGCGTTTGCGCATGGGACCGCCCGACATGACCAGCGCTCCGATTCTTTCGAGGCGCTCCACCCACTCCTGCTTATTGCCGGCCATGGCCCGGACGCCGACGAAGTCCACTTGCGGGAAAAAGCTGATGGCGTCGCTCGCCTGGGTCCCCACGATCAGGGTGACGGCGTCCTTCTTGTAATCAAAAAGGATGCCGGGATCGATCTCGCGCAACACCGTCAGGCATTCCTGCATGATGGCAGCCGACACGGAGGTTGCTGGATCGTCTTCCTTCCTTTCCGTAAAATCCTCGTCATCCTGAATCGTTTCCTGTACCTCGCCCAGGACGCGCGTGACTTGCAGAATCAGGTATCCGCCCACCTGCAGAGCCCTGAGTTCGAGAGCGATGATCGGCACCGCCTTGCTTAAAACTCTTAGGATGTTCTGAAAACGGCTGGGGATATCCTCCGCCACGAGCACGGCATAATGTTCAAAGCGGGGGAAGCGCTTGCGCTCGATGTCCCAATACTCGATCGCGCGGATCACGTGGCTTTCGTCCACCGAGCCGAGCATCAGCTCGACTTCGTAGCGGCGCAGGCCGAGCGGATCGGTAAAAAGCAGGTCGAGGCGGCCGGCTCGAGGCTGGGAGCGTTCCACGTCCTTCAGCACCAGGTCGCCGAGGCCGAGCAGCGAAGGATCTTCGGCAATCCGGTCGCGCACCCATTTCTCCTGGTATTCGGGAGTGGTCTTGAGGCTGAGCGGCTGCGCTTTGGTGTAGAGGAGGCCGGCCATTCGGCCTATTTCGGAAACGCCGCCGCCGGAATCCCCGGCAGCAGCTTGATGGCATTCTTGTAGTACATCTTTTTCAGGACCTCGTCGGAGAGACCAAGCCCGTACATCTTCCAAAAGGCGTGGTAGTTGCGGTAGTAGTCGAAGTATTCGTCGCGGGTCTCGAGGACGCGGAAGTAATACGGATACTCAGTCACGCTGTAGATGTCTTTGCCCATCAGGACGCGGTCCTGGTACTTGGTGAAGAATTCGCGCGCGGCGATGGGCTGGCGCCCGATCTCCGCCAGCACCGCGCCAATCTCGGTGTACATGTTCGGCATCCGGTCGAGCAGCTCGGCCAGCTTGCCCAGGTCGTTTCCACGCCAAGCCAGATGCGCGGCGATGAAGTTGGTTGCCGGATGGCGCGCGAACATGCGCGCCTGCTCGGCCATCAACTCCTCGAAGGGCGGATAGCGGGAAGGAGGGCGCGCGCGATCCGGGTGCAGCTTCAGCTCCAACCAGCGCTCGTTGTACTGGTCGATCGGGTCAAAAAAAGGCGATGGCTCTGCCGTATGAATCAGCACCGGAATTTTCAGGCGGGCGCAAGCATCCCACACGGGATCGAAATCCGGCGAGTCGGTGGGGACGCGGCGCCCGTCGGCGTACTTCAAGTCCATCCCGAAATTCTTGAATATCTTCAGCCCTTGGGCGCCGTTCTTCACGTCCTGCTCCAGGCGCGCGGCGGCTCGCTGCCCGTAGCCGGGCTCGTTGATATCGCTGAAGCTGAGGTTGGCAAAGACTACAAAGCGGTCCGGGTAACGTCCTTTATACGCTCTCACGCCCTGCGCCAGACGTTCTCCGGTTCCGCCGCTCAGTTGCACAATGACGCGGAGATTGAGAGAGTCCATTTCCTTCACCAGCGCGTCCACGCGCTCGGCCGAGGGATTCCCCGGTTGATGACTGTGAATATCGACAAACGGAAACTTGGCTCTTGCCACCGGGTGCTGGGGAACCACCAGGGTGGAGCGAGGCTTGTACTCCTCGGTCGTCAGCGTCTGGCCCAGAGCCAACAAGGGCAGGCAGAGGCATAGAAACGTTTTACGCATGGCTCTATTGTACTCATTTATCTACTGACTAGTACTTCGCGGTGGTTGACTTCCAGTACTTTATAGGGCTATTTTTGTTAGGACTTTTGTGGGAGGGCTCTACTTAATTCAGGAACGGTGACTTTTCATGCTTCCAGTTCCAAAAGCTACTCTGTTGCTTCTGCCGGGCGTGGGCAGTGATCCTGGCGTCGCCAAGACCTTGATTGACGAAGGCTACGTTGTAGACGTGGCCAGCGACGGCACCGGCATGGTTGGCATGCTCGGCGCACGCCGTCATCAAGCCGTGCTGCTCGATCTCGACCTTCCCGACGGCAACGGCCTCGAAGTTCTCACCGCCGCGATCGCCGCTGCCGGCAGCTCTCGCGTGATCGCCTTCGCCTCGCAGCCCTCCGCTGCCACAGCCATCGCCGCGCTGCGCGCCGGCGCGTTCGACCTTCTGACCAAGCCCCTCGACAAGAAAGCCATGCTCAGCGCGATCTCCACAGCCCTCGAAAAGCGGCGCGCCCTGCAGGAATTGGTGAGCTTGCGGAAAGTGGTGGACGTCTTTTCTTCCCTGCAGAATCTGGAAAGCACCTACGCGCATCTGCGCAAGAGCATCGCCGAGTTGTTTCAGGCCCAGTCCTGCTCGCTTTCGCTGCTCGAAGCGGACAGCGGCGACATCGTCGCGCAAACGCCGGAATACGGCCGGCAAGGCGACGTCATTCCGAAGCACCGTTTCCGCTTGGCCGATTCCCGTATCAGCAAGTTCATCCTCGAGAGCGGCGAACCGTTTCTGACCAACGACGCCCCGCAGGATCCGCTGTTCGATCCGGCGCGCGTCGCCAAGGGCGGACTGGAAAACCTGCTCGCGGTTCCGATGATCACGTCGGCAGGTCCGATCGGCTTCATCTACGTCACCAACCGGCCGGGGAATTTCAGCCGCTTGGACGCCGAACTACTACTGGTGATCGGAGAACAAGTAGCCGTCGCCCTGACGCACGCCCACAGTTTCTCGGAAGCCTACAAGGCGTCGATCACCGATCCGCTCACGGGACTCTACAACCGCCGGTTCTTCGATGCTCGCCTGCGCCAGGAAGTGGAGCGCGTCAACCGCCACAGCCGTCCGCTCGGTCTGATGTTCGTCGACCTCGACCATTTCAAACAGATCAACGACGTCCACGGGCATCAGGCCGGCAACATGGTGCTCACCCAGATCGCCAAGATCCTCAAGCAGTGCTCGCGTACCGCCGACGTTCCGGCCCGCTGGGGCGGCGACGAATTCACGGTCCTGCTCTCCGAAGCCGAGCCCGATTCGCTGGAATTGATCGCCCGCCGTGTGCGCGAGACAGTGCTCTCGAGCGACTGGGGACCGGTCGGCAAGCTGACCGTGACCATCGGCATCGCGGTGCTGCCGCAGGACGCCCAGACGCTGGAAGATTTGCTGCGCGCCGCGGACGACGCCATGTACCTGGCCAAGAAGCGCGGCCGCAACACCTTCGCGCTGGCCGCTGACGCGCATAAGGAAAACGTCGCCGCCCAATCGACTGGCGCCCATTCCTGAAAAGTGCTTTCATGGACCGTGCGTCCTTCGACCATCTGGTCCAACAGGCGTTCCTACGAATCCCCCGCCGCTTCCGCAGCCGCATAGAAAACGTCGCGATTGTTGTGGAAAACGAGCCGAGCCGCGAGGATCTGCGCACCGCGCGCGTCCCTGCCGGCCATGACCTGCTGGGTCTCTATCACGGCTTGCCCCTGCCGCAGCGCGGATGGGCCCGCTACTCGAGCCTGCCCGATCGCATATGCATCTATCAGGGACCGATCGAGCGCGCCGCGCAATCTGAGGCGGAACTCCGCGTTTTGGTGCGCGAGACGCTATGGCACGAGATCGCGCACTACTTCGGGCTGAACGAGAAGGAAGTCCGCCGCGCTGAGGCGCGCCGCCGAAAACGTAATATCCTGTAGGGATGCACTTATTCGAATTGACGCGCCGTATGGTCGATATCGATTCGACCACGGGGAGCGAAGGCGACGTCGCGCGCTTCGTCGCCGAGTATCTGCGCGGACAGGGCGCGGATGTGGCGCTCGCGGAAGCCGCGCCAGGACGTCCGAATGTATACGCGCGCTGGGGAAATCCCGTCGTAGTGCTCTCGACGCATCTGGACACCGTGCCGCCCTTCATTCCTTCGTCGGAAGACGATGCGGCGATCCACGGGCGGGGTTCCTGCGACGCTAAGGGCATCCTCGCGGCCATGGTCAAGGCCGCCGAGAACCTGCGCGCCGAGGGACGGAGCGATTTCGGGCTGCTCTTTCTCGTCGGCGAGGAGCGGGATTCCACCGGCGCGCAGTTCGCCAATCTCACGCCGCCGGGCTCGCGATTCCTCATCAACGGCGAGCCCACCGAGAATCAACTGGCCTTGGGCAGCAAGGGAACGCTGCGCATGGTCTTCGAGGCTCGCGGAAAGATGGCCCACTCCGCGTATCCGCACCTGGGCGAATCGGCCATCGAAAAACTGCTGACCGCGCTGGTGAACTTGCGCGGCATCGAATGGCCGAGCGATCAGCTCTTCGGCCCCACGACGTACAACGTCGGGACGATTACGGGAGGCCGCGCGCCCAACGTGATCCCCGACATGGCTCGCGCCGAAGTGATGTTCCGCCTGGTAAGCGGTGGCGCGCCGATTCGCCGCGCCATCGACAAAGCCACGGCGGGACTCGTCGAGATCGAATATGTGCTCGAAGTGCCGCCTGTGCGCCTCGGATCGCTGGAAGGATTCCCCACGACAGTGGTATCATTTACTACCGACATCCCCTCGCTCACAGCGTGGGGAAAACCCTACCTGCTGGGTCCGGGTTCCATTTCGGTGGCGCACACGGAGCGCGAGCACGTTCCCAAGAAAGAGCTCGAACAAGCCGTCATCCTGTATTCGCAGATGGTCAAGACATTAGGGAGAACATGAGCAGAGCAAAGACAGAAGTCGGAATTCTGGGGGCCACGGGCATCGTCGGCCAAAATCTGGTGCGTTTGCTGGAGAACCATCCCTGGTTCGAATTGAAGTGGGTGGCGGCCTCGGACCGCTCCGCCGGTAAGCCTTACGCGGAGGCGACTACCTGGAGACTCGCGTATCCCATGCCCGCCGCCGTCCGCAATCTGAAGGTGGAAGAGTGCAAGCCGGGACAGGGCCCGCGCCTCGTCTTCTCGGGGCTCGACGCCAAAGCTGCGGTCGAAATCGAAGCGGCATTCGCCAAGTGCGGACACTTCGTCGTCAGCAACGCATCGGCGTTCCGCATGGAAGCGGATGTGCCGCTGCTCGTGCCCGAAATCAATTCCGACCACCTTTCGCTGCTGCACGGACAATCCGCGCGCGGCTGGAAGGGACGCATCGTCACCAATCCCAACTGCGCGGCTATCGGCTTGACGATGGCGCTCGCGCCGCTCGAACGCGCCTTCGGACTGAAGCGCGTCGTCGTCACCACGATGCAGGCCATCAGCGGCGCCGGATATCCCGGCCAGCCGTCCATGGACATCCTCGGCAACGTCGTTCCGTTCATCCGCAACGAAGAAGAGAAGCTCGAGGAAGAGACCCAGCGCATCCTCGGCAAACTGGTGAACGGCAAGGTCGCGCCCGGCGCGTTCCCGGTGAGCGCGCAATGCAACCGCGTGCCCGTGCTCGACGGCCACTCCGAGAGCGTCTCGGTCGAGCTGGGCTCGCCCGCGAAGCTCGAAGACTTGCGCGCCGCCTGGTCGAGCTTCCGCGGCATGCCGCAGGAGCGCAACCTGCCGAGCGCCCCGCCGCGTCCGGTGATCGTGATGGACGAGAATGACCGTCCGCAGCCGCGCCTCGACGCCGAGCGCGAAGGCGGCATGGCCGCCTTCGTGGGACGCGCCCGCAAGTGTCCGGTGCTCGATTACAAATTCTTCACGCTCAGCCATAACGCCATCCGCGGCGCAGCCGGCGCGGCCCTGCTCAACGGCGAAATCGTCGTCTCCGAAGGACTACTCGCGTGATCGTCATGAAGTTCGGCGGAACGTCGGTGGAAAGCGCCGCCGCGATTCGCCGCGTCGCCGGCATCGTGGCCGGACGGATCCGCCAGCGTCCCGTGGTGGTGGTCTCGGCCATGGGCCATACCACCGACCGCATCGTCGAGATGGCTGAGAAAGCCGCGGCCGGAAAGCGCTCCCGCGCCGAAGAACTGCTCAAGGCGTTGCGCCGGGACCATCTTCACGCCGCCCCGGAGATGGAAAAGGTCCTCGATCCTTTTTTCCGCGAGATGAACGAGCTCGTGAAGGGGCTGGCCGTGCTCGGCGAGCTGACGCCGCGCGGGCGCGACGCCTTCATGAGCTACGGCGAGCGACTCAGCTCGCTCGTCGTCACGCACATTTTCGGAAGCGAGGGCATCCCCGCCGTACACGTCGATTCGCGGCGGTGCCTCGTCACCGACGAGCAACACACGCAGGCCGCGATCCTCAAGGGGCCAACGCGACGCCGGTTGCGCGCCGCAATCCCGCCGCTCGTCAAGCGCGGGCGCGTGCCGGTGATGGGCGGCTTCATCGCATCCACGAGGGGCGGAGCCACGAGCACGCTGGGGCGCGGCGGCTCGGATTATTCCGCCGCTATCATCGGAGCGGCGCTCGACGCCCGCCGCATCGAGATCTGGACCGACGTCGACGGCGTCCTGACCGCCGATCCCACGCTCTTCCCCGGCGCGCGGCCGGTTCCGGTCATCAGCTTCGAGGAAGCGGCCGAGCTGGCCTACTTCGGAGCGCGCGTTCTGCACCCGAGCACCATCCTCCCGGCGATCGAGAAGAACATCCCCGTGCAGGTGCTCAACTCACGCCGGCCTTCCGTAGAAGGGACGCGGATCTCGACGCGTGCGGCGCCTGCCGGCGTGTTCAAGTCCATCGCTTGCAAGCGCAACATCACGCTCGTCGACATCACCTCGACGCGTATGCTGATGGCTTACGGATTCCTGGCCCGGATCTTCCAGGTCTTCGCGGCGCATCAAACCCCGGTGGACATGGTCGCGACGACCGAGGTCAGCGTCTCGGTCACCGTGGATGACACTCGCCACCTTCCGGCGATCGTCGCCGAGCTCCGCCGCATCGCCAAGGTGGATGTACGCGGCCAAAAAGCAATCGTCT
>CAZRND010000250.1:7438-8283 GCA_964601345.1 uncultured Acidobacteriota bacterium | reverse complement strand
AACCTCTTCCTGATAACGTTCCTTGAGCGACAGGTATTGCTGCATCAGCGGCGTCGTGGGGGCATCCATGGCAGTCCGAATTATATTAAAATCCCATCCAGCGTGTCCCTCATCCTCGCGCTCGACACGACAAATCCCGTGGGCAGCCTCGCTCTGGTCCGTGGGACCGAATTGCTCGAGGAGTTCGAGTATTCGCCCGCCGAAGGATTCTGCGAGACGATTTACCAGCAGATCGCTTCCCTGCTCGCGCGCCACGATCTGAAACTGTCCGACATCGACCTGTTCGCGTCGGCCGCCGGACCCGGCTCGTTCACCGGAGGCCGCATCTCAATGACGGCGGCCAAGGGCTTGGCCGAGATGCACGGAAAGCTGGTGGCGCCTATCTCGAATTTGCTAGCTGTGGCTTCTCAAGCGCTGCCTTCCGAAGTTCCCGTTGCGCCCCTTCTCGACGTCCGGAGCGGCCTCGTCGCGGCCGCGGTTTATTCGCCCAACCTCGAATGCCTGCTCGATCCTGTGGTTGCGGCTGCCGACGAGATCGCACGCCGTGTGGCGGAATTCGGCAATGTCATTTCCTGCGGTCCAGAGATCGCGCCGCGCAAGACGCCCCGCGCTCTCGCGGCGGCGATCGCGCGGCTTGCCGAGGGTCGCGGCGTCGACCCCGCCGAAGCTGATATCGCTTACATCCGCCGAGCGGAAACCGGGAAGGCTTGGTGACGATTCGCCCGCTCTCGGCCGCGGACGCCGCCGCCGTGTCGGCGATGGACAACGCCCGCAGACTGAACACCCCCGATTACCAGCGCATCGCTCCGGGCGAATTCCCCCCGCGCGTACGACCAGTTGCGCAA
>CAZRND010000250.1:0-7428 GCA_964601345.1 uncultured Acidobacteriota bacterium | reverse complement strand
GGCATCGCTCGCGGCGACTTCCCCGAGCGCTTCTGCCTGGTGGCGGAGGAGCCGCCGGGTCAGGTCGCCGGATTCGTGCTCGCCTCGGTTATCCAGGGTGACGCCGAGATTCTGAACCTGGCTGTGGCGGCGTCCGGGCGTCGGCGCGGCATCGCCTCCGCCCTGATTCAGGAAGCCTCCAACCGGCTGATGGAGGCGGGCGCCCGGCGTATATGGCTCGAAGTCCGAGAGTCGAACGCCCCGGCCATCGCCCTCTACCGGCGTTTCGGCTTCCAACCATCAGGACGAAGGGTTCAGTACTACCAAGAACCTTTGGAGGACGCTTTGTTACTTGAATCCGCTTTGCCCCTGTGTTAGCTTCGCTTCATGTGTTCTTAACTTTTGGATTCGGAGGTCGTGCACATGGCTGAAGGCCTTCAGGAAGTCAAGCAGCACCTGATGGCGACCAACGATGAGTTTCAGCGTTTGGCCACCGAGCATCAAAACTACAAACAGAAACTACAAGAACTGGCCGGTAAACCCTACCTCACCGGACAGGAACAAATCGAAGAAGTTCGAATGAAGAAAGTGAAGCTGCATCTGAAAGACCAGATGGAGCAGATGATGCAGCAGTACCGCAAACAGGCCCAGAGTGCGAGCGCGTAGGTTCTGTCTTGGGATGGGCGCAGACTTGCGAGTCTGCGCCTTTTTTTTGTAATGACGGGCGTCGGCCTGGAGCTCGTCAATGCCAAAGGGGAGCAGCGCGGGTACGTCGATCCCAAGCGAAACGGCCAAGGGCGACCGGTCCTCGAAGACCTGTGGATCATGCAGGGATCGGTTTGCGACCTGAAGTGCACGCACTGCTACACCGCCTCTTCGCCCACTAACCACCGCCTCGAACAGATCGCCTGCGCCGAGCTGCGCCCGCACCTTGAGGCAGCCGCCCGGTTCGGCGTCCGCAAGATTTACTTCACGGGGGGCGAGGTCTTCGTGAATCGGGACGTCCTCGAAGGGCGCGCCGCGCGCAACGAGGAGTTTCTGGCCAGCCTCGCGGCCACCCTCGAAATCGCGCCGGTCGAGATTCTGACCAATGCGCGGCGTCACATCCGAAGCCACTTCGACGCTCTGCGCGATCTGCGCCAACGGCACGGCGATCGCCTGCGTTTGCGCATCACCATCGAGAGCCCTCGCGCCGCCGAGCATGACGCGATCCGCGGCAAGAGCACCTTCGATCAAACCTTGGAAACGATCGATCAGTTGAGCGCCATGGGCTTTGTTCCCGTCATCACGGCCGAACGCGCCTTCTTGAGCGAGAAAACGGATGACGAGATTCGCGCCGCCTACGAGGCCATCTTCCAGCCGCGCGGCGTCCAGGTGGAAGTCAATCTGATCGAAAACGTGATGGAGATGGGCCACCAGCTTGTCACCATGGCCAAATTGGGCCGGCAGCCGAAGCCCGAAGTCTTTGTGACGACGAATTGCTTTTCCATCCTGGGCAAGCCGGCCGAATCCCTCATGTGCCACTTCAGCCGCTGCATCCAGAAGATCGAAGGACGGCTGCGCTATTACCCGTGCCCGGTGATTTGGGACGATGCTCGTTTCGACCTCGGCGGAACGCTCGAGGAATCCTTCCAGCGAGTCTACGTCGCGCACAAGAACTGCTACGACTATTGCTTACAAGGGCGCGGAGCCACCTGCCGCACTCGTCCCCTATAGCCGATTGTCGGTATAATGATGGCAGCCAATGCTTCGCGAGGGCTTCCAATATGGCGCGGGATTCGGCGCAGCAGCAGTTTTGCTGGGCTATCTGACGCAGCCTGTCTGGGCCGCGCCGCTAGCGGCTGTCGGTCTGTTCACGATGTACTTTTTCCGCGATCCGAACCGCGTCGTGCCTTCCGATCCGGGTCTCGCGGTCTCGCCCGCCGACGGCAAGGTCGTCGACATCCGGCAGGTGGATCAGGAAGGACGTCCGTTCACGCGCGTCAGCATCTTCCTTTCGCCCATGGACGTACACGTGAATCGCTCGCCGGTTGCGGGCAAAATCCGGGAGGTTCGCTATTCCCCCGGACGGTTTCACGCGGCGTGGAAGCAGGAAGCCTCCATCGAGAATGAACGCAACGTGATTACCGTTGAGACCGAGTCGGGCGACGTCGTCTTCAAGCAAATCGCCGGAGTGCTGGCGCGTCGCGTCGTCTGCTGGAAGAAGTCGGGCGAACAGGTCGCCCGCGGCGAGCGTATTGGGTTGATGAAATTCAGCTCGCGCATGGACGTGTTTCTCGGATCGACGTGGGATTTGGCGGTCCAGCCCGGAGAGCGAGTCCGCGGCGGTGTGAGCATCCTGGCCCGCACGAAGGGAGCAACCCTATGAGTTCCCAGACAAAGCCGCCTCGCCGTCCGAGCCGTGGCGCTTATCTCGCACCCACGCTGCTGACGGTCGGCAATATGTTCCTGGGCTTCTACGCCCTGGTGCAGGCGATGCGCGGGAGCCTGGGAGGACCCGAAGCGATTTCCCACTTCGATGGCGCGGCCAAGGCCATCGGCTGGGCCATCCTCTTTGACGGCTGGGACGGACGCGTCGCCCGCATCATGGGGAGCACGAGCGACTTTGGACGCGAGCTCGATTCGCTCGCCGACTGCGTGACCTTTGGAGTCGCGCCTGCGTTCCTGGCGTACTTTTGGGGCATCGCCGCCGTCGATCCATCGAATGCCGGCGTCTTCCACGACCACATCAACCGCGCGGGCCTTTTCCTGAGCTTCCTCTTCCTGATGTGCGGCGCGGCAAGACTCGCCCGCTTCAACATCCAGACCAACCCGATGCCGTCGAACCCCGGGCGGCCGGGACGAAAGTATTTCGTTGGCCTGCCGATTCCGGCCGGCGCCGGCGTCGTCGCCTCCATCGTGCATTTCCAGAATGGACAGATCAACGAATGGTGGGGATGGCCGATGATGTGGCTCGTGGTGCTACTCGCCACTTCGCTGCTGATGGTCAGCCCCTGGCGCTACTACAGCTTTAAGGACGTCGACCTGAGCCGCGAGCGCCGCTTCGTCACCGTGGTCACGATCGCCACACTGTTCGGGTCCATTTGGTATTACTCCGAAGTGGTGCTGCTGGCGATCGCGCTCACTTACCTCGGATCGGGCGTCGTCTTCAAGCTCACTCACATCTTCCGCCGCCCCAAACAGCAACCAGCAATGACTCCGGCGGAAAATGCCTAAGACCTGGACCGCGATGCTCCTCGGCGCGGCGCTCTGTCTGAGCGCCTGCGGATACCACGTCTCGGGGCACGGCTCGACCCTGCCCCCGTCCGTCAAGACCATTGCGGTGCCGGCATTCACCAACGAAACGCCGCGCTTCAAGATCGAGCAATCGCTGACCACGGCGGTGATACGCGAGCTGATCGAGCGCACGTCCTACCATGTTCAGTCCGACGAGCAGACAAGCGACGTCGTCCTGCGCGGCTCGGTCCTCGGCTTCTACACGATTCCGCTGATCTTCGACTCTCAGACGAATCGCGCGACGACCGTTTCGGTGAACGTGAGGGTCAAGGTCGAGCTCACCGACCGCAAGACCAAAAAGGTCCTCTACCAGAATCAGAACTACCTCTACTCGGAACGCTACGAGATCAGCCGCGATGCCGCGGGCTACTTCGACGAGAGCGCGGCGGCGATTGATCGTCTGAGCCGCAGCCTCGCGGGAAGCCTGGTGTCGTCGATCCTGGAAGGGTTTTGATGCACGCGGACGCCTTCCTGCGATCGGCGGCGAAGGGGCAATTCGCCCCGGTCTACCTGCTCACCGGCAAGGAGCTCTATTTCCGCGACAAGTTCCGCGAGGTCCTGGTGAAGTTTTTCCTGGGATCGCCCGATGCCGAGCTGGCCGATCACGATCTGGCCGAGATGCCCGTGCGCGATGCGCTCGATGACGCCGCGGGATTCAGCCTCTTCGCTCCTCGGCGCGTGGTCTGGCTGCGGAACGCCGACTCCCTGCTGCCCAAGCGCGATGGCGGCGTCACAGCGGGCAAGCACTCGCTCGATGCGATCACTGGGTATCTGGCGCGGCCGAACGACCAATCCATCGTTGTTTTTGAAGCGCGCCTCGACGATCAGGACAAGATTACGCGCCTCGAAAAACTGCTCGCCGGATGCACGCATGTGAGCCTGGAGCGTCCGGCTGCCGCGGATTCCGCGCGACATCTGACGGAAGAGGCGCAGCGCGGGGGCGTCACGCTCGATACCCGCGCCGCCGCGGAACTGGTCGAATCGACCGGAGGCGACCTGGCGCGCGCCCGCATGGAGCTCGACAAGCTGATCGCTTACGTGGGGAGCCGCAAGGCCATCACAACGGACGACGTTCGCGCCCTTGTCCCGTCGGAACCGGCGTTCATCATTTGGGAGCTGGGCGATTCGATTGGACGCGGCGACACGCGCGGCGCCCTGGGACGTCTCGAAGCTCTGCTGCGCGATGGACACAAAGCCCTGCCGACGCTCGGCCTCATCGCCGGGCATATGCGAAAGATGTTGCGGGCCAAGGCTGGGTCAAAGCAGTGGCTGCCTCCCGAGGTCAAGCGCCAAGCGCAGAAAGTTCCGCTGCCGCGCCTCGTCGCCGCGATGGACCGCCTCTTTCAGGCCGACGTGGAGCTGCGCTCTTCCCCTCCCGCCGACCGTTTGGTTCTGGAACGACTGATTTTTGATCTGACAAAAGGAGATTCGAAATGAAGAGGGTCGTAATTGCCTGGCTGGCGCTCGTCGCCTTTTCCGCTTGCGCCGCGAACGCCCAGGATTGGGCCAAAGCGCGTCTCGAAAAGTCGCCGCGCCATCAGGAGTGGGCGCTGGTGAAAAATGGGAATCGCACCGTGCACTCCTACGTGGTGTTCCCGGAAGTGAGGACCAAGGCTCCGGTGGTCGTTGTGATCCACGAGATCTTCGGGCTCACCGAATGGGTCGAGGGCGTGGCCGATCAGTTCGCTGAGGCGGGATACATCGCCATCGCGCCGGATCTTCTCTCCGGCATGGGACCGAACGGCGGACGAACCAAGGACATTCCGGCGGACAAAGTTCGTGAAGCATTCGCGACGCTGCCGCCGGACCAGATCACCGCAGACCTGAATGCCGTGGCCGACTACGCGACCAAGCTGCCCGCGGCGAACGGCAAGCTCGCGGTCGCCGGATTCTGCTGGGGCGGATCCCAGAGCTTCCGCTTTGCGACCAACCGTCCCGATCTTTCGGCGGCGCTGGTCTTTTACGGCACCGGTCCGGACAAGAAAGAGGATATTGGCCGCATCAAGGCGAGCGTTTACGGTTTCTACGGGGAGAACGACGCCCGCGTCGACGCCACGATTCCCACCAGCGAAGGCCTGATGAAGGAATCCAGCAAGCTCTACGAGCCCGTCATCTACAAGGGCGCCGGCCACGGCTTCATGCGCGCCGGAGAGGACCCGGCAAACACCAATGCGGCCAACAAGACAGCCCGCGACGAAGGGTGGGTCCGCGTGAAGGAGATCTTGAAGAAAAAGTTCTAAGCTACTTCTTCAGCAACAGGAAAATCCCAATCGCCGCCATGATCGCCAGCACCAGCATCACGATCTTGGCGGCGCTGACAGGACGCTCGCCGTGGACCTCCGCCGTGCGCCCGTTGACCATCACGTGGTAGACCTTCTGTTGAAAGCGATAGGCGACGAGCCAAACCGGCAGGAGCAGATGCTTGAAGGTCACCGCCGTGTAGGCGGTTGAAATGTCGCTGATGCGCTGTTCGTCGCCGGCGATATCCTGGCAAACGTCATCGCGAATCTGCGGCTCCATCGCCACCTTCGCTTCCTCGAATCCCTGCCCCGCATCCACTTGATAGCGATGCGCGCGGAATCCGGCCAGGAACGCCGGATCGTATGGTTTCACGGCGGGCAAGTCCCAAGGCTCGAGCGCGACGAGCTTTTTCGTGGGCAGCGATTTCGTGGCCGGGATCAGGACATCGTCGAAGAGACGTTGCACCGTTCCGGAGGCGGAACTCCAGGCGGTCTTCTGCACCTGGCGTGTTTCGGTAACCTGATTCCCATTCGCATCCGTCGTTGTGAACGTCTCGGTTTCGTAATAGTGGTCGCCGCGCTCCCCGGTGTAGTGGCTGATGGTCATGGAATCGAACGTCCAGAACGGAAGATAGATGCCGGAGATGGAGTCCTGCTGGGCGATTCTCGTAAGCGCCGACGGCGCAAACCAGCGGGACGCCAGCCACTTCTTCACCGCCTCGCTCGCCGATTTCAGGGTGATGGCGAAGGGCAACAGTCCCTGCGGCGCCACCAGCAAGTCGGCCGATTTGGCTTGCGTCACCAGCGGCGCGGAGCAGAAGGCGCATTGCGTGGCAACGTCGGGCGGCTCGAAGGTCACCGCGGCCCCGCAGCTCGGACACGCGATTTCCTGAGCTTTCTCCGAAAGACGCTGCAAATCTTCCGGACGGGCCTTAAGATATTCTTCGTAAGACCGCTCGACGACTTTGTCGGCGCTCGCCGGAATCTCCTCGCGGCGCTGGCAGTAAGGGCAGACCAGGCAGCCGTCCTTCGGCTCGAACGCCAGTTCGGCGGCGCAGCCCGGACAGCGATAGTGATGGACTTTGTCTGCGGCGGCCAATCTGCCTTAGTATCTCACTTGTAGGAGGAAGATCGCATGGCCATCATGGAGGGCGAAAAAAGGCAGTGGGGGTTGCTTTGGGTGGTGATCGGCGGCGTCGGTCTCTGCGTCGCGCTGGTCCTGATCGGCCTGCGCGCGCCGAATCTGGAGAGCGCTACGGAAATCTCGCCGGCGCTGCCCGGACTTCCCGGACTTCCGGGGATGCCGGCGGAATCCCCCGGACACAAGCTGCATCCTCTGGTGGAGCTGCTCAAGCTCGTGGCCGCCGCGCTGATGGCCATGGTCGTGACCGCGATCCACAAGCGCTACCACAAGGACACGCAGCTCACCCGTTCTCTCGAGCACGCCCAGATTCTGCTCTGCATCGCCGGAACGTTGATGATGATCATCATCGCCAGTTCCGTGGCGCGCGCCCTGGGAATCGCCGGTGCGGCCAGCATCATCCGGTTCCGCACGCCGGTGGAGGATCCCAAGGACACCGTGGTCCTGTTTCTGCTCCTGGCGATGGGGATGGCTTGCGGACTCGGCATGTTCGCCGTCGCCGGACTCGGGACCGTATTCCTGTGCATCTTCCTCTGGGTCCTGGGGCATCTGGGCGAAGCGAAGCCCAGGGCTATGACTTTGCACATGGTGGCCTCGCAGCCCGAATTCCCCAGCGCGCATGTCGATCGAATTCTGTCTGCCTGGCAGGCGACCTTCGAAGTACGCGAAGTGACGCAAGGCAAGGAATCCTGGACGCGCTATCACGTGCTGCTCGATCCGGCGGTGACTGTGGCAGTTGTCGGCGACCAGTTGATGTCCGGCGGCGCGGACGGGTTCGTGTTCGTTGCCGGG
>CAZRND010000249.1:1108-8309 GCA_964601345.1 uncultured Acidobacteriota bacterium | reverse complement strand
TGGTGCTGAATTCGTGTTCGAGGCCGTGACAAAGGAAACTGGCTACAGCTTTTGCGTTATCAGGAGTCATGCCCGGCATTGTAACAGCAGCGAGGCGGCAGGCGCTAGACCCGCCGCCTCGTCCGCTGTTTCGCTTAGCCGCGGCCGACTTGCAGGTGGTTCTGCACCGAGAAGACGCCCATGATGCCGGCCAGCCGCGTCTCGGCCAGGACGCGGTCGAGACTGGTGGTCACGTTGCCTTCCAGCGTCACGTTGCCGTTCTTCACGATGATCCGGATCGGATGCACCGGGTTGATGGCCGTCTGCAGCGTGGCTCCGCCGTAGATGCGGCGCGCGGCGATGATGCGGATCTGATCGTCGAAGATCGAGACCGGCAGCACCTCCACGCGGTCTTCGACGTCGCGCACGCCCTTCGCCGAAGCGACGATCGACAGAGCGGAGTCGCGATCGATATAGTTGCGCGCGAAGCCCGTCAGGGTCACTTTGCCGTCCTCGACGTTCACCGCGAACCAGTTGAATACGCTGCCCTGGTTGCTGCGATCGAAGGCCAGCGTGCGCGCCAGCTTCTGGGCGAGCTCACCATCGGGAACGCGCGCCCCGTCCACGGCCACGAAGTTGTTGACATTAAGGACCGCTCCGTAGCTCTTCGCTTTGCGCCCGACGGCCATCTTGTCGAGATAGCTGGGGACGGCGCCCGAGAGCGTCACAATGCGGTCATCGACCTTTGCCTCAACGCCGGGGTATTTGGCAAGGTCCTTAGCCAAGGCGGCCTGCACGGCACGGTCGGTCGGCGTGGAAGCCAGGGCGACAGTTGCAATTCCCAGAACCAAGAGAGACACGAATCCTTTGCGGAACATAAAGCCTCCTTAAGATTGAAATTCTTCAAAAGCCAACTTGCGAACAAGATCAATCAGAAGGACGGAGGTGCGCGGCCCCCGGCCGGTGTGACGGGCACCGAGATCACCCGCATGGGGCGAGCGAAGATTCCCTCGCGGGAGATTCCCAGAATCTCGGCCGCCAGCACCAGAGCCAGGATCGAAGGACTCAGCACGGTCCACAGGCATCCCCGGCACGAAGCCGGTGAACGATGGCTAATGCAGGTGTGGGCGGGAGCCACTAGCACCGGCATCAGAATCAGGAGCGCGCCTAAGACCGCGATTCCCGACCCGAATTTGCTGTTCCTCGTCATCACCCCGTTAGACGGCCCCGCCCATCCCCGGTTTCAGGGGTACCTAAGTACCAGACTTTCAGGGGTGTGGGAAGTGTGTACAATTGACGCGGGAGGAGACAGTATTTCCCACATTGAGACACTAGTAACGCCCTCCTCAAAAAAAGCTTGACTCCCTAACTGGTTCCAAATACACTGTCGTCCATCAGTTTCCCCATCCGTTTCTCGGGTGGGACCTGTTTGGCCCATTTTTTGCAACTAAACGCAGTGTGGTTGCGTCTATGTGGTCTGAAGAGTTACGAGGAGCAGAGTCTGCTCCAGAAGGAGATTATTATGCCAGCCGGAGTCATAGAAGGAATCAGTTCGAAGGGTAAGGTGTACTGCACTTTATGCACTCGTACCGTGGACGCCCATGTTACGGTCGAATCGAACCTGGTTTACCGCAAGGCTAGTTTGAGGGTCGTCGCCGGACAGAAGTGCCCGCGTTGTTCTTCCTCGCTGGATGCGGCTTTCGTGCTGGGGCCGAATAACTAATCGGCCCCTAGCCCGTTTCAAAATCCAACTAAACGGAAAGGCGTTCTACGGAGACATGGTGAGTCCTGTGCTCACGCCGATGTCCGAGTAGACGAAGTACCCGAAGTCCAGCCCGCTGGCTGTGATCTTAGGTGCGTTCTGAAACGCCGGGGTATAGAACAGCAAGATCTGCGCGTTACCGGTGGTGCTGGCAGGCATCTGCTTTAGGATGCTGACGGGCACGGTCAGCGTGCCAGCAGAACAGGACGCGGTACAGACGGCGCCTCCGAAAATCGAAGTCGTTGTATTCACCGACGAAATCGAAGCAATCACTTCACCGCTGGGATCGGGGCAAGTCCAAGTCATGGTCAGAGGCTGTGACTGGCTGAAGGCGGTTGCGTTGAAGCCGAAGCTAGTGACGGTGAACAAGGTCGCGATGTTCAGGTTGACCGGGCCAAAAGCTCCGACGCTGTTCGCGCCAGTGCCTCCCGTGCCTCTCAGCGCCCAGTTTCCTGTTGTGATCGTGAATCCGCCGCCCGTGAAACTCGGCGTAATGGAGTAAGTCCCGCCGGTTCCCTTAGGGATGGCCTGCGCTTGACCGGAGGGAGATGTCAAGTTCAGTGTTCCGGCATCGAGGATGGTTCCCCCCGCGGAATTCGGAAGGCCGACCGTCGGAAGGCTGTTCGGATCAGCAACCCGGTAGACTTCCACGACGCACCCGCCGCCTGCCGGTGGGTAACCGGACCCGTCCGCCGAACCCAAAGGTCCGGCCTTGGCAAAGGTGGCAGTGAAACTAGAGGCACTCAGGCTGGGCAGTCCTGGGATGGTCGCTGTTAGCCTGCTCAGAATGGCTAGTCCCGAAGACACGCCTGCGGCGAATCCTTGCGTTCCCGTGGTAGCCGAGTTGCAGTTCCCGTTTCTCGCTACGGACACAGTTACAATGTTGCTGCCCACCCCATTGAGAAAAACTTGAAGCGGCAGATAGCAGCCATCCGGAATCGTCGCGGGCACGGAGATGTTGTACTGATCGAGGCCCGCAAAGCCCGCAGGACATCCCGCAAAAGTGACCGGCGCGTTCACTCCGCCGATCGTAGCCGTTGCCGTCAAGGTGAACGGCTGGTTGTTGCAGGCAAAGCCAGTGGCCGGGCCCGGCGCGGTGAGCGTCCCGCCACCGGTGCCGTAGGCGATGAGCGTCCCGCCGGGGACGATAGCAGCCGCGTAAACATTCAGGGGATAGGCTCCGGTGGTAACGAAATTCTGAACCGCCCCTGGACCGCGTCCGTTCGAGTTTTGCGTGAAGATCGCCGGCGCCGTAGCCGCGACGGTTACGTTAATCGGGTTGCTGGATAGTCCGGCCCTTGTGACCACCACCTGCTGGGGGCCGGCGGTAAGGCCGTAGGGAACTTGGGCGTTGACCTGGGTGGCGGACGAGAAATAGAGAGATGCGGCAAGTCCTCCAATCGTAACGGTCGTCCCTCCCAGGTTGGTCGGGAGCGGCAGGGGGCCGGTCAGCCCCGCGGGCGGCGTCGGACCTAAGTTGGATCCGAAGATGGCGACGATGCCGCCGGGCGCCACGTTCGCGCCTGGCGCACCGGAGGGAAGCAGGCTGGCAGCGCTAACGACGCCGCCGGTGGGTACGGTCGGCTGTTGCGCCGCGACCGTAAAGGCGATGACCAGCACAAAATGAAATCCAAGAATCTTACGAGTCATGGGAAGTCCTCCTTTGGAGTACTCACTGACACGAGGCTAATGAGATCATAACCAGCCTTGTGAAGCAATCGGGGATATCCCTCCTTTACCGCATTTTCATTTGACCTCTGTCGGAAGCTGCGATAGCTTGGGAAGAACGTCAAGTCGATCCTTTTGATGAGGTGATTATGCGCAAACCGCTTGCATTCTTTGTCATTCTGACATTCTGCTTTTCCTATCTTGCAACGGCCCAATCGGCGGCCGGCGTGGGCAGCATCTCCGGGACGGTTCGTGATGCGTCGGGCGCCGCCGTTCCAGGAGCGAGCGTGGAAGTCGCGAACGCCTCCAAGGGCATCACGCGTGAGATGACCACGACGGAAGCGGGTCTGTTCTCTGCTCCGGGTTTGGTGCCTGCCTCCGGGTATAAAGTCTCGGTGAAAAAGCAGGGATTCGCTCCCTATGAAGTGTCTGAGATCGTGGTGCAAGTCGGCGAGACGATCAATCTGAACGTGGCGCTCAAGGTAGGAGCGGTTGCCGAGACCGTGGAGGTTTCCGCGGCGGCTCCGCTGGTGGACGATACCAAGACCGAAGTCTCTCAAGTCGTAGGATCGCAGCTCATTCAGGACCTTCCCATCAACGGACGGCGCGTGGACACCTTTGTTCTGTTGACGCCGGCGGTGACCAACGACGGCACGTTTGGACTGGTGAGCTTCCGAGGAGTGCTGGGCGGCAACGCCTTCCTCACCGACGGAAACGATACTACCAACCAGTACTATCTGGAGAACGCCGGACGCACGCGGGCGCACTCGCAAATCTCGCAAGACGCCGTACAGGAATTCCAGGTGTTAACGGCCGTCGCCTCGGCGGAATTCGGCCGCGCCAATGGCGGCGTGATCAATACGGTCACCAAGAGCGGCGGGAATGGCATTCACGGCTCGGCTTTCTGGTTCTTCCGCAACCGTACCCTGAATGCGCGCGACCGCTTCGCGACGATCAATCCTCCCGAGGTCCGCAACCAGTCCGGATTCACGATCGGCGGTCCGATCGTCAAGGACAAGCTGTTCTATTTCGGCGATATCGAAATCACGCGCCGGCATAACCCGATCGCCAGCTCGATCATCAACAACAACGTGAACTTCGCCACGCAGAGCTTCATCGGTTGCGCCGCTCCGGCCACGGCGGCCCAATGCGCGGCCATCAACACCATTCTTCCGCGCGAGTTCGGCCTGATCGATCGCCGGCAGGACGAAGAACTGGCTTTCCTGAAGCTCGATTACCGCCCCGATTTCAAGAACTCATTCAGCATCAGCATGAACTACATGCGCTTTATCTCGCCGATGGGCGTGCAGACCGGCGCGACTTCCACTAGCGGCGCGGCTCTCGGCACCAACGGCGACGACTCGGTGCGGGACCGCTACGGCAAGATTTCGTGGACCTACGTTCCCAACGGGGCCATGGTCAACGAATTCCGTTTCGGCTGGTTCAAAGACCGGCAGGCAGATGACGTGGATCCCACTTATTCCAAGGGCTGGCCCATCGGGGCGACCGCGCTTTCCGTGGGCGGCGTCAGCCCGCTGAGCGGATACAACGTGCTGCCGCGCATCAACCCCAGCGAGAACCGCTACCAGTTCGTCGATGTCTTTTCCTGGAACAAGGGTCGCCATGCCATGAAGTTCGGTTTCGACTCTACGCGCACGGAGGATTACTCACTTAGCTTGACCGACCGTTTCGGCAGCTACACGTACTCGACGGTAACCGCCTTCGCCCAGGACTTCACCAGCCCGGCGGCCGGTCCGAGCCATTACCAGTCGTATCTGCAGAGATTCGGCAATCCGATCGTGGACACGCAGATCCCGGACATTGCCTGGTTCGCGCAGGACAACTTCAAGGCTACGCGCAAGCTGACGTTGAACGCCGGCGTGCGTTACGAGCGGGCCTTCCTGCCGCAGCCGACTCTGAAGAATCCGGACTATCCGCAAACCGGAATCATCCACCAGTCCACGAAGAATTTTGCTCCGCGGGTCGGGTTCGCGTATGCGATCAACGACAAGACCGTGTTCCGCGGCGGGTTCGGCCTGTTCTTCGCCCGGCCCGGCGCGGGCATGATCAACACGCTGTTCACGAACAACAATATCTACACCCAGTCGCTGACGATCAGCAGTCCGACGGCGACCGGAGCGCCCGTCTTCCCGAACGTTCTGGCGAGTCCGGCGGGAGCGCCGGGGACCGGCAGCATCGTGTTCGCTTCGCCGACTTTGCGGACTCCGTACACCGAACAGCTCGACCTTGCCATCGAGCGCGCGCTCACCAAGTCCACGAGCATGACCGTTTCCTACATCATGAGCCGGGGCAAGCAGCTTCTGGCCTCGCGCGACTTGAACGTGGGTCCGCTGAGCAGCACGGTGATCACTTACAAGTTCGTGGATTCGAGCTTCAATCCCACCGGGCAGACTTGGAGCACGCCGATCTACTTGTTGGCGAACCGCGTGGACACGCGGTATACGCGCATCAACCAGGTCGAGAACGGCCCGATGAGCTGGTATGACGGCCTGGCGGTGCAGGTCAATCAAAAGTTCAGCCATGGCTTTGCCGGAACGATTGCCTACACCTGGTCGCACGCCCTGGACGAAGGGCAGTCGACGGGCGGCAACAGCGGGTCGACCATCTTCTTCAGCGCGGGCCCCACGTTGAGCTACTTCAACGGCTCCTATCACAACGACAAGGGCACGGGCCAACTCGATCAGCGCCAGCGTTTCGTGAGCACGATCCTGGCGCATCCTACGTTCACGCACAGCAACTCGTCCTTTGCCAAGTACGTGGTGAACGGTTGGGAGTTCAACGGCCTGCTCACGCTCGCTACCAAGCGGCCGACCTTCGAAACCATCTCGTCGCAGCTCAGCGCGGCCACGTTCGCGGGCGCGTTCACAGGATCGCTCAATGGATTCGGCGGCGACAACCGGGTGCCCTTCCTGCCGCAGAATCCGCTGTTCCTCGATCCGATCACGCGCTTTGACGCGCGCATCAGCAAGACTCTGCCCTTCGGCGAGCGCTTCAAGCTCTATCTCACCTTCGAAGCGTTCAACGTGACCAACACGGTCAGCAACACCTCGGTGATATCGGCGGGGTTTTACGGCGGGAACCGGGGAAACACGGGGGCGGCCAAGTTTGTGATTGCTCCTTGCAACTTGTCCACCGGGGGGCATTGCAAGGCGGTGGAATAGCCGCGCCGGTTTAGAAAAAGGATGACTTGCTCTTTCTGTTCCAGACGTTGCGTGATCGCTTCTTGGAGTTGCGGCGAGAAAATGGGAATGATTTTCCCCTTGCGCATGGTCTGGCGCATGTCCACCACGCGCACGAGCGGCATTTTTTTGTCGTCCGCGCGTTCCAGCAATTGCAGCAAGCTGTATTTGCCTTTAGCGCAATTGAAGTAGCTTTCCAGGGAAGGCGTGGCGGAGCCGAGCACGATGACCGCGCCTTCCATTTGTCCGCGCACGATGGCCACATCGCGAGCGTGGTAGCGTTGAGCTTCCTCCTGCTTGTAAGTTTGCCCATGCTCCACGTCCACGATAACCCGTCCGGATGGGTCCCCCCGCGACAAAATCCTGGGCATTGGGGGCGAAGGGATTGGACGCACGCGGCCCGGAAAACGGGACCCAGTTCGTGTTCGAAAACCCGTTCGGCGACGGGACGGGTTCGTCCCCCTGCCGTACTCTCTGCGACATCATCCACACCGAAGGCGCCGAGGTGCTCGCAACCTACGGTGACGACTTTTACGCCGGCAAGCCCGCCGTAACCGTCAATCGGTTCGGCAGTGAGATCGGAAGAGCACAC
>CAZRND010000249.1:0-1098 GCA_964601345.1 uncultured Acidobacteriota bacterium | reverse complement strand
GGGGGGGGGGCCCGCAACGTTGACCGCGCCTTCCATTTGTCCGCGCACGAGGGCCACATGGCGGGCGTGTTAGCTTGAGGCTTCCTCCTGCTTGTAAGTGTGCTCATGCCCCTCGTCCACGATGATCAGTCCGAGCGGGTCCACCGGCGCAAAAATCGCGGAGCGCGCCCCGATCACAATGCGCGCGCGGCCCTGGCGGATCTTGTGCCATTCATCGTGCCGCTCGCCGGAGGACAAATGGCTGTGCAAAACTGCAACCAATGTCTGCAACGGGCCCGAACTGAAACGAGCTTTGAATCGCTCGACCGTCTGGGGTGTCAGCGAAATTTCCGGCACCAGCACGATCGCTCCTTTGCCCTGCTCCAGAGTGTGCGCGATGGACTGGAGATATACTTCGGTCTTGCCGCTGCCGGTGACGCCGTGCAGGAGGAACGTGCGGTTCGATTTCCCGCTTTCCGCCTCCAAAGCCGATATGATCTTCTCCAGGGCCGCCGCCTGCGCCGGATTGAGCAGCAGCGGTTGGGTGGGCAGGATATGCTCGCGCGCGTACGGATCGCGCTCGGAAATCTCGGACGTGATCGCGACCAGGCCTTTATCTTCCAGCCGGCGAATTGTCGCGGCGGTGGTTTCCGCCAATTCGAGCAATTCCTGGAGCGGCAGTTCCCTTCTTTCTTCGATGATATGCCAGATTTCCTTCTGGCGTTTGGCCAGCCTGGGCAGCTCAGTTGTGACCGGCAATGCCCGCACGTACAACCGCTCGCGCCAGCCGGCTTGTTCGTGGCGCACGGCCTCGGGCAGAACGCTCTTGAGCGCGACCTCCGGCGCGCAGCAGTAATACTCCCCGATCCAGCGCGCCAGCTTCAGGATTTTGGGCGTCACCAGGCTCTGTGCGCCAATGACTTTTAGAATGGGTTTGAGCTTGGCGTGCGCTGATTCCTCCGCCAATCCGGTCACGCAACCGAGCACCTTTCGCGGCCCGAAAGGGACCTGCACGCGGCTGCCCACATCAATTTCTTTCGCCAAATCAGGCGGGATGGCGTAGTCGAACTCTTTGCGCAGAGCGAGTTCGAGAGAGACGCGAGCAACCAATTGATGCTT
>CAZRND010000248.1:0-8313 GCA_964601345.1 uncultured Acidobacteriota bacterium | reverse complement strand
CAGGACCAGGCACTGATAGCCGTCCATCATCGTGTGGACGCCCTTGGAGATCGCCCTTACCGGCGGGCTTTCAATGGCGTGATCTCGCAGGTCCGGCGTCTTTTCGAGAAGATCCGTCAGACGCGCAAAGCTCTGGACAACCTTGTCGCGGGAATCGGCGAGGGACCGCCCCAGCGTCGGCTGAGTCGGCTCGGGTGCCGGAAACTTGGCGGTGCGATCGGAAATCTGGTAGAACGCCAGCGAGTCCACCTGCGTTTGATCCCGGTCGCCGGAAGGCGGCGACTGGATCAGCTTCTGCCATGCCGGTCCCAAGAGCCTTTCCTGCACGATAGCCAGGTGCTCCACGATTTCTGCAATGGACCAGACACCCGCCGCCGGCTTGAACTTGCCCTGCGCATCCGACAGGTCCGTAGTCGCTCCAACGAATCCGTTCCGCGTCTGCTCGAAAAAGACCCGGCCGCGCGCGATTTCCTCTGCTGTGATTGTCATCCGGCGATTTTAGCATCACGCGGTCATTCGTTGCGTAACGCAATCACCGGATCTACGCGCGAGGCGCGTCGCGCCGGAACGAAACAAGCCAGCGCCGCCACCGCCAGAAGCAGGACCGAGACCGCCGCGGCCGCCGGCACATAGCTCGGCTGGACGCCGTAGAGCAGGCTGGTCATCAGGCGCGAGGCGATTGCCGCCAGCGCCAGGCCGATGACGAGGCCAGTGACCGTCAGTGCCAATCCGCGCTTGCCGAAAGTAAGCAGGATCCCGCGCGACGTCGCGCCCAAGGCGATGCGCACGCCGATCTCGTTGGTTCGCTGCGCGACGGCGTACGACAGCACTCCGTAGATTCCGAGCGAAGCGAGGAGCAGCGCGAGCAGAGCGAACGCGCCGAGCAGCGCCGTGCTTTGCGTCGGCGTAGAGAGTTGCTGCCCGATGATCTCGTCCATGGTGCGGATCCGTGCCAGCGGTTGATTCCGGTCGAGCGCCCAGATCGTCTGCCGGACAGCCGAAACAACGGACGCCGGCTCGACGGCCGTTCGTACCACGATGCCGGCGTTCAGGTCGCCGACCTGGTCGCATTGCTCGTTTACGCGATAGACCGCGGGTTTCGCCGCGTCCAGCACGCCGCTCTCCGGGATCTGCTTTACGACGCCGACAATCGTGTACCAATAGCCCTTCTCGTTGAACTGGCCGAATTTGAACCTCCGGCCCAGCGGCGACTGGCCCGCAAAGGCGCGATTCGCGAAGGGCTCGTTGACGATCGCCACCGGGGCATCGGACTTTTGATCCGAAGTGTTGAAGAACCTGCCCTCGCGCAGGCGCGCGTCCACCGTCGCAAAGTAATCTCGGCTCACGTTGCGAGTGAGAGCGACCTGCGTGGTAGTAGCGCCGTCGGACTGTCCTTCCAGCTTGTAAAAAGTCGCGTTGGCGAAGTTGGTGAAGGGGATGAGGTTGATCCATCCGGCGTTGATTACCCCGGGAATCGCGCGCACCTTCTCCACCTCGGCGTTGATGAAGGCGACGCGGCGGTCGAACTCCTTGTATCGGAAGAGCGGAGTTTCGAAGGTCAGCAACTTCTCACTCTTGAATCCGAGGTCGGTATTTCGCAAATGCTCGAAGGTCTGGAAGAGCAGGCCGCCGCAGGTCAGCAGCACCACGGCGAGCGCCGTCTCGGCAATGACCAGCGAATGCTGGAACCAATGGCTGCGCGGGCCGGTCGTGCCGCGCCCTCCGCTGCGCAGTCCCTCGAGAGGAGCGACGCGCGATCCGCGTAGCGCGGGCGCAAGTCCGAAGATGATAGCGGCGGCGACGGCGATAGCCGCGGAAAATGCCAGCAAGCGCCAATCGAGCGTGAGCCGCGCAGCGCCCATCGTCTCCGGGATGAGGGCCTCGAGCATGCGCATGGCGGGAAGGGCGAGAGCGATTCCGGCCAGCGCGCCGAGCGCGGCAAGTACCAGGCTTTCGGTCAAGAATTGCGCGACTAGCCTGGCGCGGCCCGCTCCGAGGGCTGCGCGCACCGCGACTTCCCGTTGGCGCGACGCTCCGTGCGAAAGCAAAAGGTTCGCCAGATTGACGCACGCGATCAGCAGAAGCGCCGCTGCCGCGCAAAGGAGCGCGATCAAGGCGGTCTGCGTCTTGCCCGCCATTTCCTCGCGCAGGGGCACGACGATCACGGAATGTGGGCCTCGGAAGTCCTTCTCCGTAACCTGCATGCTAAGCGCGGCCATGGACTTCCTAGCCTGCTCCAGCGTGACGCCGGGCTTGAGCCGCGCAACGATTTGCGAGGCGTGCCAGGCGACGCTCTTCCGCATCCAGGCGGGGTAGGACGCCGGAGTCCAGACGTCAATGTCCCGCGCGGGCAGGAAGTAGAAGCTCCGCGGCATCACGCCGATCACTTCGTAGGGCTGGTCGTTGAGCGAGATCCTGCGGCCGACGATGCCTGCCGATCCTCCGAAGCGGCGCTGCCAGAGTCCATGGCTGATGACGGCGACGCGCACGCCCTGGTTATCCTCCGCCTCGGTGAAGACGCGCCCCAGGGCCGGCTGCACGCTGAGCACGCTCCAGAATGTCCATGTGACGTTGCGAGAAGGAACCTGTTCGGGCTCGCCGTCCCCGGAGATGGTCAGATCGCCCGGCTGGGTCGCCGCGAGGTCGGTGAATACGGTATTGAGGCGCCGCCATTCGATCCACTCGCGCGGGGTGGAGTTGTGCTTCGGCGTAACATCGGCGTTGGCCATGTGGTCCCAGATCATCACCAGACGGTCCGATGCGACGTAGGGCAGGGGACGAAGGAGCACGGCGTCGAAGACACTGAACATCGCGGTGATTCCGCCGATGCCGAGCGCGAGGGTGGCGATCGCGATCGCCGAGAACGCCGGATTCCGGCGGATCTGGCGCAGCCCGTAGGCCGCGTCGCGAACGAGCTGCTCCCATCGGGTCGAGCGCATGGTGTCCATGATCGTATGGACGGGGCTTCCCCGGCATCGTTAAGAATTATTTTGATGTGCGCTTCTAATCCACCACTGCTACCAGTTGCGAATCGATGATGCGCTGATCCGAAGTGAGCAGTCGTAAACGATGGACGCGCGCCGTGGCTACGATGGCTCGGTCCGCGGGATCGCGAAGCACGGACCCGAGAGAAGCGACCTCCGCCGCAACTTCGAATGTGAGAGGCAAGATCTGGAAGATTGGATTGGCTTGTAGTTCCGCGAAGAACTCGGCTACCGGACCCCTCAGGCGCAGCCCTCCGTCGCTCACAAGCGTGGCGATCTCAAGCAGACTCATGCAGCTAACGGCAACCGGCTGGGCCCGGCGGACGGCTTCTTCAAGCACGCGGACCTGTTCACGAGACAGCTTCTTCACCTCGAAAAGCCATCTCAGGAGGATATGGGTGTCCGCTAGAAAGCGAGGAAGCATCGGACCTTATTCTTGAGAGACTACGTCCCAGAGATGTGAAAAGTCCGCATTCACGATATCGCCGACAATCCGGCCTCGCGTCGCCCAGCTATTCGCCGGCGACTTCCAAGCCTTCTGCTTGGCGCGATTGAGGACGGCTACGGGGCGCCCCCGGCGCGTGATCGTGATCGGCCCACCGTGCTCTTCGATTTCATCCAGGAACGCGAGGCATTTCGCTTTGAACTCCGTCGCTCCTACAGTCCGGGTCTTCATGGGCCTAGAATAGCACGGAAGTGGTCATCTGACCACTCCGTCTGCCGAACGATGGCCAGTTTCTTGACCCTATAGGTAAAGAGTGTTACTCTTTACTTATGCAAAGCACCATTTCTTCCAAGGGCCAGGTCACGATTCCCGTGGAGATCCGCGAGAAACTGGGACTCCGTCCCGGCACACCCGTGGATTTTGAACTCTCGGAAAACGCCGCTGTCTTGCGCAAAGGCGCGTCCCGTCACCATCCCGTAGACCGAGTCTACGGGATACTGAAGCTGTCCCGTCCCGTCGATGCGTTGCTCGACGAAATGCGCGGACCCAGACCCAGGAAACCTTGAAAACGGCAGTCGATTCTTCGGTTCTGCTGGACGTGCTCGGCGGCGATCCGGAATTTGGCGCCCGATCGCGGGAGGCGTTGCGGCGCGCCTACGCATCTGGGGCGCTCCTTGCCTGCGAGGTAGTGTGGGCAGAGGTCCGGGCGCACTTTCCGCGAGCCGAGCCTTTCGGGGAAGCGCTCTCCGCGTTGGGGATTGCCTTTGATCCGATTACCGAAGAGACCGCCATTCTGGCCGGCGAACGATGGCGTGATTACACCTCACGCTTGCGGACGCCGCGTCCGCGGGTCGTTGCCGACTTCCTGATTGGGTCGCACGCCCTCCTGCAAGCCGATTCGCTCTTGACTCGAGACAGGGGCTTCTATCGCCGGTGTTTTGCAGGTTTGCGCATCCAGCAACCCTGATCCCCCCGCGAATATAGAATAGAATTGATGCGTGCTATTATTTAGGCGAAAAACCAGGGAAATAACTTCGCTTTTATTGAGGAGGGTCTATGTCGGAGTTTGTGCTCTGTGCGCGCAACGTAAATGACGATGGAACCTTCGGCGACGACACGGGAGACAGCGTCTATCTCGTGGTTCCGGACGGCGCAGAACCGAAGGTGTCCATGAAGGAAGACGATCCGAAGGTCTGGGGTCAGAAAGTGATTGACGCGGCCCGCCAGCCGGACGGATCGGGCGACATCCTGGTATTCATTCACGGCTACAACAATCCGCAACTGACAGTCCTGGAGCGCCACGTCATGGTGCGCGATGCAATCCGTAGCGCACGGGAGCATCCCTTTCGCGGAGTCGTCGTGAGCTTCGACTGGCCCTGCAGCAACAGCGCGCTGGCCTACCTGCCGGACCGGGTGAAGGCCAAGGAAACCGCCTTGACGCTGGTCACTGGAGGAATCGCGCTCCTCGCCTCTTTCCAGCGCCCGGATTGCAAGGTGAACGTGCATCTGCTCGCGCACTCCACCGGGGCGTTCGTGGTCCGCGAGGCTTTCGACGACGCCGACGATCGCCACTTCGAAAATGGCGGATGGAAAGTCAGCCAGATTTGTCTGATCTCGGGCGATGTTTCGTCGCGCTCCATGTCGGAAACCAACGCCGAGAGCGAGTCGGTCTATAACCACTGCGTCCGGCTCACGAATTACGAGAACTCGCATGACGAGGTGCTGGGCCTGTCGAACGTCAAGCGATTTGGAGTCGCGCCTCGCGTCGGTCGCACCGGGCTTCCCGACGATGCGCCGGATGCTGCGGTGAATGTCGATTGCAGCGACTTCTATCGCGACCTGCCGCCTGAGCAAAAGGACTTGGTGTACAGCCACTCCTGGCATTTCACCAATCCCACCTTCATGCAGGATCTGGCCCTGGTCATCGACGGAGTCGATCGCGGCTCGATGTCGACGCGGCTGGCCGTCCCAGGCCGGGACAACCGGTTCCTTCTGAGGTCGTAGGATTCTTCCATTTTCAGGAAGTGCAAATGCAAGTCCCTTAGATCTGCGACTTGGAGATTTTTGCGGAAATGACGCTTTTTGCGGACTTATCCCTTTCGCAAACCAAACTGGCTATAGCTTTCCGTAGGTGGCCGTAACTGGCCGTAGGCGCGTAGCTACTTCTTGCGCTTTGGCTTCTTCGCCTTCTTCGGAAGAGGCGTCCGCATGGCCGCTTCGAGCGCTTCATCAGCCGTCATAGGGTAGAGGCTGATCGGCTTGTCATCCTTCTTCGCCATGTCCGCATCATACCACTTCTGCTAGACTCGAATTAGCCGCCTAGCCCGGCCAGGCGACAAGCGAAGGAACCCTACTCCGCTGGCGGCTACTCTCCAAATCAGGGATCGCCAAGGGAGCGATGGCAAATTCCGATTTCTGGCGGGACCTCGCAAGGGAATTCTTACAACTGCCTGACCCCCACATGATGGCGGAAGCTAGATGGACCCTTGAAGGGATCGATGGTCCCATTCGATGGGGACTCCTTAGCGTTGGCCCGTTCCTAGAGGTGCGGTTCATAAACCTAGGAAGCCGTGCGGGCCGTGCCCTCGATGTTCCGCCATTTCCCCCGGAACGTGATTTGTGGGATGTATGTCTTAACGCCATTCTCAAAGAAAAATCAATCGAGAAGACCGAGAGCGGCAAAACTAAAGAATTCACCGCAGATGGATTCCGTTCCGTGCGAAGCGGACGCATCCCAAAGATCGTACAGGAGTCAGCCATATTCTGCGGGATTCTTGAGGGCCGCGCCTTGCAAGCCGAGGGGCGGGCGGCAACGCCGATCCAAAGCATGCCAACTAGCGCCACCAGCGATTCAGAGGCAGACCGCCAAGCACCGGACGCGGAACGTGACCAAAACGATTCTTCAAAGCAAGAGACGCCAGGCGGCACAACAGTTGCACCAGAAAGCGTCGGGATGCAAGCTAAGCCAGCGGACAGTGCCGAATTGGCTGAAGCTCGACAGCGTGTTGTCTTGCCCAAGCTTGCCGAGTTGGGGATGAGTCGCAGCCAGTGGGCGTCGAAGGCCGGAGTAGACCCCTGGGTTGTCTATAACTACCTGGAAGGAAAATCAAAACCTAGGCCCCAGAATCGCCGCGCAATGGCTGAAGCTATAGGCTTAATGATTCAACAGCTTCCGTTGTGAAACCCAAATATTCCCAAACCTTCCCAAATATTCCCAACCCAAAGACCAAGACAAGCATTCTGACGATTGCGTAATCTCGGTTGATGCCAAGTGAACTAGCCGCGCCGTAGCCGAACGGCGTGCGCCGAAACGAAAGGCAAACGCCCCATCCGGTAGGCCAACAAAGCAAGCCGGATGGGGCGTCCAATTTCATGCGGTAGTGCCGGAATCGGCAGACGGGTCAAGTTTGGAACTTGACGGGACCAACGTGTCCCGTGAGGGTTCGATCCCCTCCTACCGCACTCAGCTTACCTCACCTCAAAAATAAATGCAAATCAGCACTTGACAAACAGCAAGCGCTCGCAGTATTCTAATCCCATGAACGATGACATGAATCTCATGGACTTGATGGAGCGCTTCTCGACTCCCGAGAAGGCGCGACGCCATCTTGAAGCGATCCGCTGGCCCGACGGTCCGGTTTGTCCGCATTGCGGTTTAGTCGGGGAAGCCTGCAAGTTGCAACCAAAGTCCGGCGCAAAGACTCATGCGCGTCAAGGCGTCTATAAGTGCCGTGGATGCCGGAAGCAATTCAGCGTCACCGTTGGCACGATTTTCGAGGCGTCCCACATCGGGCTTCACAAGTGGCTTATCGCCTTCCATCTTCTCGCGGCCAGCAAGAAGGGAATCAGCACACATCAACTCCACCGGATGCTCGGAATCACATACAAGTGCGCTTGGCACATGACCCACCGTATCCGCTACGCGACGGTTCAGCCACCAATGAAGGAACGCTTGGGCGGAACGGTGGAAGTAGACGAAGCGTACATCGGCGGGAAAGAGAAATACACGCCGAACTTCCACAGCAAGAAGGTTCCGGTTGTCTCTCTCGTTCAGCGTCATGGGAACGTTCGTTCCTTCGCGCTGGATCGGGTGACGCTGAATAACATCATGCCGGTCATCGAAGCGCATGTGGATCGTCGAGCGCACCTGAACACAGACTCATCCAAGCTCTACAAGAACATCAAGCCATGGTTTCCGGGTCACAAATCCGTGAATCACTCCATCGGGGAGTACGTCCGACAAGAAGGGCCGCGCAAAGTCCACACCAACACCGTCGAAGGCTTCTTCTCGCTCGTGAAGCGCGGAGTCTACGGAACGTATCACCATTGGGGAAAGCAACACGTTCAGCGATACCTCGCGGAGTTTGACTTCCGTTACAACCATCGCAACGTGGAAGATGGCGTCCGCGCACTCGTCGCACTCTCGCAAACCGAAGGAAAGCGTCTCACCTACAAACCACTCACACAAGGAGCATGACCCATGCGGAAGAATCCTGCCGCCGTTGCGCTCGGACGTAAAGGCGGAAAGAAACTGGCGAAGGAGCGCGGGCCGGAGTACTTCGCTGAACTACAGGCCAAGCGCAAGAAGCGAGGCGGCGGAAGGCCGCGAAAGAAAGGCTAAGCCAATGGCCAGCGGGAACGCGCATGCGGCTTCTATCGTGCTTTGGTTTGCGAAAGGGATAAGTCCGGCTTTTTGTCATATTTTTTTATCTCTCACGCTGTCTTCGCATTAGCGACCTGCACCCCCTTACCCCCCCGGCCCTGATGATAGACTGAAGTTAGATAGACCCGAGAGGGCGTTCCCCTCAGAAGGGCCTGTAAATCGCCTGATATATCAGGCTCGCTCTCGTGCTATTGTCGTTCTCCTCATGCTGAAGCTGGTTC
>CAZRND010000247.1:0-8329 GCA_964601345.1 uncultured Acidobacteriota bacterium | reverse complement strand
CATGACGGCCGCCACGCGCGGATTGTCCGGCGTCGGCTCGACACGCAGCGATTTTGGCAGGCTCAATTCGATCACATCGCCGTCCTTCCAAGCGCGCTTGAGATTCACGTAAGTGCTCACCGGCGAGGGAGTCAATGTCACAGCTTCGCCGTTGACCTTCACGGCGAATCCATCACCCGCCCAATAAGGACGTCGCAGCGAGAGCGTGAAGTCTTTCGGCGCGCGAGTCTGTATTTTCACCTTTGCTGAATCGCCCTCGGGGAATCCGGTCTCGGTTTCCAGCTTGACTCCGTTCCACTCCGCGGTCGACGGCGCATACAGGTTCATCCAGAGTTGGTTTCCCATCTCATAGAAAATGCCGTGGGCGTGCAGCGCGTGGCTCTCCATGCCCGAGCCGACGCAGCAGGTGAAGCTTTGCTGCATTTGCTGATACTCGTGACGCACGCCGCGCCCCACCGGCACCATGTAACAGGTGCGTCCGTCCGAAGGGTCGATGGACGCGAGCACGTGATTGAACAGGGCCCGCTCGTGGAAGTCGGCGTAGTGCGCGTCGGGCTCGAGCGCGAAGAGCAGACGCGTGAGCTTGAGCATGTTATAGATGTTGCACGACTCTGAAGTGCGTCCATCGACGCGGTCGGCCAGCTTGTCGGCCTCGCCGAAGTATTCGTTCTGTCCGTGGCCGCCCGTCGCGTAGGTGTGATGCTGCGCCACGCGATCGCCGAAGAAACTCGCGGCGATCAGGTCGCCGGCGTCGCCTGTGTACAGGTAGCGGGCGGCCGATCCGATCATCTGCGGGATGATGGTGTTTCCGTGCCGACCGGCGAGATTATCCTGATGACGCTTCAGCGCGTCGGTGAAGGAATGATTTTCGAATTTCCAGGAAAGATCGAGCCAGCGCCGCTCGCCCGTGTCCGCGTAGAGGTCGACGAGGATTTCGTTCATGCCGCCGAACTCGGTATTCAGCATCCGCTGGATCTGCGCGTCGTTCAGCTTCGAGAGAATGCGTTCGGCCCACTCGGCGTACTTGATCTCGACGTCGAGCGCGGTGCGGTTGCCGGTGTACCGGTAGGCGTCGCGCAATCCGGCGTAGGTTTTGTGCAGCGTATACCAGGGCGACCACTGGCCGTTCAGATCGAATCCGCCCGAGCGGATTTCGCCGCGCGCCAGCGCGTCGAAACACTCGCGTCCTTTTTCGAGGGCGCTCAGATAGCCGTCGCCGTGCTTGTCCTGGACTTCCTTGAGCTCGGCCACGATGTAGTCGGCGCGTTCCTTGCATTTCGCGTTGCCCGTGGCAGCCCACATCAGGCTCACCGCGGAAAGGTAGTGCCCGGCGATGTGACCGGTGAGATTGCGCCCGCCGCCGTCCCATCCGCCGTAAGGCTCGGCCTTCTTGGCGAGGCCCGCGCGCTGGCGATAGTAGGAGAGCATGCGATCCGGCTCGAGATCGAGCAGGTAGCGAAGATCGGCATCCTGCGCCTGCTTCAGCGGACCTCCGGTGAGCCGCACGCTGCCGAGCGGCAGCGGCCGCGCGCGCAGCAGCTTGTCGCCGAGCTTCTTGATGTCCGCGCGAACCTGCGGATCGTCCGCCCGCAGGCGGATCGTCATGCCGGCCGCAGCGAGGCCGAGCGCGGTGCGGCGGGTAAGTCCATTCTGTCTTCTCATGCGATTAGTATACGATGTCGGCATGAGAACCATACTCCTCCCCGCTCTGCTCTTGTGTTCCACCCTGTTGGCACAGAACAACAGAGTCATTTACGAGAACGATCAGATTCGCGTGGTCGTGGTGAGCTACGCTGGCGGACAAAAATCCGCCATGGCTGACCACACGCCCGCTGTGGCTGTCGCCTTGACAGATCGCAAGGAACGACTGACGATGCGCAGCGGCCCTGCAAGAGACCTTGACGCCAAGGCCGGCGCACTCTGGCCGGTCGATGGCGCATTCGCGACGGAAAACCTCGGGGACAAATCCGAGACTTTGGTCGTAGAGTTCAAGACTCCGTCATCGATGCAAGCCGCCGGCTCTTCCCTGCAGGAACTCGCCAAGCCGCGACCCGCCGCCAACGAAGCGTCGGCTGTGGCTCGCATGCGCACTTTGAATACGGCCGAGCTCACATTTGCGGCCACCTACAACCAGGGGTTCACCGACGGACTGAACCGGATGGGCCCGCCGCCCGCCGGCCAAGAGCTCAGCCAGGATCGCGGCGATCTTCTCCAGCCTTGGCTGGCAGGCCTGACGGAAGGCGGCACCAACCTCGTGGTGGTCCGCAATGGTTACCGCACCACGTACAATCCGGGCCCGGGTCCCTACGGCAAGATCGCGACTTACACGATCACGTCGCAGCCGGTCGAGTTCGGCGTCACAGGATTCCGTAATTTCTTCACGGATCAAACGGCGGTCATTCGGGCCACGGACCAGAACCGGCTGGCGACCGCGAACGATCCGCCGATTTAATGGGCAGGTTGAAAACCTGCCCCACTTAGAACCTGTAGAGCTTGGCGGGATTCTGCACCAAGATCTTTTCGCGGAGGCTTGCTTCGGGCGCCCAGGAGGCGAGCAGGCTGAAGACGTGCCCGTCGTCGATCTTGTAGAGCGGCGCGATGTCCGTCGCCTTGCGTCCCGCGACTTGCGACGAATCGGGATGCGGCCAGTCGCTGCCCCACAGGATGCGGCTCGGGTTTGCCGCGATGAGCGCCCGCGCCAGCGGCCCGACATCAGCGTAGTCCGGCGCCTTCGTCGAACTGCGATACGCCGCCGAGATCTTCACGTAAGCCTTGCCGCCGCGCACCAGATCAAGCAGCGTGCTGAAGCCCGGCTGTCCGAGGGCCAGCGCGCCCTGCATCCCGCCGAAATGATCGAAGACGAAGGGCATCGGCGCGGCCAGGATCAGGTCTTTCACAGCCTCGAGCACCGGCGGAGTCGTCAGGATCTGGATGTGCCAGCTTCGTTTGCTGAGGCGCGCAACGGCCCACTCGATGCGTTTGCGCGCGGCGTCGGCGGGCGTGACGCCTCCGGTCGCGAGATTCAGGCGGATGCCGCGGATCCCGCCGCGATCCATTTCCTCGAGCGCGGCTTCGGTGGTGTCCTCGCCGATGACGGCGACGCCGCGCGCGCGCGACGCACCGTATTCCTTGATCGCCGCGAGCGTGCAGGAATTGTCCGTGCCGTAGATGCTCGGCTGAACCACGACCACGCGGTCGATGTGCAGAGCGCGGTGCAGCGCTTTCAATTCCGCGGTCGACGCCTGCTCCGGCGTGTACGATCGCGCAGGCGACAGCGGAAAGCGCGCCGGATCGCCGAAGACATGCGTGTGACAGTCGCACGCTCCGCCGGGCACCTTGAAACTCACTGCCGCCATCGCCATCCCGGCAATCATTTCTCGTCTGGTCAGCATCACACAATCCTTGGAAAAAAGCGTCCTGTCTGTTCCATGTATTTCCTGTAGCTTTCGCCGAAGCGTTCGACGAGCTTGCCTTCTTCGGTGCGCGTGCGCACCGCGAAGAAGGTGAAGAGGGTTGCTCCGGCCAAAAAGATAAACCAGTTTGCCGCCGCCAACGCGCTTCCGAGCATCAGCGTACCCACCGCAACGTAAAACGGGTGCCGGATCAGGCGGTACGGCCCGCTCGTGACCATGGTGTGCTCCTTGCGCGTCACCACGGTGTCGGTGAGATTCTTTCCCAAGCTGCGCATCGCCCAGAGCAGCAATCCCGCGACGGGAGCCTGCACGGCGATGCCGCACCAGCGAAGCCATGTGGGCAAAACTACGGAGGACCACGCCATCGAAGCCGGATGGATCACGTAGGCGTTGATGGCCACGAACAGAACGAGAGCTGTCAGCCGCAACGTCACCAGAATGAACAGGCCCTCCTGCATCCGGTCGAGCTTCTCGCCCGTGGCCGACTTGATCCGGTGCGGGACCATGATCGCCACCATCACGAGGAACGAGACCACCAGGGCGATCCGAAGAGGAGTGTCTTCGTTCACTTCTTCTTTTTAGACCTCTTCTCGTGGACCGCTTTGGTGAAAGCCACGTATTTTTCCATCGGGACGGCCGCGATTACATCGCCGATCGTGTCGAGCGCGAGATCGTCCGCTCGTTGAAAATTGATACACCCCTTGCCCATGTTCAGCTTCTTGCCGGCGGCGCGAAAGCCGTCCTGCAGGCGCTGCAACAGCCTCGCGTCGCCGTAGGCCGACACGACATGGAGGGTGATGTAACTCTTCTGCGAAGCAAGCGCCAGGTAGCACAGCGGATGCTTGTTGTAGGTGTCCGGATACACCGCGAGCGGCACTTCATACAGGATCATCTTCTGCCGCACCGTCTCGACGTATCCCGGCGGCAGATTCTTCAGGATGACCTTGCGGACTTGGTCGATCGACGCGCGATGCTTCTCCTGACACTTGGCGAGGTACGATTCGAAACTCTGGATTGGGCTGCGCTGCACGATTTGCCTCCCCGCGAGGGAGTATAGCTTTTTTCAGGACGCTTTGGGGGGTCGACCCAGCAACCGACGAGCGGCTCGGCGAATTCGAGCCTGGCTTCGAGCGCGGAGATGCGGGCGTCGAGCCTCATTTGCGATCGAGCCACACGGCGTCACGCGCGACGCTGCCCTTATCCTTTTGGTCGAGAGCGCTCTCCACCGCCGCGACCCGCGCTTCGAGCACAGCTGTCTCGATCGCCTTGCGCTGCGATTCAAGGAGCGCAGCCAGTGTCTGCGCTTCGCCCGGCATCAGCCCGCCGGATGTGCTGGCGCCAAACACGACGCGCAGCGCCTCGGCGATCTCGCCCGCGCTCGTGGGCGCGGGGATCGGCACGGCGATGGCGCGCTCGCGCACCGGCGCGACGATGCGGTCGAGGCAAAGGCGTAGCGCCGTGACATCGCCCTTCAGCGCCTGTTTGACCAGGGCATCGACGAGATCCTTGGCTTTTCCATCGAGAATTTTTTGCACCATGGTCGTGGCGCGGTTCGGGACGCCCTTGGGGCGACCCTTGGGATTGCCCGAGACACCGGGCCGAAAACGATTCCCGTGCGCCTGTTTTAACAGGCGATTTACAGGCTCCATTGGAACCTCCAATTGTTGATTTAGCGAATTACTCGCAGCGAAGCACGAGCATAGGATCCACTTTCGTTGCGCGGCGCGCCGGAATATAACAGGCCGTGAGCGCGATCCCGGCAAGCAGAAGGGCAACAGTGCCGAGCGTTGCTGGATCTCCGGGGCCAGTCTCGAATAGCAAGCTGCGGATTGCACGGGTCAACGCCAGCGCTCCGGCGAGACCGAGGACGACGCCCGCCGCGGCCATGGCGAGGCCTTCGCGCAGGATCATTTGGATCACGTTCGCGGGCCGCGCGCCGATCGCCACGCGAATGCCGATCTCCCTGGTGCGTTGAGCGACCGAGTAGTGCATCATGGCGAAGATTCCCGCTCCCGCCAGGGCAAGAGCAACAGTCGCGAACAGGCTCAAGAGGAGCGTTTGGAAACGGCGCGCCGCATTCAGGGACCGAAGACGTTCATCCAGCGTGGTGACGTCCATCCAGACGGCCGTTTTGTCGATGGAACGGACGACATCGCGAAGGGCTGCCGCGTTCACCGCGCCGCGCACCACAACCACTTCGGTTTCATCGTGCGATTGCGCTTGCGCCTCATAAATCTGGGCCATAGGCGCGCGTTCGAGTCCGCGACTGTGGACATCCTTCACCACGCCGACCACTCTCACCCATTCGTCGTTCCGGCCGCGCGGATCGAAACCCTTGATTCCTCTTCCGATGGGATCCTCTCCCGGCCAAAAGCGGCGTGCCATCGTCTCATTGACGATGACCACGGGCCCGGACTCGGTTGTATCCCGATCGTCGAAGAATCGGCCGCGCAGCAGCGGCACGCCGAGCGCCTGAAAATAATTGCCGCCGATGGTAGACCAGGTCATCGGCGTCCATTGCGTACGCGTTTCCGGCGGCCGCCCTTCCACTGCGCGCAACCCGAAATTGGCTTCGTCGCCCTTGAAGAACATCGTGCTGACGCCGCCGGCCGCGCTCACGCCGGGAAGCCGCGAGAGGCGATCCATCGCTTCCCGGTAAAGCGCGACGCGCCGCTCGCGCGGCAGCGCGTTGTGAAAACGGAGCGTGGCTGAGAGGACGTGATCGGTGCGAAAGCCGGGGTTCACGGCCTGCAGCGCAACGAAACTGCGGACCAGCAGACCCGCGCCCGTCAGCAGGATCACGGCGAGCGCCACTTGGGCGATCACGAACACGCGCCGCAACGTCCGCGAATCGGAGTCCGCGGCCTGCCGCCGTCCGCCGATGTTTTGTGAAACGCGGAGCGCGGGCGCGAGTCCGAACAGGATTCCCGTCGCCAGCGACAGACCGATGCTGAAGACCATCACTCGTCCGTCCACGCGCGCTTGGTTGAGGCGCGCGATTCCCTGTGGCGCGAGCGAAACCAGCGCCTGGATTCCCCAGGAGGCGAGAAGCAGTCCCAACGCGCCGGCGGCAGCGGAAAGCAGCAGACTCTCGGTAACCAACTGCCGGACGATGCGTGGCCGGCCGGCGCCGAGCGCGGCCCGCAATGCGATCTCCTGCCGGCGGACTGCGCCACGAGCCAGCAGCAAGTTGGCGACGTTCGCGCACGCGATCAGCAGGACGAAGAAGACCGCGCCGGACAGCACGGCAAGCATGAACGGAACCGTCTTGCCGTGGACCTGTGCCGCGAGCGGAAGCACTCGAATCCCGCGATCCGCGTTGTCCTTCGGGAACGCCGCAGCCAGTTGCCGCGTGATCAGCTCCATTTCCGCGCCCGCTTGCTCGATGGCGACGCCGGTCTGCAAGCGTCCCGCGACGCCGCCGAATCCTCTCTGCCGGCGCGCCCTGTACGACTGCCAGGCCGGTCCGAACGCCGGCGCGGACGCCCAGAGTTGCGCGTCCGCAGTGGGGAAAGCGAAATCCGGAGGCATGACACCGACGATCTGGAAATCGAATCCGCTGAGATTCACGGTCCGGCCGACGGCGTCCGGCGAACTTCCGAACCGGCTTTGCCACAACCGATGGCTCAGGACCACTTCATGCGCATCTCCGCTCTCGGCGGAGAAGACGCGTCCCAAGGCCGGCTGCACGCCGAGCAGGCGGAAGAAGTCGCCGTACACCCAGGAGTATTCGATCCAATCGGCCTCTCCGTTCACCAGGAAAGACGCGTCGGCTTCGCGGTAGAGGGCCAGGTCCCGCAGCGTGTGCGTGCGGCTCCGCCAGTCGTCGAAGTTCGGCACGCTGGCGTTCATCTCCGTCGCGCCGTTGATGGCGTTAGTCACCCAAACGATCGCGATGCGGCCGGGATCGCGGTAGGGAAGATCGCGCAACAGCACCGTGTCTACCACGCTGAAGATCGCGGTGCTCGCGCCGATCGCCAGAGCGAGCGAGAGCAGCGCCACGGCGGTGACGCCCGGATTCCGGCGCAGGCTTCGCGCGCCGAACCGGAGATCCTGAACGATGGTTTCGAGCCAAAGAAAGATGTCGGCATCGTGCGAACGGTCGAGCGCAACGGCGGCGTTTCCGAATCGCCGCAGAGCGTCGGCGCGGGCTTCCCGCGGGTCCATTCCCGCGGCGATGTTGCTCGCGGTGCGCGATTCCACGTGATGGCGCAGCTCCTCGGCGATTTCGTCGCGAACCGTTGCGGCGCGAAAGACGTTCAGGAAACGACCGAGCCAAGCCATGTAAATCTCCCGCCGTAATCTCTACGTGAACTGAAGCACTCGGGCCACCGCGCCCGTCAGTGCCGCCCAGTTCTCCTCTTCCGCGGCCAGTTGTTTGCGGCCGGCGGCAGTCAGCGAGTAGTAGCGGGCGCGCCGGTTATTTTCCGACGCTCCCCACTCCGCTCGTAGCCAGCCGGCTTGCGTCATCCGATGGAGGGCGGGATAGAGCGAGCCCTCTTCGAGGCGCAGCGCGTCCTTCGAAACCTGTTCGATGTGCAGCGTAATTCCATAGCCGTGCATCGGCCCGCGGCTCGCGAGCGTCTTCAGAACCAGAAGGTCCAATGTGCCCTGCAGGCGGTCGTTCGAGTGTTTGCGCTCTCCCATAGCTGGCTATAGGAGATTGTCTCGCAGCCGATGGTTCGTTGTCAATGCCTACCTAATTCAATCTTATAACGCCGAGTGGGGAGGTAAAGGGGGTCGGGTCCGCAACCGCAAGAGAACATGACAAATAAAAAAATATGACAAAAACGTCATTTTGCGATTTTCTCGCAAACCGTTGATAGAGGCCCGGTTCGACTTGCACTTCCTGAATTCCATAGATTCGATCAGGAGAATTTATTGGACTCCACTTTCACGTCGCCTTAACCTTTGTC
>CAZRND010000246.1:0-8333 GCA_964601345.1 uncultured Acidobacteriota bacterium | reverse complement strand
TCGTTGCGGACGGCGGCAATGCCAACGAGCAACTGAGCGGAACCGTGGGGAGCAAGCCGGTGCTGAACTACGTGGAGGAAGTGAAGGTTCTCACCACCACCCTTCCGGCCGAGTACGGCCATACCGCGGGCGGCGTAGTAGCCGTTGTCAAGAGGAGCGGATCGAATGAGTTTCACGGCTTGGCGGCGGACTTCGGCCGGACGCGCCGCATGACGCACCGTTTGTTCTTCGACAAACTGCGCACGTCCGATCCGCAGCCGGGAAACCCCAACGGCGTACCGAGCTGGTTCATGCATCCCGAGGCCAGCGTGAGCGGCCCCGTGGTACTTCCCAAGATCTACAACGGCCGCAACAAGACCTTTTTCTTTTTCGGTTACCAAAAACTGATCGAAAAGAAAGCGGCTCAGGTGCTCGTCAATACGCCCACGGACCTCATGAAGGCCGGCGATGTATCTTTTGGCGGAGTCGGTCAGCGTATTTACGATCCCATCACCACGCGCCAGGACGGCAGCGGCAATTGGTTGCGCGATCCCTTTCCGAACAATATCGTTCCGGCTGCCCGATTCGATCCGGTGGCCCGCAAGATTCTGAGTCTGAATCCGTGGGTGTCGCCGAATGCGCCCGGATCGTTGACTCCAACCGGGCCGAGCTCCAACCTCATCACGAACGAGAATTCCCGCACCTTCTTCGAGGACTACAGCGGACGCGTGGACCAGCAATTTGGTCCCAAAATAAAGATCTACGGCAGCTACACCTACAACCACCAGAGCGGGCGGAACCGGCCCACGAACATCGCGGTCCGCGAGTTCGACGGCAGCCAGGGCTTCGAGAGTCCGTTTACCGGGCAGAATTTCTCGCTTGGGAACTCTTGGGTGCTCGGTCCCTCGGCGGTGAACGACGCGCGGATCGGCTACTACCGCAGGCGAAACGACCAGTTCTCCTATTCCGCCGACCAGGACTGGGCCAAACAGCTTGGCATTCCCGGAGTGACCGGAGCGTTGATGCCGCAATTCGGAGCATCGGGCGCGGACCGCTACGGTGACAGCGGATTGTGGGGTTTGATCGGCAACGGTAACAATCGCCAGATTAACGAGACGCTGTCGTTTCGAGATGATCTAACGAAGGTCCACGGCACGCACGCGTTCAAGATGGGCTACGAGGTTCTCCGCTTCCGCCTGAATTCGACGGTGACGAATCGTCCCAGCGGCGCGTTTTTCTTCGACGGGATGACTACGGGACTGCAAGCCAGCGGCGCCTCGGCCTCGAACACCGGCAGCACCTGGGCCGGCTTCCTGCTCGGATCGGTGCGCCAGGCGCAGTTCGATGCGGAACTGACCTCCTGGCTGCCCCGCTCGGTGATCCACAGTTTCTATTTCCAAGACGACTGGAAGATCACGCCCAAGCTGACCGCGAATCTCGGCTTGCGCTATTCCAACGAGAGTCCCTTCACGACGAAGTGGGGATTGATGAGCAATTTCGATCCCAACGGAAGCGACTCCGTAGTGGCCGGCGGAAAAGGCGCCATCGTGCATCCGAGCGGAGCGCTCAGCGGACGCGACAGCAACAACTTTCAGCCGCGCATCGGATTGGCCTGGCATGCCATGAACAAGCTGGTGGTGCGCAGCGGGTTCACGCTGAACACCGTGGATATCAAGTTTCCGCTCTTGCGCGGTCAATTCGACGAATACGTAGGACAGGTGAATTTGCAGCGCGCGCCCGGCGATCCGCGGCCGCTGTTCCAGATCAGCAATGGACCGGGAAGCTTCTCGATCCCGGTACGGTCCAACACCACGGCAGGTTTTCTCGGCACGAACTACAGCGCCCGCAACGTGGAGTGGTGGGATCCCAACCTTCACAATCCCTACGTGCTCAACTGGAACACAAGCATCCAGTACCAGCTTGGGCCGAGTTACTTGCTGGAAACCTCTTACCAGGGATCGGCGGGGGTGGGCCTGCTCGAGCGCTGGAACATCAACAGCTTCCCGATTGATTTCGCCAAAGGCAATACGGTATTGCAAAACCAGGTTCTCGCGGCTTCGCAGAACTACCGGCCGTTCACGAATTACGGAAGCATCAATTACCGGTCGAACTTCGGCCACTCCACCTATCATGCCGGCACCGTGAAAGTGGATAAGCGCATGTCTCAAGGCTTGACCTTTAGCACGTTTTACACCTTCTCAAAGGCCATCGACAGTCAGGACAACGACAACGACGGATCGGGACTTGCTCCCATTCAAAACCGCGGGCTGGAAAAAGCGCGCGCGGGATACGACCGCAACCACCGCTTCGTCGCCTACGCCACGTATCAGTTGCCCTTCGGCAAGAGCAAGAAGTTCATGAACCGCGGCGGCCTCCGGGACACTATTTTCGGCGGATGGGAGATCGCCTGGATTCAGACGGCGGAAAGCGGGAATCCCTACAATTTCAGTTTCTCGGGGAGTCCTTACAATTACTATCCGACGTTTGCGGGCACTCGCCGTCCCGACGTCCTGGTCGCGCCGACCTTGCTGCCGGACTGGGGCAATATGGGCGGCGACCGGTTCACGCAGGCCAATCGCAATCCGATCATCGCGATCAACGACTTCGCCTATCCGGGGAGCGCCTTGGGGTGTCCCAACGTGATCCCTTCGACCACGACCGGGGCGGCCCGGCAGGCTCTGATTGACAAGTGCAGCTTCCAGATGGGGAACGCGGGCCGCAACATCATGACCGGCACGCGCCTGCTGTGGTCGCAAATTTCAGCGCAGAAGAATTGGGCGATCCGGGAAAGATTCGGCGTTCAGTTGCGATGGGACTTCCAGAATCCGTTCCACAACTACAACTGGAGCAATCCAACGCTGGGTGTCAACTTCGCCGACCCAACGTCGTTCGGCAAGCTGACCGCCGATCAGCGCACGGCCAGTGTCGGCGGCCAATCGCTGATGAACTTGACCCTGCAGGTGACTTGGTAGCGGTTACCCTCTCATCTTCTTGAAGAGGTCCAGGCAGCGCTGGGCTGTCTCGAGCGAAGTGTACCTGCTCCCCTCCTGCTCAATCAGAAAGTATTCCACGCCGCCCTTCTTCTCAGCCGCCTTCAACAGGTTCTTCCAAGGCGTCGTGCCTTCGCCGAACAGGACGCGGTAACCTTTATTGTCCTTCTCCTCCCCCGGCGCCCAGTCCTTGACGTGCATGCTCCGTATGCGTCCCGGATGCGCGTTGACCCAGGCCACGGGATCGGAACCGGCTTCCATGCAAGTGCCGACGTCGAGTTGCAGCATCATGTCCTTGGGCGTGTTGTCGGCAAGGATTTCGAGGGGGCGCTTGCCGTCGACCGGGACAAACTCGGACTTGTGATTGTGGTATCCGGCGCGCATGCCGACCGCTTTGAACTTCTCGTGCCCTGCAGTGAGCTTCTCGGCGACTTTCTTCCAATCGTCGAGGCCGTTGATTCTTCCGGGGCTGGCCATCACTACGGTCCTCGATCCGATGGCCTGGTTCAGGTCGATGGCCTTCTGCAGGTTCTCGGCGTTGAATGCGGTGTTGTCGTTGTGCGTAGAGAGGCAGCGGACACCGAGATCGTCGAGGAGCTTTCGAACTTCCTTGGCGTAATCGGGCGTCCAGCGGAAGTAGGGCGAGTAGAACTCCACGACTTCATAGCCCATCTTGCCGACGGCGCGAACGGTGCCCATCAAATCCTTCCCGAGCTCGTCGCGAACCGAGTAGAGCTCGAGCCCGATGGGGATTTTCTTCTTCGCCCAGGCGAGCGACGGAACGAGCGTCGCGCTGAGAGCCACGAAAGAGCGGCGGGTGAGGGATGTCATGGGCAAGAGTATAATGCAATCGCCATCCAGACAGAGGAAACCAACATGCGATTCGCGATACTTCTCCCGGCCAGGCGCAGATAATCCATGGCCTATTGGCTCCTGCTCGCCGTTACGGTGGTGGCGCCATTGGCCTTGGCTCCGGGACTTCTGCTCTTTGACGTAACTCCAAAACTGCTCGCGGTCGTAGTGGGCGCTTGCCTGATTTGGCTGGCGCTCGCCTTCGAAGGACGCTTTCCGTCTTTTCACGAGAGGCCATGGTCTTTGCTGTTGCTCGCAATCATCGGCCTGACGGCGATCGTCGCGACGACGTTCTCGATGGATCCGGTCCTTTCGCTCGCAGGAAGCGAGTGGCGGCGGATGGGATTGCCGGCATGGCTCGGATGCCTCGCCGTGGCGGCGGCCATCCCTTACGCGGCTCGGACCGATAACCAACGTCGCGGCCTGCTGATTGCCGTGGCGCTTTCAGGCGTCGCCGCTGGGTTCTACAGCTTCGGACAGTATCTGGATTGGGATCCCTGGATTCCGTCGTCGCTGTATCACTTGATGGAAAATGGCCAGGAAATTGTCCGGCCGCCGTCGACCTTCGGCCAAGCCACTTACTTCGCCACGTTCGAGTTGCTCGCCGGATTCGCGGCGGCCGGCCTCGCGCTTTCATCGAAGTCAGCGGCGGCGCGCCTGGCATGGGGTGCGGCGGCCGTCGTGATGTTGCTCGCCGTGATCGGCAGCGGGACGCGCGGAGCGTGGTTGGGCGCGGCGGCGGGCGCGGTCCTTCTGAGCGCGCGGCTGGAACAACGTCGCATGGTCCTCGCAGGATTGCTGGTGGCCACGGCGCTCGGCGCAGGGTTCATCGCGTCGCCTTGGGGGCAGCCGGTGCGTAACCGAATTCTCTACAGAACGGCCGACCCCGGGGGACTGGCTCGCATCCCGATGTGGCGCGATTCGCTCCAACTTGTGGCGGCGCATCCGCTGCTCGGCGCGGGGCCGGACACGTTTCAGATCAGCTTCCCGCGCTACGAGTCCATCGAGATGGCGCAGCGCTCGCCCGACTCCTACGTGGAGTCGCCGCACAACGTGATTCTCGACTACTGGACCACGGCAGGCCTGCCGGCGGTCCTGGCTTTTCTCGCTCTGATGGGAGTGGCTCTGCGGAACGGATTGCGCGGATCGGTGGAGGACGCCGCCGCAGCGGCGGGACTCGCTGCCGCGCTGGTGGCGGCGCAGTTTATCGCCGACACCAACGCGACGCGCCTCGCCGTGCTGACGTTCGCGTCGCTGTTGGCCGGTCGCGGTCGCGCGACCGCGTCCGTTGAGCCGCGCGTCCGCGCGGTGGCGATGGTCGCGATCACTGCGCTTCTCCTACCAGTTTTGTATTTCGGCTGGCGGATGGCGGCCGCCGACCGCGCCGGCCTGGCGTCGGCCGATGCGCTGGCCTTTGGCGATCTCGCCAAAGGCCGCGACTTATCCAGGGAAGCGCACGAGGCATTTCCCTGGACCGGCACGTACGCCTTCGCATATTCGCGCAAGCTCGGGCATCTCGTAATGGAATCGAAGGCGCCACTTGCCGACCGCGCTCCGCTGGTCCAGGCCGCCGAAGAAGCGGCGCGACTCGCCCTTCCGCACTCGACAAAAAAACCGGCCGTCTACGTACATTTGGCATCGCTGCACGTCTTTCAGGGTCGCAACGACGAGGCGCAGCGCGACCTCGAAGCCGCTGTCGAAGCCGCGCCGTCGTGGTATCGTCCGCGATGGCTGCTGGCGGCCATGTATGCCGACCGCCGCCAGTTCCAAAAGGCTGCGACTCTGGCGGAGTCTGCAATTGAGCGCGGAGCGGGGATTTATCCCTATATTGTCGAGGCCAGCTCTAAAATGCGTGTCCAAGCCGTTAATAAATCTAGGTAAACAGCCGTTTTTCCCTTGACGAGTACTAAGGGAAAGCACTAACCTCCGGTGTCAGGACTTATCCCCCCTGGAGTTCTAGCTAGTAGTGCGAAGACTGATCGCCTTCGTCGTCTTAGCCCTGCCCATCGGCGCGTTCGCCCAAGGGACGCTCACCACATTTGCAGGGAGCACGTTCACCTTTCCCAATCCAGGCGCAGGCACAGCCGCCACAACCCTGCCGCTTGGCGGAATCTCCGGCCTCGCCGTCGATTCATCGAACAACGTATACGCGACTGATTCAGACAACAACCTGATCTTCAAGATCACGCCGGCCGGCATTCTGACGGTAGTAAGCACCAACACCACTCTTTTTGGCCCGACCGGAATCGCAATTGATTCCTCGCTCAATTTGTATGTAAGCCAACCTAGCAATCAGCGCGTTGTCAAGATCACATCGGGCGGCGTTGTCTCGGTCTTTGCCGGAACAACTGCTAGCCAGGGGTTCTCGGGTGATGGGGGCGCCGCCACTAGCGCTCAACTGAATTTGCCGTTGGGCGTTGCGGTGGACTCGAGCGGCAACGTGTACATTGCCGACTCGGGTAACAATCGCATTCGGAAGGTCTCGACCACGGGCATTATCTCTACATATGTGGGGAACGGCACGGCCGGCTTTTCTGGCGATGGCGGTCCCGCAACCTCGGCGGCGTTGAATAACCCTTCGAATGTTGCAGTCGATTCGCAGGGCAACGTCTACATTGCCGACACCAATAACGGGAGGATCCGTGAAGTCAACGCAACGACCTTGGTCATAGCGTCGCTCACTTCAGGCCTCGCCAAGGCCTTAGGGGTGGCGGTGGATTCCTCAGGAAATGTTTATGTTGCAGACGTCAACATCGTCTACGAAATCGTCGGTGCGAGTCTAACTGCTCTGGCGGGTAACGGAAGCATCGGTTATTCCGGCGATGGTGGCACCGGGACAAGCGCCCTCTTGAACAATGCCCGCGGCTCTTCGTTCACCAGCGGCTACGGGGGTGGTCTGGCGGTTGACCTTTTAGGAAATCGCTACATAGCGGACTTGGGGAACGACCGCATACGAAAGCTCGACCCAAGCACTTCGCCCATTATTTCGACTTTTGCCGGCAACGGACGCTATAAGTTCGGGGGCGACGGCGGCTTGTACAATGCAGCAGGTGTCTATTTCTACCAGCCCACTTCGGTGGCCAAGGACTCGAGCGGCAACATCTACGTCTGCGACTTCGGGAACATGCGCGTTCGGAAGATCGACTCAAGCGGAAACTTGACCACCCTTGCTGGAAATGGAATTGCGTTCAGCGGTGGCGACGGCGGAATCGCTTCCAATGCATCGCTGAACCGTCCCACGGGCGTGGCCGTGGACTCCAGCGGCAACGTTTACATTGCAGAGCTCTCCCGGATCCGGAAAGTAACAGCGGGCGCGAGTCCCCAGATCACAACGGTGGCCGGGGGAGGTGGGACCGCTCCGGCAAACGGGCTCGCGGCCACCAGTGTTGGTCTCGGCAGCCTATCTAGAGTGACGGTAGACACGCTCGGCAATTTCTACTTCGCGGACTTTGCCCGGGTTTACAAGGTTGCAGGCGGGATTCTCACAGTCGTGGCCGGCAACGGAACGCCTGGATTCTCCGGTGATGGTTCCTCTGCCACGGGCGCTCAAGTGAACTCCCCCTCCGGGATTGCCGTTGACGTTGCCGGTAACGTCTACATAGCCGACAGCCACAACAACCGCATTCGCGCTGTCATCGGCGGAAACATCTACACGGTCGCTGGAAACGGAGTTTCAGGCTACTCAGGGGATGGCGGCCCGGCTGCAGCCGCCACTCTACGCTCTCCGAACGAAGTGGCTTTGGATTCCACCGGGACGACGATGTTTATCGTGGATTTTACCAACTTTGTAGTCCGCAGGGTGCGCACAGGGACCATCAACACGATTCTAAACTTATTCTCGGCGACTGGCATAACGGTCGATTCCAGCAACAACCTCTACGTGGTCGACGGCACGGACCGCGTTTACAAGCTCGCCCCGCCCGCCACGCCGATCATCGGTTCCATTGTGAACGGCGCATCGAGCCAATCCGGGCCCGCGGCCGCCGGCGCCATGATGACCATCTTCGGAACAAATCTGGCGGCGAGCACGGCAAGCATCACTAGCTCTCCGCTTCCTCTGATCCTTGGCGGGGCACAAGTCTCGGTAAGCGGGTACACGGTTCCGCTCTCCTACGCCTCCCCAACACAGATCAATTTCCAGATTCCTTGGGAATTGGCCGGCAACTCAACTGTCACGGTGACGGTCACAGTCGGCGCGGCGACCAGCGCATCCACGATCATGACGATGGCCCCGACAGGGCCCGGCCTGCAACCCGTCGCCTATCACGCAACCGGGATACCAGTTACGGGGGTTGGTCCTGCGATCCCCGGCGAAGTGATTACGTTCTACGGTACCGGATTTGGCGCGGTCACCAACCAGCCTGCAACCGGCGCGGTGCCGTCGAACCCGGCTCTTGTCACTTCGGCAGTCTCTTTCACGATCGGCGGCGTCAACGCGCCAATCCCGTTCGCCGGATTTGCCAACGTTCTGGTGGGTCAGAAACAAGTTAAATCGTTTGTGCCTGTGGTTGG
>CAZRND010000245.1:0-8347 GCA_964601345.1 uncultured Acidobacteriota bacterium | reverse complement strand
AATTCTTCTCGGCCAGCGGCCGCAGAGCGTCGAGCACTTCCGCAAACACGCCGTCAACCCGCACCGTCTCGATGTTGATTTCCAGCCGGCCGGCCTCGATCTTGGAGAGGTCCAGGATGTCGTTGATCAGCCGAAGAAGATGTTTGCCGCCCTGATGAATGTTGTTGACGTACCGGAGCTGGCGGTCGTTCAACGGGCCGTAGCGCTCATTGGGCAGAAGCTCGGAGAAGCCCAGGATGGCGTTCAGGGGCGTGCGCAGCTCGTGGCTCATCATGGACATGAATTGATCCTTGAACCGGCTGGCCGCCTCGGCCTGTTCCTTGGCGTACTTGAGCGCTTGTTCCGCTCGCTTGCGTTCGGCAATGTCAAAGACGGAAACGCGGCTCATGACGAAATTTCCGGCGGCATCGCGGACCGCCGTGGTGCTGAGCACGACGGGCATCGTCGTTCCGTTTTTCCTCACCATCTCAAATTCACAATCGGCAACCGAGCCTCGTTCTTTCAGCTCCGTGAACCTCTCCGGGAACGCCTCCGCGCTCGCCGGCGTGAGAAGATCGGTAAAGCGCATCCTGCCGATGACCTCTTCCCCGGAATACCCCAACCAGGCCAGTTCCGTGGCATTGATGCGTACGACGCGCCCGTCCGAATCCAGCGAGTGATAGCCGCATGGCGCCTGGTTATAAAGATCTTCAACCTCCCGCGTGTACTTGCGCTGCGCCTCGGCTTGCTTGCGGTCGGTGATGTCCCAACAAACGCCCGCCATCCGAAACGCCGTCCCCTCATTGCCGCGATAGACCTTCCCCCGGGCGCCCAGGTAATGGGTCGTGCCGTCCGGCCAGATCACGCGGAACTCCGTGTCATAAGGCGAATCTTTTTCCACGGCATCGTCGACCTCGCGGGCGGCGCGTTCCCTGTCCTCCGGATGGACCAGCTTCAAATAGTCGTCGCGCCGGCCGGAAAACGCTCCGGGCTGCAGGCCGAAGAGCGGATGAACATAGTCGTCCCAGGCGATCATGTCGCCCGGAAGTTCCCGGCTCCAGGTACCCACCCCCGAGGCCTTCAAGGCCAGGTGCAGCCGCTCCTGTGCTTTTTGCAGCGCCGCGTCCCGCTCTTGAATCTGCGAAAGCATCTCGTTAAAGGCCTCGAACAAAATGGCTACTTCGCCCTTGCTGTCTCTGGCCAGTGCGCGAACCGAATACTTCTTCTCGCGCGAGACGATCCGGGCGGTCTCCGCCAGGCGAACCAGAGGTTCGGACACCGACTTCTGGAACACGGAGGAGACCAAGAGGGCGACCAGCAAGGAGATCATCAAAACGGCGACCGCGATCGCCGCATAACGCTTCAAGAGGGCGTTGATTTCCTGCAAATCGGAGCGGATGCAGACGGCGCTTACAGTTTTGCCCTGGAAGACAATGGTGCGGACCAAAATGATCTCGCCGTCCTGAAACCAATGGGCTTCTTTTCCTCCGGCGAAGATCGACGGCGGCAGAAGAGGCGCTCGCCCCGGCTCCCGCGAATACGCCGCAAAGAGTTTTCCATCGCGTCCATAGATGGCAGCCGACAGGATGTTGGGCGCCGCCTTGGGGGCCGAAAGGGGGTCTGGAGCCGAGTTACGGTCGCTGAATAGGACCGCGGAAACACTGTTCGATCCCACGATTTCCGCCTGCATCGAGAGGCTGCGCACGAGCGAGTCGCGCAAGGTAGCGACCTGGTAGGCGGCGAAGGCGGCGCACGCCAGCAGCAGCGCGGAGCCGCTGACCAGCAGGTTCATCCAGGTCAACTTGTTCCGGATCGAATGGGCTTGTGTGTCCAGCATAGGATTCAGCCCTTTCTTCTCACGTTGAGGGCGAGCTTCAGCAATTGAGAGCTCATCGTCAGCCCGGCCCGCTCGGCGCTGGTGAGGTTGACCTCAAAGCGCACACGGTTTCCCTCCAGAATGAACTGCACCATTCCGCCGCGGCGCGTGAATTGCGGCATTTCCCCAACCGTCAGAACCGTGGTCCGATCGAGCGCCGACAGGATTTCCTTCAGTTGCCCCTCTTCGGAGGAGCTGATGAAAAGGATTCGGCAACCGGCCGCATCCTGCGATTTCGAGATCCGTCTGGCAACGACTCTCGAGCCTTCGATGGTTTCTCCGGCCAGAGTGGCATCGAGCGCCGCGCCGAAAGGATCCTGTCCGAGCACGCAGATCGCAAAGGACTCGGTCTTTCCGCCGGCGGGCCACTCCACGAATCGGCCGAAATTGTAGAGATAGGCGGCCTTCACCTGATAATCGGTCGGCTTCGAATCCTGGGCTTGCAGCAGAGCGCTCCCGATGATCCATACCGCGATCCACAGGTTGAATCTGTTTACTCTACAGTTCGCCATGTAATCCTCGCGTAGACGCTTCGCTTCACTCCAATGCCGGGGCCGGCGAATTCCGGATGATGCGGCTGGAACAGGTTCTGCCCAACGACCGAGAATTCGATTTGCGACGCGGCCCGCCACGCGAAACGCACATCGGCCGTACCGTAGCGATTCACCCGTTGAGCCGGCAACGCGCTCACGAAACGGAAGGCCTGGCTCAATTCCAGCCGTCCAGGCAAATCCATGGAAGACTGCACCACCACCTGGTGGTGAGGACTGGAACCCTCGCTCGAGGCCGCCGTCGAAGTGTCGCGCGACCCGGGCCGGCTCTTCAGGTCCATATGCAAGTAGGAATACGAACCATTCAGGCGCCACCAGCGGGCGGCCTTCCACTCCGGAGCGATTTCCATTCCGGTCGTGGCGCCCTGAATCCCGTTGAGGAGCTGAAAAGGCAAAATGAGGTGAGGAGGCGAGGGCGTACTCTCCAAGAACGTGCCGCCGCCGCTTATTTCCGCACTCAGGAGACGGTTGTAATTGTTGTAGAAAGCAGCGAAGTCGAAATTCAGTCGCGGCCTCACCAGGTGGCGATAGCCGAACTCGTAGCCCACGAGGCGTTCCGAATTGAAAGCACGGTTCCCGGAGAGGCGGACAAACAAGGGCGGTCCAGACGGTGTTGGAACGTAGCCGAGAATTTGCAGATCGTCCTCGACCCGCGAGGGCGTCCGCACGGCGCGAGTCACCGCCGTCCATACCGATTGCCGCGCGTTGGGAGTCCACAAGAGGCGGGCGGAAGGTTCGATCTCGAATCCGGTGTAATCGTTATGCAGGAATTTCGATCCCACCGTCAGCCAGAGGCGATTCCTTACCAGCGCGATCTCGTCCTGGACAAATTCCGTGAAGAGCTTGTCGGTCTTCTGAAAGGGAGTGAACACCACGGAGGGATTCAGTTCGGGCGTATTCCCCGAGCTGAGACGCGCTCCCAGTCCCCACAGCAAGGCCTGACGTCCGGGCAGCGGCAGACGATGGATGAAATCAACATCAAAAGTATTCCGCTTCTCGGCAAAGTCGGGCTCCTCGCGGCTGGTCCGGTCGTAATAGGCGGTCACCTGAAGGTCGGAGCCTTCGCCCAGATCCCGCCGCCAGCGACCCAGAACGTTTCCGCCGGAGAGCTGCACGTTTTGCTCGACAACTCGAGTGAAAGGCGGCGAGAAATCCGTAAGCGCGAGACTGGCTCCGGCCTCTCCTTTATACATGTCACCCTGCAGCGTAAACGTATCCCGTCCGTGGGACTGCCAGTCGGCGCGGAAGCCGGTTTGTCCCATTCGCCAATCGTCAAAATTCCTGTTGTTCTGATGAAACTCCGGACTCCGGCTGAAGCCCTTCCCATAGAAGCGGTAATCGAAGCCCTTGTCATTGCCCCCTCCGTACCGGAAGTCGACAAAGCCTTGATCCACGCTTCCGCCGCCGGTGGAGGCCAGGAACCCGCGCGTATCCCTGGCGTTCTTGGTAATGATGTTGATCACGCCATTCACCGCATTCGCTCCCCAGATCGTCCCACCGGGGCCGCGAATCACTTCGATGCGATCGATATCCTGCAGTAAGGTGTCCTGGACTTCCCAATAGACGCCGGCAAAGAGCGGCGTGTAGACGGAGCGGCCGTCGATCAGCACCAGGACCGACCGCGAGAGGCGGCTTCCGAATCCGCGAATGCCGAGAGACCATTGATTGGAATTGATCCGCGCCACCTCCACGCCCGGCACGAGGCGCAAGACCTCCGGAAGGCTGGTGGCCCCGGACCGGCGGATGTCCTCCTGGGTCAGGACGTAGATCGCGGCCGGAGTCCGGCTCAGCTTCACCGGCTCCTTCGTCACGGTCGTGACTTCGGTGTTTCCCAACTGTTCCAGGCTCAGCTTGGCAAGGGATCCCGTCGAATCCTCTTCCCCATAGGCGAGACAGGCAAAGACAAGCAGCGAGTGAAGATAGTTTTTCATGCGGCCACGTGTCCATTCTTCAAAAGCTTCTCGAGTTCATCGGTCAAGTGCGCGTCCCACCAACCACGACCAATCTCCTCACGCATCGTTGCAAAGGCCTGCTGCATCGGCATCGCCTTCCGATAAGGCCGATCCGTAGTGAGGGCGTCGTATACATCCACGGTGGTCATGATCCGGGCGGCCACGGGAATCCCTTCGCCGGCCAGGCCGTCCGGATAGCCGCTGCCATTCAGGCGCTCGTGATGGTGGCGGATCACCGGCAAAACGCTGCGGAAAGCCTTCAGGGGGGCGCAAATCCGCTCACCGACGACTGGATGCTGCTCCATTTCCTTTCTTTCGGAGGGCGTCAGCGGCCCGGCCTTGAGGAGAATGCGCTGCGGAATCGCCACCTTGCCGATGTCGTGGACCACGCCCGCTCTTCGCAGAGCGACGCGATCTTCTTCCGGCAGGTTCAGGCGCACCGCCAGGGCCACGGAGTATTTCGAAAGCCGCTCGCAGTGCCCCTCCGTGTAGGAGTCTTTCGCCTCAATGCTCGAAGCCAGGCTGAGCAGCACCGTCTCGGCGTATTCGAGCTCGTCCGTAAAGTGTTTCAGGCGCAGGAGCGAGCGAACGCGGGCGATGAGCTCTTCCTTGTTCACCGGCTTGCACAAGAAATCGTCGGCTTCGCACTCAATTCCTTGAATCCGGTCTTCGGAATTGGAGAGCCCCGTGACGAGCACCACGGGAACCAGGCGGGTTTGCGGATCGTTCTTGATGCTCCGGCACACCGCAAAGCCCGTCCGGCGCGGCATCATCACGTCCAGAAGGGCCACGTCCACAGGCTCCCGATGAAATACGTCGAGTGCTTCCTCGCCATCCGCCGCGAGGACCACCCGGTGACCTTCCGATTCGAGCAACAGGGCCAGGAGATCCCTGTTCATTTCGTTGTCATCTGCGACCAAAATCGTCGCCGGTGTCGCTGTCCATTTTGACAAGGCTCGTCCCCCCTTCCTCCAACCAAAAGCCTTGACTCAAGCACACTTCTCGACGAGGCCAGTTACATTGGTCAAAATCATCCCTTCAAAAAAATCCACCAAAGACGCATCCCACCAGCCTCGACGAACCTCTTGCCGCATGATCTCGAATGCTTTTTCCGGCGCCAGCGCCTTTCGATAAGGGCGGTCTGTGCTGAGCGCGTCGTAAACGTCCACGACGGTCAGGATGCGCGCGGTGAGCGGGATTTTTCCGTCCTTCAGGCCGTCCGGATAGCCGCTCCCGTCCAGCCGCTCGTGGTGATGACGGATAATCGGCAAGACCAAATGAAAGGACTTCATCGGCGCGCAGATGCGTTCACCCGTCGCGGGATGCACTTCCATGATCGCGCGTTCTTCCGCCGTCAAAGGGCCCGGCTTCAGAAGGATCTCCTCGGGCACCGCGACCTTGCCGATGTCGTGAACGATTCCGGCCCGTCGAAGGGCCACGAGCTGCTCCTGGGGAAGTCCTAATTGTTCCGCCAGAGCCGCCGAATACCGCGAAAGTCTGGAACAGTGGCCTTCCGTATAGGGATCTTTCGCTTCAATGCTCAACGCCAAACTGGCCAGTACCGTCTCGGCGCTCTCCAGCTCGTCGGTGAAGTGTTTCAGCCGGATCAGTGAACTGGCGCGCGCCACTAATTCCTGGCTATTTACGGGTTTGTTCAGAAAATCGTCCGCGCCTGACTCGATGCCTTGAATCCGCGATCCGGAATCGCTCAGGCCTGTCACGAGCACCACCGGGATCAAACGCGTTGCGGGATCGTTCTTGATCGCCTGGCATACTCCAAATCCGTTCTGTCCCGGCATTCTTACGTCGAGCAACGCCAGGTCTATGGTTTCCTTTCGAAGGATCGCCAGCGCTTCATCGCCGTCCGAAGCGCGGATCACCACATAGCCCCGGCTCTCGAGGATGGAGGCCAACAACTCGCGCGAGCCGTCGTCATCGTCTGCCACCAACACAACTCTCACTCGCGACCTACGCTCTTTGGGAAATGTTTCGGAACACATAGCTACCTCCTAACTCGTAAGCAGAAATACGCTTACGAAAGTCCTAGGACTTTCGACGGAATAACGTTGATTTATCCGAAATAAATAATTCAGAATCCCTCTCAATATAGGAACGCTTACGGCGGAGTGATCTCGCATGGCATTTCTGTCTTCACGCACGCCGGAGTCCACACAGCCGGGAAACTTAACTGACTCACCAATAGGGGCTTTCCCCATACATGAGGGTGAAGCAAAGTGCGCGCACGCAAGACCGTGCGTGCACGGTTTTGCTTGCGCGCAGGAACTCGGCAATTTCGGACGCCAACAAGGTTGGCTGCCTTACGAGCCCTCTCGGAACCTATTGAAAAATGGAATGGCGGGGACGACGGGACTTTCGTCCACGGTGAGCCCGGTGACGGCAAAGATCGGCGGCGTCGATGCGACCGTCACGTTCGCCGGCCTCGCTCCAACGTTCGTCGCTCTCTACCAGTTGAATCCAGATCCCCGCCAATGCGCCGACCGGAGTCGTCACGCTGAACACCACGGTGAACGGCGTATCGTAGAATCCCATGACGATCGCAGTGAAGTAGGCAGCCGCAGTCCGATCTCAGCTTGCACGGCGAGAAAGAGTGATTGGCAAGTCAAGCTCGACCCGATCATGCGTCACTTTCGCGATCAGCCGTCCGCGCGCATCGCGTTTCAGCCGCACCAAGCCGTAGCCCGCCATGGTCTTCAAGGTACGTGACAAGTTGGACTTCGCCCGGCCGGTGATCCGTGCCAAATCTTCAAGCGAGTCCGGGCGCCGTTCTACAATCGCCCGCAATAGATCGCGGTTGCCGGCCGAGAGCACCTTCGCAAAGGACTCCGTGGATAGAAACCACACCCTCGGTTCGTTGCGTGCAATGCGACGGTGGCCGCGCGCCACCGCCATGGTGCGGGCTTTCATTTCCGCATAGCTCGCAATCCCGACTCTTAGAGTCATGATGGAATCACTCCTCTCTCTCTCAAGACGGAATCCACAGTGCGCCAGAAATCCGCCAGCAGCGTGGCCGCATCCCGGTATTCGTACGGTCGCACGCTTTGCAGCCGGTGGCGATGGTCCTGCGGACGTGCACGCCGCCGGCTCCTCACCGGATGTGCGTTGTCAAAGCCAACCAAGCGCTCGCCGTCCGGTCCATGCAGGGTCAGAGAGTAATCGATGCCATGCGGCTTTTCCGGGGAAACCGGTACGCGCGTTACCACGAAGCGGACCCAGTGGCCGCCTTTCGGGTCCACGACGAGAACCTGCCCATCGAGGTCCAAAAGGACATCCAGAGCTGGGTCGCGACCCTGCTTCACAAAACAGAATTATCACATCAAGATAACTAAATCAAGGGCGCCGGCGGTTGATGATTTCGTCCACCGGATCCCAAGAGCCCTTCAGCAATTCTTCGTTGAAGAAGCGAAGCTCGGAGTCGCGGTTGCGTCGCCAAGTCTGGCGCAGGTGCATGCCGCAGCCCATGAAGGTCATGTTCCCCTCGAAGACGGCGCCGCCGTTGCGCCAGCCCGAGCTCTTAAGGATGCCTTGCGCGGTCTTTGTCACGAGCGAGAGCACCCAGAGGCGCTGGAACGCGTCCCATGTGAGATACGGGATAGGATCCTCGCTGCCGCTCCACATCCAGGAGCGCGTCCTGCGCGTCGCGCTCCTCACCGCGCACGCGCGCGAGCGTCACCCGCCGCTCACGGCGGGCGACCAGCGTCGCCACATGCTCCTCGGCCCGTGCCGCATCGAGCCGCGCGCTCACCACCCGCGCCTCGTGCGCGTCTCGCTCCGACGGCGCGAGTGTCGCGTTCGCGACCAGCGCTGCTTCCGCACGCTCGAGCGCGCGGCGTGCATCGGCGGCTCGGAGGTGCACCACCTTCGAGACCTCGCCGAACAGCTCGGCGCCCGTGATCCGCTCGAGGAGCAGCGCGCGCTCGTCGGCCGGCGCATCGAGGAACGCGGCGATCTCGCCTTGGGGGAGCAGCACC
>CAZRND010000244.1:0-8368 GCA_964601345.1 uncultured Acidobacteriota bacterium | reverse complement strand
GGGGGGGGTGGGGCCGGGAACCCAGAACGAAGGCCGGTGGGTGCCCGCGACGGGATCGTCTTTGTGCACGACCACGTCGCGAACGGACGTGGCCGGCATATTCTGGCGCAGCGGCTGCCAGTTTGCGCCGTCGTCTATGGAAAAATGCACCGCGCGCTCCGTGCCTGCATAGAGCAGCCCCGCGCGCACGGGATCTTCGCGCACCGCGTTGACGGGCGCGTTGGCAGGAAGGCCTTGAACGATCTCGGTCCAAGTTTTCCCGAAGTCGTGCGTGCGATAAATGTGCGGCCGCTGGTCGTCGAGGCGGATGCGATTCACAGCGGCATAGGCCGTGCCGACATCGAAATGCCCCGCATCGAGAATCGACACCTTGCTCCAGGCCGTCAGCGCCGGCGGCGTGACACTCTTCCAGGTCTTCCCGGCGTCGCGCGTGATGTGGATGAGGCCGTCGTCGGTCCCCGCCCATATGACGCTGGCGTCCCTGGGCGACAGCGCGAGCGCGTAAATCACGCCGCGGCGCGGCTGCTTCGCCATCTCCGGCGTGCGATAGACGCCGATGTTCTCCGGCACTTCCGGCTGCTCGCGTGACAGATCGGGGCTGACGACTTCCCAACTGTGCCCACGGTTGATCGTCTTAAACAGAACGTTGCCCGCGTAATAAAGAATGTGCGGGTCGATGGGCGAAAAGGCGATGGGAGCCGTCCGCAGAAAGCGAAACTTGCTGCGCACCGCCTCAGGCGCGATGTTCTGCGCCTGCGCGGTGCGGAAGTCGTAGCGCGTCAGCTTGCCGCCGTAAATGATGTTGGGATCGAGCGGATCGGGCACGACGTACCCGTATTCTTCCGCGCCCACCGTGCGCCAGTCGCGGAAAGTGATCGCGCCGTTGTCGCCGCGGCTCGCAATTCCCACCGAGCCGCTCTCCTGCTGTCCGCTGTAGACCCAGTAAGGAAATCGATTGTCGGTGTTCACGTGATAGAGCTGCGCCGTCGGCTGGTTATACCAGGAACTCCACGTCTGGCCGCCGTTCACCGTGACGGTCGCGCCCTGGTCCGCGGCGATCAAGATGATTTCAGGATGGTCCGGGTTGATCCATATGGTGTGATAGTCGTCGCCGCCGGGCGCGCCCTTGATCGCGGTGAACGTTTTTCCGGCGTCGGTCGAGCGATACGTGGAAGTGTTGGCGACGTAGATCACATCTTTGTCGCGCGGATAGACCTTCACCTCCGCGAAATCGTTGCCGCGTCCGCAGACTCGCGCCTCGGAATTGACTCGCTCCCAGCTCTCGCCGGCGTCGCTTGAGCGATACACGCCCGAGAGCTTCCCGCTCTCGACCATGGCGTACATTCGGTGGGGATCGGACGGCGCGATGGCGAAACCGATCCGCGCGAGTCCCTCCGACGTCGCGGGCAAGCCCTTGGTGAGCTGGCGCCACGTGTCTCCGCCGTCGGTGGATTTGAAGAGTCCGCTGTTCGGCCCGTTCCACGCGCCGTTCTCCCAAGGTCCCTGCCGACCCGCCCAGAGATCGGCGTAAATCGTCTGCGGATCGGTTGGATCGAACTCCAGCGCGATGGCGCCGGTGTTCTCATCCTTATAGAGAACCTTCTGCCAGGTCTCGCCGCCGTTCGTGGATCGGAACACGCCGCGCTGGGCGTTCGGTCCGTAGGCATGCCCGAGCACGGCAACGAAAACCCGGTTCGAATTGCGCGGATCGACCACGATCGCGCCGATCTGCTGCGCGTCCGGCAGGCCGATGTGCCGCCACGTGCTTCCACCGTCGATGGACTTGAAGACACCGTCGCCGGTGGACAAGTCCGGACGCTGCAAACCTTCGCCGCTGCCTACATAAATGATGTTCGGATTGGATGGCGCGATGGCGAGCGCGCCGACCGAGCCGGTCGGCTGATCGTCGAAGATCGGTTTCCACGTATGTCCAAAATCGTTGGTCTTCCAGACGCCGCCGTTATTCACGCCGACGTAGAAGACGCTCGGCTGGCTGGGGATTCCGGCCGCGGCCACCGTACGTCCGCCGCGGAACGGGCCGATCATTCGCCAGCGTAAGCCGGAGTACAGTTCGGAATTTATCGTTTGCGCCGCGAGCCCGCCGGCGCATAGGATAACGGCGAGGAAGGGTCGAGTCATGAGAACCAAAGCATACCATTCTGTTATCGCGTTCCTTGCGCTGCTGGCTCCGGCCGCGTACGCGCAATTCCCGGACAAATTCACCAACCTGCAGGTGTTGCCGAAGGACATCTCGCGCCAGGAACTGACGCAGATCATGCGCGGCTTTTCGTTCAGCCTCGGGACAAGATGCGTCGGTTGCCATGCCGGCAAGGACACGCCGTCGCTTTCCGAGGTCGATTTCGCTTCGGACGAAAAGGACACCAAGAAAACCGCGAGGGCCATGCTGAAGATGACCGCGGCGATCAACGCCGACTACGTCTCGAAGCTCGGTAAGGATGCTCCGGCAAAGGTGGAATGCGTCACCTGCCATCGCGGCATCAGCAAACCGCGCACGCTGCAGGCGGTGGTGCGGGAGGAACTCGACAAGAACGGCCTGCCCGCGGCGGTGGCGCTCTACCGCGACCTGAAGAAGAAATATTTCGGCGGCGCGCAGTACGATTTCACGGAAACGTCACTGAATCTTCTGACCGAGAGCCTTCCCAAAGGCATGACGAAGGAGGCCGCCGCGTTCATGGAATTGAATGCCGAGACGGCAACGCTCTCCGGCTGGGGATTGAACCTGCTGGCCATGGCCCACAAGGCGAACGGCGAAACTGAAAAGGCGATCGCCGAATTCACCAAGATCGTCGAGAAAAATCCCAACGACAAGTGGGCCAAGGGACAGCTCGACGAACTCACGAACAAGAAGAATTAGTTCCTGACTTATAATTGCAGGAAGTCGCAATGACTTCCTGGCGCAGGCGCGTTTTTTCTTACGTCGCTGTGGCCGCGCTGCTGGCCGCCGCGGCGGTGCTCGGCGTGTTGCAATATCGCTGGAGCGAACAGGCCGCGACCGCCCAGCGCGAGAGGATGCGCCGCGACCTGAATCAGGCCGCCGACCGCTTTCGCCGCGACCTTTCGGACGAGCTTCTTCCCGTCTGCCGCGCTCTCACCGAGGGCGAACGTTACTTTGAAACCTGGCGCCGGACGGCGCGGCGTCCCGAGCTGGTGACGCGCGTCTTCCACTGGACTCCGGAGCTCGGCCGCGACGGGCGCCGCGTGATGGGCTGCATTCTGGTGACGGAGATCCCGGCGCTCGTGCGCGCCACGCCGCCGGGTCCCGATGGTCCGCCGGAGTATCTCGCCGCTTCGCTCAACGCAGCTTACTTCGAAAAGACGGTGCTGGCCGAGCTCGCGCAGCGCCATTTCTCCGGGCCCGACGCGACTTATCGCGTCGAGGTGCGCGGCGGCAAGATCGCGTATCAGTCGTCGAGCGAAGCGATCGTATCGCCCGATTTGAGGACGCCGCTCGCCGGCCCGCCTCCGGAGTTCATTCCTCCTCAGGACCGCGGACCGGGACCTGGCTTCGGGCCGCCGCCGCGCATGCCGCCAGGCGACGGGCGACGAGGACCGCCACCCGGCGGTTTTCGAGGATTCCGCGGCGGGCCGCCCGGCCGCGGACCAGGACGCGGACCAGGACCCGGAGGTCCGCCGCGCGGCAGGCCCGACATCATCCTCTCCGCGATGGGGCAGCCGCCCTGGCAACTCATCGTGAAACACTCGAGCGGCTCGCTCGAAGCCGTGATCGCCGCCGACCGCGAACGCAATCTGCTCTTTGGGTTCGGAGCGCTCTCGGTGCTGACGCTCGGCGCGCTCATGCTTCTGTTTTCCACGCTGCGCGCGCAACAACTGGCGCGCCTGCAAATGGACTTTGTCGCCGGCGTCTCGCACGAGCTTCGCACGCCGCTCTCGGTGATCTGCTCGGCGGGCGACAATCTCGCCGACGGCAAGGTGCTCGACGCGCCGCAAGTGGCCGAGTACGGCCGCCTGGTCCGCGACGAAGGACGCCGCCTCGGCGGCATGGTGGAACAGATTTTGCAATTCTCGGCGATGGAATCGGGACGCCGGCACTTCGATCTTCGTCCCGTAAACCTGGCGGAGACCATCGAAGAGACGCTGGCCGACTGCGACTCGCTGATCCGGTCCTCGGGATTCACGGTGGAGCGCGATCTTGAATCCGGCTTGCCCGCGGTGAATGCGGATCGCGCTGCGTTGAAGCAATGCCTCCAGAATCTCGTCGCCAACGCCGTCAAGTATGGCGGCGACGCGCGCTGGGCGCGCGTGCTGGCCAAACTCTCCGGCCGCGAGGTTCGCGTCACCGTGGAAGATCGCGGTATGGGGATCGATCCCGGCGATCTGCCGCGCGTCTTCGAGCCGTTCTTTCGTGGCGACTCGGCGCGCAACGCGCAAATCCACGGCACCGGACTCGGGCTTAGCCTGGCGCGCAGCTTTGCCGCGGCCATGGGCGGACGGCTCGAGGTCGAGAGCCAGCCGGGGCGGGGAAGCGCCTTCACTCTGATTCTGCCTGCAGCAAAAGGTGTATCGTGAGCGCGCCGCGCATCCTGCTGATTGAGGACGAGCCGGGACTGCGCCTCACCGTGGGCGACCGGCTCCGCGCCGAAGGCTACACGGTTGAGACCGCCGCCGACGGCGAGACGGGACTTAAGACCGCGCTCGCGAGCACCTTCCAATTGATCGTCCTCGACGTGATGCTTCCCCGCCGCAGCGGACTCGACGTGCTGCGCGACTTGCGCCGCGAGGGCAACAGCACGCCGGTGCTGATCCTGACCGCGCTCGGCGAGACGCCCGACAAAGTGGTGGGACTCAAGCTCGGCGCGGACGATTATCTGACCAAGCCGTTCGAGATGATGGAGCTGACAGCGCGCATCGAAGCGCTGCTGCGGCGGACCTCCGCCGCGGCCGCGCCCGAGCTGGCGCGATTCTCCTTCGGCCACGTGGAAGTGGATTTTCGCCGCACCGAGGTGAAGCGCAAGGGTTCGGTCGTGCCGCTGTCAGCGCGCGAATTTCAGTTGCTGCGCTACTTCATTTCCCATCGCGGCGAGACCCTTTCCCGCGAGCGCATCCTCAAAGATGTTTGGGGCTACGCGGGCAATCCCGTAACGCGAACGGTGGACGTTCACGTGTCAGGTTTACGCCAGAAGCTCGAAGCCGATCCCAAAGAGCCGCAGTACATCGTCACGCTGCATGGATTGGGTTATCGATTTTCCGATGAGCCGGGAGATGTAAAATCCGCGTAAAGCGGATTTTACGCCGAATTTACCGCCGAAACCCCGAGTTATGCGTTAAACAGAATAGGGACCAGGAGATCCCGCCAATGAGACGACTCACGTTTCTCGCAGTAGCGATCACGATGTGCACCGGCATGATGCTGGCACAACCGCCCCAGGGCGGGCGGCGCGGTCCGCGCGATGCCGCCGGTGGACCGCCGAGCGGCAATCCTCCCACGGTGGCCGACATGGTGGCTCGCCGCGTGGAGATGCTGACGAATTTTCTTAGCTTGACCGATTCGCAACAGGCCGAAGCCGCCACCATCTTCACGGCCGCGGCCAACGCCGCGCAGCCGCTGCAGAGTCAGATGCAAACGGCGCAGACGGCCCTCGGGACCGCCGTGAAGAACAACGCGACGGGCGACATCGACGTGGCCGCGACGCAGATCGGTCAACTGCAAGGTCAGATCACGTCCATCAATTCCAGAGCCGAGGCGAAGCTTTACGCTCTTTTGACGGCCGATCAGAAGGCCAAGTACGATACTCGGCCGCCGGGAGGTTTTGGCGGACCGGGCGGGCGTGGTTTTGGAGGTCCGCCTCCTCCGCGTCCGAACTAGCGCGGAGTAGGCGCTGATGTTTTTTAGCCGAAGAGAGCGGCAAAACCAGAAACGCCCAGTACCCAAATCGCCCACGGGATCGCCACGGCTATCAGCGCTTTCGAGAACGAGAGCCGCGCCGCCGCTGCAATCCCGAACGAGAAAAGGGCAATCTGCCAGAAGCTGAAAAAGTCGATGGACACCGCCATGCGATGCAGGAATTTGCTGGTCTCCGCGGGGATCAGGATTCCGAGGTTCGCGGCGACCAGATTCTCAACGTCGAGCTCGGAAGGATCGCCCTTCATCATCACGATCACCAGCGACAAGATGACCAGCACGACAGCGGGCGGAGACGCGGCGTGCGCCGTGGCCGCGAACATTTGCCGGAAGGTGCTCGTCCCGCCAAAGACGAAATTCGCCATCATCAGCAGCACGCCCGAAATGACCAGCCAGACGATGGGCACGCGGAGCCAGGCGATGTAAACAAAAACCTGGCCGATCTTTACGCCGCGTTCGATGTTCTGATCGAGCTGGTCCTTCGGTAACTCGGCTATGCGCGGATTCTTCATCATTTGCTGCCGCACGATGTTCTCGATCCCGATGCGATTCGCCACGATGATCGAAGAAGCCATCGAGAGGATCATCACCAGGACGAGAGGCAGCACAAACACGGGCGCCTTGGCGAGATGCTCGAACGTCTCGCCGGGCGAAAAAAATGCGCCGATGAGAAGCTCGAACGCGCCTTTCGATGGCGATCCGGGCGCGGGCGCTGCGGGTTCCGGCATTTCCGGTGGGGGCATAGTAGCCATAGCGAGCGGATTATAGCACCGGATGAAGTAAGCTCATAGGCTCATGCGCACCGAGGCAATTGCCGGCATCACCACGTTTTTCACGATGGCGTACATCGTCATCGTCAATCCTTCGATGCTCTCGACCGAAGGCACCGGCATTCCCTTCAGCGGCGCGCTCACAGCCACCGTCCTTGTAAGTTTCGTCATGACCCTGTTGATGGGCGTCTACGCCAAGCTGCCGTTTGCCGTGGCGCCCGGCATGGGCATCAACGCGTTCTTCACCTTCACCATCATCCTTGGACAGAAAGTTCCGTGGACCGTGGCGCTCGGCATGATCTTCTGGGCCGGCGCGCTCTTCCTGCTGATCTCGGTGACGCCCATTCGCGAAACGATTGCGCGCGCGATTCCTCCCGCGTTGCGCGTCGCCGCCGGCGCGGGCATCGGCGTGTTTCTGACCTTTATCGGATTACGCAACGCCGGCGTCATCGCCGCCGATCCTGTGACCTTCGTGAGACTCGGAACGCTCGACTATCGCGCTTATCTCACGGTGGCGGGAACGACGATCACCGTCTGGCTCTACCATCGCAAGAGTCCGTTCGCCTTTCTCGGAGGGATCTTTTCCGTGACGCTCGTCGCCTGGGCGGCGGGCTGGGTCAAGGGGCCCGCGCAACCATTCAGCGCGCCGGATTTTCATTCCGTCTTCCTGAAGCTCGACATTTGGGGCGCGCTAAAGCTGTCCCTGCTGCCCGCGACGGTCTCGATTCTCTTCACCGACCTGTTCGATTCCATTTCGACCTTCGTCGGCGTCTCGACCGCCGCGAACCTGCTCGATGCCGAAGGGCATCCGCGCAATCTGCGCGAAGGATTGATCGTGGACGCGCTGGCCACGCTCGGCGCGGGCCTCGCCGGCACGTCGTCGGGAACGGCTTATATCGAGAGCGTCGCGGGCATCAACATGGGCGGGCGCACGGGACTTACCAGCGTCTTCACCGCGCTCTGCTTTCTGCCTTGCTTTTTCATCGCGCCGCTCGCCGCGATGGCGCCGCCGTACGCGACCGCGCCTGTGCTGATGATCGTGGGCGCATTCATGTTCCAGGGCGTCGCGCGCCTGGACTTCACGCGCCTCGAAGACGCGCTCCCGGCGTTTCTGACCATCATCCTGATCCCGCTGACGTTTTCCATCACGCTCGGAATCCTGTGGGGATTCCTCTCGCACACCGGTCTCTACATCATGACCGGTCGCGGCAGGGAAGTGCATCCCGTGATGTATTGTCTCGCGGCGCTCTCGGTAGGTCTGCTCTTATTGCAACACGGCGGCTTTTGATTTTTCGCTCTCAATGAGAGCGCGTTTGCGATCGAGTCCCCAGCGGTAGCCATGCAGGCCTCCATCTGTGCCGACGACGCGATGGCACGGCACGACCAGCGACGCGGGATTTGTCGCGCAGGCGTGGGCCACGGCGCGCGTGGCAGTAGGACGTCCCATCTTGCGCGCGACTTCGGAGTACGTGCGCGTCGCGCCAAGAGGAATCGCTTGCAGCTCTTTCCAGACGCGCATCTGAAACGCCGTGGCCTGAAGATCGAGCGGCACGTCGGGATGCCGACCGCCTTCGAGATAAGTAAGAAGATCGCGAACCCATCCCAGGCGTTTTCCGGCATGAATCTCGGCCTTCGGATATTCCTCGTGCAGCGCGTGGACCAAGGGCTTATCCGCATCGCCGAGGCTGACGAAGCAAACCCCTCGCGAGGTCGCGGC
>CAZRND010000243.1:0-8373 GCA_964601345.1 uncultured Acidobacteriota bacterium | reverse complement strand
GCTCCGGCACCCCGCTGAAGACGAGCTTGCCGGCGGCGAGCGTCGTGTCCATCAGAAAACCCACCAGCGGCATCAGCCAGTAGTCGGTCATTGCTTCGACGCCGAGCGGATTCGTCGGATGGATGTAGAAGACAGCGCCGAGCTCATTCGCCGCGGCGTATAACGGCCAGAACCGTTTGTCGTCGAGACCAACGCCGTTCACGTTGCTGAAGAGCATCGCCCCGGGCAGGCCGAGCGGCCCGCAAGCACGTTTCAGTTCGCTCACCGAGGCCGCGGTGTCATTGAGAGGGAGCGTGGCGAGTGCCGCGAATCGCCCCTTCTTCGCGCGAACGACGGCGGCGAACGCATCGTTGACCATGGCCGCCATGCGCACGGCTGTCGCCGGATCTTCCACGTGCGTGCCCGGCGTCGTCAGGGTCACGAGTTGCGTATCCACGCCGTGGTCGACGAGCACCTGCTCGCGGTAATCGATGTCGCGGTGGCCGCGCACGGCAATGTTGTAATCGCCGGGATAGTAGAGGCGCGGATTCCCGTCGGCGTCGACGGTGACTTTGACGGCGCTCGAGCCCCTCTGCAAGGCTTCGAGATAAACGGGCGGGTAGTAATGATTATGAAAATCAATGATCGGCATATCTTCCTTTTCGACGTGCCCAAAAATAATAGACAGGCAGACCGGCCAGCACAAGCAAAAGCCCCGTCGCGCTTTCACGCGGGTCGGCGGCGATCTGGTTGAGAACCACGGACGCGCAGGCGATCAGAAACAGAATCGGTGCAGGCGCGAATCCCTTGCCGCTCTTATGGCGCAGGCGCAGCAGTCCTACAGTCATCAGCGCGAAGAGCAGCCATTCGGTATAGATCACGCGGGTGAAGAGCGCGCGATACGTTCCCTCCCAAACCAAGGTGCAGGCCCACGCCGCTTGCAGCAGGATCGCGAGATGCGGCGTCCGAAAGCGCTCGTGGACCGCGCCCATCCACGCGAATCCCAGCCCGTCCTGGGCCATCGCATAGTAGACACGCGGACCCGAGAGGATGATCCCGTTCATGCATCCGAAAGACGACACGATCACCAGTGCCGAGACCGCGGCGGCGCCGCGAGGTCCCGCGAGAGCGTGCGCGGCGTCGGCCGCAACGCGCGTCGAGCTCATGACCTGATCGAGGGGCAGCACGTAGAGACAGGCGGCATTCAATCCCAGATAACAAGCTGTCACGACGGCCACGCCCAGGAGCAACGCGCGCGGAACGGTCTTCTCCGGATCGCGCGTTTCGCCCGCCGCGTACGTCGCCATGTGCCATCCGCCGAAGGCGTAGAGTCCCGCCGCGACAGCGAGAAAAAACTCGCGCGACGAAATCTCTTTCGTAACGGCGGCGGCCGCGCGGCCGGATCCCGGAAATCCGACCACCAGCAACGCCATCAGCGCGATCGCCAGAACCTTCGCGGCGGTGACGATGGTTTGCAGCAGGCTGCCCTGCCTTACGCCCATGTAGTTCAGCGCCGAGAGCGCCAGGATGCCGGCGATCGCCACCACGCGGATGCCAACGTCCCCCAGCGGCGCGAAGAAGCCGACATAGCGCGCAAAGATAACTCCAGACGCCGCGATGATTCCGGTGTGGATGCTCCAGAACATCGCCCATCCCCAGAGAAATCCGAGCGCCGGCGACATCGTTTCTTTTAAAAAGACATAGACACCGCCAGTCTGCGGAAAAGCGGAGCCCAGTTCGGCGCAAACGAGCGCCCCGCAGAGAGTAAACAATCCGGAGATGATCCACACCAGCATGACGCCGGAAGCGCTCGGCACATGCCGCGCGATTTCGGCCGGCTGGACGAAAATTCCCGCGCCCACGATGATTCCCGCGACCAAGGCGGTGCTGTGCACGAGGCCGATGGAACGTTCGAGCGCCGGCGGAGGAGTTTGGTTTGGGATAGGACGCCTACTGTAGCACTTTATTGGTATAGTAGTTCGGCCATGCCGGCTGCTCTCGAGGTTTCGAATATCGCCAAATCGTTTAACGGCGCTCGAGCCGTGAATGGACTCTCCTTCACGGTGCAGGAGGGCACGATCTACGGTTTGCTGGGGCCGAACGGCGCGGGCAAAACCACCACCATCCGCATGCTGATGGACATCATCGTCCCGGACTCGGGAACGGTGAACATCTTCGGCCGGCCCTTCCGGCGCGAGGCACTGCGACGCATCGGCTATATGCCGGAAGAGCGCGGTCTCTACAAAAAAATGAAGGTGCCGGACGTCCTGGAGTTCCTGGGACTGATTCGCGGCATGGAACGGGCCGATGCCAAGCGCGCCGTGGGGCACTGGATGTCGCGCCTGAAGATGGATGACTGGCAAAACAAAAAAGTCGAGGAACTCAGCAAGGGGATGCAGCAGAAGGTCCAGTTTGCATCCACTGTCATGCACGATCCCGGCTTGATCATTCTCGACGAGCCGTTCACCGGCCTCGATCCGGTGAACGCGTCACTGCTGAAGGAAGTGATGCTCGAGCTGGAGAACGGCGGCAAGACCATCATCTTCTCCACGCACCAGATGGAACAGGTCGAGCGCCTCTGCGAAGCGATCTGCCTCGTGAATCGCGGGCAGAGCGTCCTTCAGGGGAATCTGCGCGAGATCAAGCGCGGCTTCGGCATGAACTCCATCATGGCGCGGGTCGAGGGCGACTGGAGTTTCCTGCGCCAAGCGCCCGGCGTGCGCGACGTGGTGGATACCGGCAACTTCATCCAGATCAAGATGCAACCGGGCACGGACTCGCAAGCGGTGCTGGCGGCGATGATTCCGAAGCTGAGAGTCAGCCACTTCGAGCTGACCGAGCCGTCGCTCGAGGAAATCTTCATCCAGGCCGTGGGGAAGGTCGAAGCATGAAGATCGTCGGCTACATTTTCCTGCGCGAATATCTGGAGCGGGTCCGCTCGAAGGCTTTCATCATTCTTACGATTCTGGCTCCGCTGATCCTGGCCGGCATCTTTGCCGTCTCGATCTTCTCGGCGACGCGCGGCAGCAAGGCGCAGAAGCTGGCGATCGTGGATCTCGCCGGGCGCGTTGGCCCGCTCTTCGAACAGCTCTTGCGCGAACGGACCGCGCCGAGCACCGCCGACATTGCCAAGAACCTCGAGAATCCGAACCTCCGCCGGAGCATCATGCAGTTCGACCAGTACACCTTCGAGCGCGTGGCTGTCGAGCCGGGCCGCGAAGCCGAGGTCCGCGCGCGGCTCTCGGGCGAGGTGAAGCAGAGCCTCCTCGACGCCTATCTCTGGATCGACAAGAAAGCCGTCGAGACGGGAAGCGTGGACTACTACGCGCGGAACCTGGCCGACATGACCAGCGTGGAAGCCGTGCAGCGCGCCGCGTCGGGAGCGGTGATGCGCGTGCGCCTGATGGACAGCGGCGTCCCGCCGGAAAAAACCCAGGACCTCATGAAGCCCGTGCGGCTGCGGACGGTTCGGGTCAGCGAGAGCGGAGAGAAAGAAGACCGCGGCATCGGCGCGTTCATCCTCTCTTTCTTCTTCACCATGATCCTCTACACCACGCTGATTCTCTACGGCGTGACGGTGATGCGCGGCGTGATCGAAGAAAAGACCAGCCGCGTCTTCGAGGTGCTGCTCAGTTCCGTGAAGCCGATCCAGTTGATGGCCGGCAAGATTCTGGGCGTGGCCGCCGTGGGATTGACCCAGTATCTGGTCTGGAGTGTCATGTTCGGCTCGATCGGCCTTTTCGGTTTCGCCTCGTCCGGATCGCAGTTAGGCGACCTTTCGGTGCCGCCCATGTTGTTGGTTTTCTTCGTCGTCTATTTCATTCTCGGATATCTGCTCTTCAGCAGCATGTTCGCGGCCCTGGGGGCGGCCGTCAACACGGAACAGGAAGCGCAGCAATTGCAGATTTTCATCGTGCAGTTCCTGATCCTGCCCCTGGTATTGCAGCAGATGGTGTTCCGCAGCCCGGCCAGCACCGCCTCCGTCGTTCTTTCGCTCATCCCTTTCTTCTCTCCGATTCTGATGTTCCTGCGAATCACCGTGCAGATGCCGCCGGCCTGGCAAGTGGCGCTCTCCATAGTCCTGATGGTGCTCACGACGATGGGTGTGATGTGGATTTGCGCCCGTATTTACCGCATCGGTATTTTGATGTACGGCAAACGTCCCACGCTGCCGGAGTTGTGGCGCTGGGTTCGGACAGACTGAACGGCCCACAACGCGCAGACAGTCAGAGAAGGCGCCACGCGCAGCGGTTCCCATACATAAGCGAGCAGGTAAGGCATCGGCGAAATCGTCCAGGCCCACAGCCACGCGATGTCTGGATCCTGATCCTTCGCCAGCACCGCGGCCAGAAACAGGAGAACGCAATCGTAGACAATCGCGTGATGGCTGACGAGCAGCGCGCTGGTCGCCGCCAGAGAGAAGGCCTGCGGCAAAGGACCGCGCAAGCGCGGGATTGTGGCAGCAAGGAGCCCGGCAGACAGGACGACTGATGTCGCTGCATTCGGCACCAGCGCGTGCAGGTTGGGCATGCAAGCGCGGCACGGCATCACGCTCGGATGCGCGGCCACTTCCGCCAGATAAGAAAGATAGCCGGGAATCTGTGAAGCGATCGGGCCGAGCAGGATCGCGCTGCCGATCGCGAACCCTCCGATTGCTCTCCACGCCCGGCGCACGACGAGCATCAGCACAAAGACAGGTAGAAGATGAAACTTCGCCCACAACAATGAGAGCAGCAGCCCGGCCGGCAGGGGGCGTTCGTCTTCGAGCAGCAGGAAAACGCCCGTCAACGCCGCCAGCATCAATAGGCTGTCTTGTCCGACACTGAGCGAAACGATGCTGGGCAGAAAAACGGCGAACAGCAAAGCCATCGCAGGCTCGCGCACTCGGCGGATGGCCCATAGCCCGAATCCGAGTCCGGCGGCGGCGTTCAACGCGAGCCACAAGATCGCCGCTGTCTCGAAGGGCAGCCCGGAAAGTGGACGGTAGAAAGGCGGGCGGATGGCCGGCAACGACCCCGCGCCCGTCAAAGCGCGAAAATCCTGCAACGCGGGCAGCCCGTGGGTGTAGCGCCAATACGCCAGCCATGCGGTGAAGCAGAGACTCGCTGCAAGGAACAGCTTGGAAAACCGGGCCATCGGGCAATTGCGATTATAATCATGGCTCCGACGGCCCATGCGAGCCTTCCTTCATCTGCTGCGTCAGGCAGTGGTCAACACGGTGCAGGACGGATGTTTTTCCGTCGCCAAGGGTGCCGCGTACTCCCTGATCCTGACTTTCTTTCCGACCTTGATGGTGCTCACGGCGATTCTCGCGGGAAACCATCGCACGGCGGCTCTGATGCGCGAAATCACGTATGCCTTGGGGCGCGTGCTGCCGCCCACCGCCCAGCAGGAGGCGCTGCAAACCGCCGTCGGCGGGCATCAAACGCCTTTGCGTCTGTTGATTTCCGCCGCGTCGATCGCGCTGTTGGCGTCGGCCGGCGTGATGGCTTCGTTCATCCAGGGATTTCGCGCCGTCTACCGCATGCAAAATACCTGGTCGTTCTGGAAAGAGGAGGGGATCTCGATGGCTCTGGTCTTTCTGGCCGGAGCGCCGCTGCTGGCGGCGACGGCGCTGATCGTCTTCGGCGCCCAGGTGCGAAACTGGCTGGCTTACGAATTCGGCTTCCCCATTCTGGTCACCGTGGTGTGGTCGGCAGTGCGCTGGGTGGTAGCGATCGGCACCTGCACGCTGGTGCTCGGCATCATCTACTACGTCGGCCCCAACCTGGAGCGGAAATTCGTCCACGTCCTGCCGGGCGCGCTCGTGGCAACGCTCGCCTGGCTGGGAACGACCGCCATTTTCGGCTGGTACGTTCAGAATGTCGCCGAGTACTCGGGCATCTACGGAAGCCTGGGCGCGGGGATCGCACTGCTGATTTGGATGTACCTGCTCTCCTGCATCGTGCTGGTCGGCGCGGAATTCAACGCCGCCTACGAACGGCACAGGCGAAACTGCTAGAGCGCTTCGGCGAGAAAGCGGGCCATGCCGAGGCCGTCCATCCACTTGAAGGGCGTGACGCCGGTGGTGTAATGGCCGCACGGCAGCACCAGCTCGCGATGCGGCAGGCCTTGCGCGGCATAGGTCTCGATGAATTGCCGCGAGAGATCGGGCGGGAACGATAGGTCGTAGCGGGCCCAAACGATCAGCGTCGCGACGCTGCGTCCGACGAAGCGATGTACATAGGTCGCCGGGCTGATGACGGCCCAATGCCGCCGCAACTCCTCCAGCTCGATTCCCCCGCGTAATCCGGCGGCGATGTGCGAGGTCGAAAGACCGCGCCAGACCACGTCGGCAAAATACGTCGAGACGTGGTTGCAGGCCTGTGCGCGAATGCGGTGGTCGTGCGCGGCGGTAATGAACGCGATGCACGAGCCCAGGCTCGTCCCGAGGATGCCGATGCTCTCGTGTCCCTGCGCGGACAGCCAGTCGACCAGGCAGCGCGCGTCGATCACGGCTTGGCGACTGGCGTGAATCGTGCGACCGATGTTCGCGGAGACGGCGTAGTCAGCCCGCCGAAGCTCGGAAGGCATCCGGCGGTCGTGGTAGGGCATGCTCAACCGCAACGCGGACATCCCGAAGAAATTGAGCAGACGGCAAAGCCCGACATGACCGTTCTCGTCGGAGTTCCACTGAGGAATGACCACGACAGCGCGCCGTGTCGGCCGTTTGGCGGGGAACCATCGCGCGTGCACCGTGTTGTTTTCAGGATAAGGCGTCGCGAGCGGACTCGTGAACGTCAGCATGTCGCCGTCGAGCCGGTAATCCGAGGGCCGCTCGAACGCAAAGAGCGCGTCGCTCCCGGCCGGGTCGACGAGCGGCGCGGCCTCGCCCGGCTTGCCGCCCACCCATTCCGCGCCCCACTCGAACGGACGGAGAATGCGCGGCGGTTGCCCTCGCCGCTCGGTGTCGTGAAGGCGGTGTTCCCAATCATGAATGAAACGGGCGAATAGACTCATTCGGGCTAGGTGTTGCGGCCGCACTGCGGTCCGTTACCGCGCAGGTATTGCACTGGAACGGAGTGATCCCAGGAAATCTCTTCCACCGCGACGCCCAAAGCCGCGGCTAAGCGCTGCCGCTGTTCGGGGCTCGGCGTGTAGTTGCCGCTGACAATGGATTTCACGAGCTTCGCCTGGAGTCCCGCGGACTTGGCCAGCGCGCCCGCGTCGATCCCCGCCGCGTCCAAGTAATGGACGATGGGCTTCATTCCGTCATTCTACGCTAGAATTGGGCTCGTGAAGCTGACGGCTCCGAGGGAAGAGATCGAAGCGATCCGGCGGGGCCGCCACGGCGATCCCTTCCGCGTGCTCGGCCCGCACGTGGTAACGGAAGGCAAGAAAAAGCTTCTCTCGATCCGCGCGTTTCTTCCGCATTCCCAGGACTGCGCCGTACGCTTCGGCAATGCCGCTCCCGTTGCCGCCAAGCGCTCTCATCCCGACGGCTTCTTCGAGCTCACGACGCCGCTGCCGTCCGGCGACCGCGCCTATCGTCTGGTCGTGGACGGGCGCGAGAAGCACGATCCCTATTCCTTTCCGCCCCTGCTGACGGATTTCGACCTGCATCTCATCGGCGAGGGGACGCATTACGAGAATTACGAAAAGATGGGCGCGCACCTGCACACGGTGGCGGGCGTTCGCGGAGTGCGTTTCGGCGTCTGGGCGCCGAATGCCCGGCGCGTCAGTGTCGTCGGCGACTTCAATCGCTGGGACGGCCGCGTCCACCCCATGCGCCAACGGATTCCCTTGGGCGTGTGGGAGCTGTTCCTTCCCGGCCTCGAGGAAGGGCTGATCTACAAATTCGAAATCCTCTCGCGAGCCAACGACTCGCTGTCGCTGAAGGCCGATCCTTACGCGCTTCTTGCCGAAGTCCGGCCCAAGAGCGGGTCCGTCGTCTTCGATCTCAGCCGCTGGAAATGGAGCGACCAGGAGTGGATGTCGAAGCGCGAGCGCCGCGAGTTTCTGAAGGAACCCGTCTCCACTTACGAAGTGCATCTCGGATCGTGGCGTCGTCCGGCGGGAGCGACGCGCGACGACTTTCTGTCCTATCGCCAGCTCGCCGATGAGCTGATCCCCTACGTGAAGCGCATGGGCTTTACGCATCTCGAGCTGATGCCGGTGATGGAGCATCCTTTCGACGGCTCATGGGGCTATCAGACCATCGGATATTTCGCGCCCACCAGCCGTTACGGCACCCCCGACGAATTCATGTACTTCGTCGACCGCTGCCACCACGAAGACATCGCGGTGATCCTCGATTGGACTCCGGCGCACTTTCCGCGCGACGGCCACGGCCTGGGAACTTTCGACGGTACGCATCTCTACGAACACGCCGATCCGCGGCAGGGCGAGCATCCC
>CAZRND010000242.1:0-8403 GCA_964601345.1 uncultured Acidobacteriota bacterium | reverse complement strand
ACGCGAGCAGCTGGCTGAATGACAGCGGGATCGCCTCGGCGGCATGCACGCGGCGCAGCCCCGCCGGCACCGCCGCGCTGCTGACGATGAACCGGTACCCGCTCATCCCATCGAGGCGCGCGTACGGCAACCCGTCCAGCGCCACCCCGCCGAAGGCCACGAGTACAATGCGCTCGCCGGCGGCGGTGCCGATGACGCTCCTCACCTTTTCGCCCTCGCCTTGCACAAGCTCCGCGACCGGCCCGACGTCGGCGATTCTGCCGAACGCCTCCATCGGTATGCCGGGCGCAATCCGGATCATCGTGTCGGCCGCGCTGTATGACCCGCGGATGCGTTTGATCAAATCGCGGCGTTCATCACTGTCTGGATCGAGCTGGGCGAGGACGCCGTCCCAGGTGAGGTTGCTCAGCCCGACCGCCGGTCGGCCCGCCCGCGCAGCAGCTTCGAGCGCCAGATAGGAAATATCGGACAGCACCAGATCGGGACCGGCCGATCGAATGGCGTCAGCCTCCGCAGCGATCCTGGCATCCCAATCTGTATGAAAACTCCGGTGCGCCGCCCAGGTGCCGTCAACGTCGATGCGGAGCGGCCCGCACTGCACGCACCCGACGTCCTGATCGGCGGGGCTGATCTCACATTTGACGCGCAGCTTTCCCTTGAAAAATCCGGCCGGCACGCGGGTGCGCAGCACGACGCCGAGGCCGCGGATGCGGCGGCCCAGTTCGTTGAGCACCGGGACGACCTGCGCGGCATGACCGAACCCATGGCTGGAAACGGCGCACCAGATCTTCGGCATCAGCCGAAGCTTTTACCAGAGGCCGCGCGGTGTTTGCTATACTCCGGTCACCACCATGGGATTCTACGCCGCGCATATTTTCCCTCTCCTCATGGACTGGGTCATGGGTGGAGAGAAATTTCAGGAGCAGCGCGGCGAGGCCCTCAGCGGGCTCACCGGGAACATTCTGGAAATCGGATTCGGCACAGGCCTGAACCTGCCGCACTATCCGGCTGGAGTCTCGCGGGTGACCGCGCTCGAGCCGGCGCGCCTGCTGCGCCATACGGTATCCCGGCGGATTGCGGCGTCGCCGATTCCCGTGAAATTCGTCCGCGGTTCCGGAGAAGCGCTTCCGTTCGCCGATGGGCGGTTCGACTGCGTCGTGAGCACCTGGACGCTCTGCACCATTCCCGACGTCGCCGCGGCTTTGCGGGAAGTCCGGCGGGTGCTCAAGGCCGGCGGCCGGTACGTGTTCCTCGAACATGGCCGCAGCGACACCCCCACCGTCGCGCGGTGGCAGGACCGGCTCAACCCGTTACAAATGAAGATCGGCGTCGGCTGCAACATGAACCGGCCGATCGCGCGGCTCGTTGCGGACGCAGGCCTCGCCGTGTCGAGGCTCGATCGCTTTCAGATGCCGGGCGTGCCGCGGCTGCTGGGCGAAATGTACCGCGGCATCGCCGAGCCACGTTGATCGCGAGGGCGTCGCATGGTACCGTTACTGGGCCGCTGGGACGTGGCCCCGTAGCTCAGTTGGATAGAGCAGCGGTTTCCTAAACCGTTTGTCGCACGTTCAATTCGTGTCGGGGCCACCACCTTGCGGTGTTTAACGTAGGCTGGAGTTTTTCCGGCGAAGGATGCTAGAATCGGCCCCTTCATGAGCATCCTGAGCCGCCATTTCGCCCGAGCCGCGTTCCTTCTCGCATGTCTCGCCGTCCCCGCCTCTGCCGATTTCCAAAAGGGTCTGCACGCCTACGAGGCGGGCAATTACGCCGTGGCTTTGAAGGAGTGGCGCCCGCTTGCGGAAAAAGGAAACGCGGACGCGCAATACAGCCTCGGCTTGATGTACGACTTGGGCAACGGCGTTCAGCAGAACTTCACCGAAGCGCTGAACTGGTACCGCCGCGCGGCCGACCAGGGTCTGTCCAACGCCCAGAGCAACGTGGGCGTCATGTATGCCAAAGGACAGGGCGTCAAACAAGACTATAAGGAAGCCTTCCGCTGGTACCGACGCGCCGCGGAGCAGGAGTATGCGGAGGCGCAGTTCAACCTGGGCGTGTTGTACGCCAAGGGGCAGGGCGTCAAACAGGATTACAATGAAGCCTTCCGCTGGTACCGGCGCGCGGCCGACCAGGGCGATGCCGACGCTCAGTTCAACCTAGGCCTTCTATATGCCAAGGGGAACGGCGTCACGCAGAGCTACACCAAAGCCGTCCATTGGTACCGGCAGGCGGCGGAACAAGGCGATCCCGACGCCCAGAGCAGCCTCGGCCTGTTGTTTGCGAAGGGCGAGGGTGTCCCCCAGGATTACGTGAAGGGCCACCTCTGGCTGGGCCTCGCCGCCGCGCAGGGCAATGAGTCCGCCGCGGAGGCGCGGGACTTCATCGCCAAAAAAATGTCGGCGGCGCAGCTTGCCGAGGCGCAGAAATTGGCCAAAGCCTGGAAGCCCAAAAAATGATTGGAGGGATTCTCCGGATACTGTTGTGCGCGGCGTGCATCGGCATGGTGGCGATGCTGCCGGCCTGCAAATCAAAATCCTCAAAGCCGGAGACGGCGAAAACAGAGCCGGCGACGGCCCCTGCGGCCCCAGCCTCGCCAGCGGCACCGGCAGGACCTCAAGTCTCCGACGGCGCGAAAACCACGATGGAGTTCACCATCACCCTGCCGGACAAGTCCGTCGCCTTCAGCAACGTCGGCAAAGACCCGTTCACGTACGTCCAGGGCAAGCATGAGATCTGGCCGAGCCTGGAGATGGCCCTCGCCGGCATGAGCCCCGGCGAGAAGAAGAAGGTCACGCTGACGTCCGATCAGGCCTACGGTCCCTACGATGAGACTAAAAAGCAGACCGTCAAGCTCGCCCAGCTCCCGCCGGGCGCGAAGGTCGGATCGCAGGTCAAGAACAAGAACGGAGACATCGCGCGCGTCCTCAAAATCACCGATGACTCCGCGGTGATCGATTTCAACCACCCGTTGGCCGGCAAGGACCTGATGGTGGACGTCACGATTCTGAAGGTGGAAAAGTAAGGCTTACCGCGGCGGCTCGTCGTCCGGCTTCACGCTCCTCAAAAACGCCTCGATCTCCTTAATGACGACCTCGCGCTCCGGCGGGGTGAATTTCTCCCAATCCCGCCGCAGCGGATCCAGCACCCGCCGGATCGCGTCATAGAGGCTGTAGGCTTTTCCGCCGTCGAGCGCCATGGCGAATGGTGTATCGCAAAGCCCGCGGCAAGGTCAAGGAACGGGCTTGATAATGACGCCGTTCCCACCGTAGGATGCCTCCGTGCTGCCGAATCCCGACATCGATCCCGTTCTGATCAGGCTCGGCCCCATCGCAATCCGCTGGTACGGATTGATGTACGTCTTCGGGCTGGGCGCCGCCTTTTTCATGATCAAGGCCCGCGCGGCGCTTCGCGGCGTGGCCCTGACGGTGGACGACCTGCACGACCTGATCCTCTATGCCGCGTTCGGCGTCATCCTGGGCGGCCGGCTGGGCTACATCCTGTTCTACAATTTCCCATACTACCTCGAGCATCCCGCCAAGCTGCTCGCGGTCTGGGAAGGAGGCATGTCTTTTCACGGCGGTCTGTTGGGCGTGATCGTGGCGGTCGCGCTGTTCTGCTGGCGCAAAGGGCATGGCTTCTATACCATCGCGGACCTGGCCGCTCCCGCCGTCCCGATCGGTCTCGGCCTGGGGCGGCTCGGCAATTTCATCAACGGCGAACTGTTCGGCCGCGCAACGGACACGCCGTGGTGCATGGTCTTCGCCCGCACAGGCGGCGGGCCGGTCTGCCGGCATCCATCCCAATTGTATGAAGCGCTGCTCGAAGGCATCGTCCTGTTCGCGCTGGTCTGGGCGGTCGGACGGCGGCAGCGCCCGGCGGGCACGGTGTTTTGGACCTTCATCGCCGGCTACGGCGCATGCCGCTCGTTCGTGGAATTGTTCCGGGAGCCGGACGCCCATCTGGGCCTTCTCGCCGGCACGGTGTCCATGGGCCAGGTGCTCAGTCTGCCCATGATGGTCCTGGGCTTGGTGATGCTCGTCATGGTACAAAGAAAACCGTCTCTTCAATCGTAGTGGGTGTGGGAGGGGCAACCTTGTTGGGGCCCCTCCCACTCTAAATGACAAGGGAGGAATCAATGAAGTCAGCGGCAGGTCTTTTCGCAATGCTCGTTCTGCTGTCATTCGCTCTCAACAGTGGGGAGCTGTTTGCCCAGGCGGTTCCGCCTGCCGGATACGGACAGCCCGCCGGCGAGTTCGACATCACCTTGTCCCGCGTCCCGATTCCGGACCGGCCCGCCGCCAAGGCATTGAAATCCCCGTTTGAGGCCACTCCAGAGATCCTCGCCGAAGGCAAGGCGATCTTCCTGGGCCGCGGCACATGCTTCCAATGCCACGGCCCTGAGGGCAAAGGCGACGGCGGCGCCGCCAAGGTGCTGCCCATTCAGCCGCGCAACTTCACCAATCCCAAGTTCAACAAGGTGCGCACGCCCGGCGAGATGATGTGGGTCCTGAAAAACGGCAGCCTCGGGCAGACCGGGCAGATTCCCGGCACCGGCATGCTGCCGGTCGTCGGGCAGTTTTTAAGCGAAGAGGACGGCTGGAAGGTGCTGCTCTACGAACGCAGCCTGGGGGAAGCCAAATAATGTCGGATGCCAAATAATTTGAGAAACCCGTGATTCCGCGTTATTCGGCGTTAGATTAAGTTAGATCAATGGCTTACAGGCGTTATCTGCGCGCCGCCTGTGCCATATAATCTGAGAATTTACGGCAGTGAATCTACGAAACGTGCCAGATGAAATGAAAACTTAGAGAGTTAGGAAGCCTTGTCTGTCTTGGGATTGGTTTGTCTTCAAGGTCGCTTAACCATGCTATAAAAATATAGACTGTAAACTTTTCCGTGTCATAATTAACGACCTATGTTCATTGAGCGAAAAATTAACAATACAAAGAAAGTTGTCGAACTCTGGAAGTGTGAATGGGAGAACCACACCGGGCGTGCCGCTAAAAAAGTCTTTCTTGAGAAAATTGCTGACGAACAGCCGCTCCGTCCAGATAGCGATGATTCAGCGAACCAAGCACCTGCGATCTGCTGGTCCTACGGTCGTACGCTAGGAAACATTGCGGTTTTCTCCCAAGCCATGTTGGGCAGCTTTCCTGCAGCTGCCGGCGACGACGCTCTTTTACCCTGTGACTTCGTTAACGCGGGAAAATTCAGGCACGGCGTTAACCGGTGGTGGTGTCGGACACATCAGTCGCATTGGGGCACAAAAGCAGATCACCAGTCTTATGAGAAGTCCGGGGTCATGATGTGTGCAAACCACGACCAACCCATGAATTATGTGCTCTCGCCGGTCGAAATCAATCTGACTGACTATGCAGAGGCCGGAATTTGGTGCTCTATGCCAGCCGCACTTTCTACCCAACCGATTGTCGATCGGCCTCCGAAGATTCATGTCCATATCCGGCGTGATCCTGGAGGCAAAAAAACAATCGATAGAGATTTCGATGCGATGGCTTTGCTTTATAGTGAGAAACAGGCTTTATTTGGAAAAGCAGCGATCACGCGGGTCAACGTTACGCCACCGGCTGCGTTTGAGTTCGTCCGTGGATTGGAAGCTGGACGAGAGATGGACTGCATTAACTGCTCAAGTTGCGGATATCCGCATTTGGATCTCGGCAGTTTCGCGGAGAAGCCCCATCGCAAACATTTTTGCGCTAACTGTGGGCGCGATAGCACTTGGAGCTCAATGCCTATTGTTTCAACACCATTGAAGCCGTTACACGATCAGTTCCCTCACGCAGATGATTTCAAAGAACCTAATCGCACTCTCAACCTTGATAAATACGCAGGTTGCAATTACATAGTTTGGGCTTCTACTCCGGCGATTCTTTGGACAGCTGACAGGCCGCAGGAAGTTGGAATTCACGTTCATGTTCACGATGGACAGCGGCGTATCGAGGATAATACCTTTTCGGAGGTCATCCTAAATGGAATTCCGTTAAAACGGTCTGATCTATTACAGAAAATGATGAGCCGTACAATTATCTAATGCAGAGTCTCAATCAAGTCCAAGTTCCAGTCGTATTTGCTCGATAGGTTCCTGAGGAAAGACAGCTTTCTTATATGCACGAGCCATTAAGCCAGGGGCAAGCGGATGATCAGTAGCATGAATCATATAGTACATCACAGCCCCGCCTTCTTTCTTTTCGAAGATAGGCCAAGGCTTCACAGAATGATATCCGAGCTCCTCCTTGAATCGCCGAACTATTAACTCCGTTCTTTGACTTGCATCCAGCTTGTACAATACCTCCCAATCATCTCGTCCCCACCATAACCTTACTGGCGTTTTGTCCCCAAGAGCGCTCAGGGCTCGACTAAACCAGTGATTAGGAAGAAAATAAAACAGCTCGATCTTATGTCCGGAGGACTTGTAGCGTGCGAGACGCACTAGCGTTTCCCACCGGCACTCAAAGGTCCTCTGGTCAAGAAGACAAAAACAGGCTTCGCTCTCCTTAATGGGTTTAGCATCTAACACGTGCGCGACTTGAATGTTGAAATCGCCTGGTATCACCTCGATTTTTCTTTTTGCATCAGGCGGCTGGGCATCCCTGAGTTTCTTTAGATATTCGATCTGCTTTGGACCCTCATCAAATAAATAGAAACTCCTAAACCACGGCGGCTTGCTTTCAAGTACAAGCTTAGCGGCCCACATGTGAGATTTGTCTGGTTCTTGAGGGCCAGCAAAACCGTCAATATAGGTTCCATGTTTGGTAATCATTACAAAATAGAAAAGGTACCGTTCGATGAGCTTAGCCTTATTCTCAGTCCAAATCGGCTCGCGAAGGGCTGGTATTTCAGGTTCAGGAGGGGGACCCTCAGGCAGCTCGAAGAGTTGTTCCGTCTCTGGCTTTGGGGCTGTTTTCTGCTTCACTGGAGGCTTCCGATGGCGTCGTTTCAAATTGCTGGCGATCCTCAAGTAAACTAGCCCATCCGGCGGCTTACTCTTAAGAAGCTATCTGGCAGATCAAGGAGCGGCAAGGGAATCAGTGCGTGGCATTTCGTTCCAGACTCTCCGATCCAGCCGTCTGCCTCCTGCCTTTGCGGTAAGACCACCCCATTGCTTGAAGAAGAACGGTACCTCCGCGCGTACACACTGGTCACGGATCTCGCGAATCCAGGAGGCTTCAACAGGTCGATAATTCGGGCCACTCTCTCCACCGACGATCACCCACGATATTCCTTCCAAGGGCAGGTTAGGAATCGGACCCAGCAGGGGCTCAACAGAGATGAATCGGACTGTAGCTGGCACTTGAAGTAGCCGTTCTACTCTCCACGTATTCTCGGCATTCTCCACTGAGACTCCTTGCCATACATTACTAGGCCAAGATAGTTGTGGAGCAAGCTCTGCCAAACGTTCCGCTCTCTTCGTGAGTATCTGAAAAAGATGCCAGTCTGCCTTTTTCATCACTTCGAAGGCTGTAAGAATGAACTCTTCTGGAACTTCTTCGTGGAAGAGATCGCTCATACTATTTACGAAAATCTTTCTGGGTTGCTTCCATCGAAGAGGCAACGTCAGCTGGTCTGGATGAAGCGTGACTTCGAACCCATTCGCGTAGCGTGGGTTTCCCATTGCTTTCAAGCGAGTCGCCAGCCTCTCTGCATAGCAGTTCTTGCACCCCGGACTTACCTTAGAACAACCAGTCACTGGGTTCCACGTAGCATCGGTCCACTCTATGGCTGATTTATCGCCCATCCATACACTCCTATGAGTGTGAATTATAGCTTTACACTGTCCTTTTGTACACTGCGTCACGCGCTTAACCTGGACGATCAAAGGGACGCTCTGACTTGATTCTTTATCAGGAAGATTCATGCGTTCGGATGTGATCCCCGCCTTTTCCATCTCGGCTTTCCAGCGGGCGATGAAGGGGCTGGCTGTGATGCGCTTACGCATGCTGTAGCGGTTGTGGCGGTACTGGGACTGCTCTTTCGTCATCGGCACGTCAAAGACTACCAGCGCCCAGGCGCGCAGCGGTGCGGACGTATTTTCGATCGGCGTGCCGTAGAGGTCGCTGAACGCCCGGTCACAGCAGCGGCACCAGTAGGTCCGGAGCGCCGGGTTGCACTTCAGGGGCTTGTAGCCGGGCCGGAGCTCGTCGTCGTCAAAGCACCACGGGCAGACCGGCTTGCCACCCGTCTCCGGCCAGTTGGCCCGCCGAAACGTCTCCGCCAGCAGGCTGTCCAGATCGCGGCTAACCCCGCAAACTTCAGCGCCTGCCGCAGGTGCTCCAGCGTCAGCAGGCCACCGGGCTTGCGAGCCCGGGTGCCGGCGATTGCCAGAAAATTGCTACAGCGCCGGACGAACGACAGCAGGGGCCGGAACGCCCGGAACAAGTGGCCGCACCC